>NZ_JBDKXI010000002.1:120314-229949 GCF_039710385.1 Pseudoxanthomonas sp. CCNWLY206-1 | reverse complement strand
TCGGCTCTACATTAGATGTCGGGTGTCGCGGAATTCCTGCCTCTCGACTTATCCAGGCACATTACGGACAAATCGAAACGGCTGATCCCTACACAAGGTTCGGGAGAACCCTAAAGGATTCAATTATGGAAAGGGCGATGCTTTTTCCATGGCAAGCCCACGTCTAATCACCGGTCGCAATTCCCAACTCGGGGCGCATTACGTCGTTACCACCGTCACTTCGAACCGCGACCCGCTGTTCGGGCAATCCCAAGTAGCAGGCGCTGCTGCTACGGAGATCGCTCGGTGTGAAGAAGAGGAAAGAGTCGCCTCGCTGGCATGGGTGATCATGCCCGATCACGTGCATTGGCTATTGGAATTAAAGCAAGGCTCTCTGAGCCGTTGCCTGCAGGCATTCAAATCACGCTTGGCGCGCGCTGTGAATGCGGAGATTCTAGGAGGCGGCAGCATATGGCAACCAGGGTTCTATGACCACCGAATCCGTGAGGATGAGGACCTGCTTGAACAGGCTCGTTATCTGGTGGCCAACCCAATACGCAGCGGCCTAGTTTCCCGTATCGAGGACTATCCTCATTGGTGGTGCCAATGGGTGCAGCGTACCGAAGACCTGTAGAAGCTTCTCGTAGAGCGGAGCTTGCTCCGCTGCTCTTGTCGCAACGGCATGCCGGGCAAGAGCAGCCGAGCAAGCTCGGCTCTACATCAGTCAGGCCGAGGCGCTTCTCGTAGAGCGGAGCTTGCTCCGCTGCTCTTGTCGCAACGGCACGCCGGGCAAAGAGCAGCCGAGCAAGCTCGGCTCTACATGAGATCAAGAGCCGGGGTGTTTCTCGTAGAGCGGAGCTTGCTCCGCTGCTCTTGGCGCAATGACACGTCGGGCAAAGAGCAGCCGAGCAAGCTCGGCTCTACATTGGATCAAGGGCCGAGGCGCTTCTCGTAGAGCGGAGCTTGCTCCGCTGCTCCTGGCGCAACGGCATGCCGGCAAAGAGCAGCCGAGCAAGCTCGGCTCTACATTGGATCAAGGGCCGAGGCGCTTCTCGTAGAGCGGAGCTCGCTCCGCTGCTCTGGCGCAATGACATGCCAGCAAAGAGCAGCCGAGCAAGCTCGGCTCTACATCAGATCAAGGGCCGAGGCGCTTCTCGTAGAGCGGAGCTTGCTCCGCTGCTCTTGGCGCAACGGCACGCCGGGCAAAGAGCAGCCGAGCAAGCTCGGCTCTACATGAGATCAAGGGCCGAGGCGGTTCTCGTGGAGCCGAGCAATCTCGGCTCTACATTGGGCTCCAGTTCGGCATCATCATCCAACGCGCGTACCAAAAATCCGATCCCCGGCGTCGCCCAATCCCGGCAGGATGTATCCCTTGTCGTTGAGGCGCTCGTCAATGGCGGCGGTATAGACCTCCACGTCGGGATGGACTTTTTCCAGTGCGGCCAGGCCTTCCGGTGCGGCAACCAGGAAGACGCCTTTGATGCGTCGGCAGCCGGCACGTTTGAGCATGTCGATGGTGGCGATCAACGTGCCGCCGGTGGCGAGCATCGGGTCAAGAATCAGGGCGTCGCGTTCTTCCAGTCGGCCGGTCAGCTTCTCGAAATATGGCACTGGCTGGAGGGTTTCCTCATCACGTTGCAGGCCGACCACGCTGACCCGCGCGGTGGGAATCAGCGCCAGCACACCCGGCAGCATCCCCAGTCCGGCGCGCAGGATCGGCACCAGGGTGATCTTGGCACCAGCGATCTTCTTTACCTCCACCTCACCGGCCCAGCCGGCCATGGTCTCGGTGGTCAGCTCCAGGTCGGCGGTGGCCTCGTAGGCCAGCAGTGTGCCCAGTTCGGTCACCAACTCGCGGAAATCCTTGGTATTAAGCGTGGCATTCCGCAACAGCCCGATCTTGTGTTGGACCAGCGGGTGCAGAACTTCGACGGTTTTCATGGTGGGCACCGCAATGGAGGACCGGCAAAGTCTGCACCAACGGCGGCGGGGTGTCGAAACATCAGCCCCAGGAGCGGGGCCCAAAAAGTGAAGCCGGCACTGGGCCGGCTTCACTGGCGATGGGCTACCGCAGCGCGATCAGAAGGAGAAGCGCGCGATTAGCTGATAGACCGGCCCAGCGGTCTCGCGTTCGAGCTCGTATTCGTCGAAATCGCGGTCCAGCTGATCTGCGGCATTGTCGAACTTGTTGAAGGCTTCGCGTTTGTCCGCATCCAGCAGGTTGGACCCGGTCAGGCGCAAGGAAAGGTTCTGGCCGAAGCGCTTCTCGACGAAGACTTCCAGGTCTTCGCCATATCGAGTGGTGATTTCTTCTGCCAGGATGCGCGAAAACGCATCGCCTTGGCGGCGATAGCTGGCTCCGAAAGAGAAGCCCCACGACGGGACATCCTGGATGAAGCCGACGTTGTAGACGTACTTCGCCTGGTTGTTGAAACGACGCTCACCGAATGCATCATCGACCGAGCTGTCCAGCCACGAGTAATTGACGAACACGCCCGTGTCCGGCATTCCGATGGCCGTCAGTGGCGTGGACATGTCCAACTCGACGCCATAGACATAGCCGTCGCCGACGTTGGCGGCGGTATAGACGAAGCTGCTGGGATCGAATTCCGGATACCCGGGCGAGCCCGGGACCGCACCCGGATTCTCCTCCAGGAACTCCTCCACCTCATCCTCGAAATCGCCGACTGCGGTGGCGCTGGGTTCGCCGGTGTTCACCACTTCGATCAGATCCTGCACATCGCGGTAGAAGAGATTGATGCCGACAACGCCGCGTTTTCCAAGACGGCGTTCGAAGCCGAGATCGATGCCCCATGCCAACTCCGGATCCAACTGCGGGTTGCCGATGAAATCGTTGTCGCCGTATTCCTCTTCCAACAGCAGCGGCAGGATCGAATTGAAGTTGGGTCGACGTACCGTGCGGCCCAGCGACAGGCTGATGCGGTCGTTGTCAGTGACATCCCACTTCAGGTGGCCGGAAGGCAGCAGCATCGAGTAGTCATTGCTGGCGGATTCGTCGTCCGCACGCACATCCATGTCGGTGTTCTCGTAGCGCAGGCCGGCTTCCCAGGCCAGGCTGCCTTGCGCGCCGGAAAACATCAGATAAGGGTCGACACGGCGTTCGTCGATGCGGCTGGTGTTGCGGTCGAACTCGTCGTAAGGCGGCAGTGGCGCGCCTTCCTCGTCGGTTTCCACTTCGCTGACCTGCAGCGCGACTTCGCGTTGCTTATCCAGGTAATCCACACCGAACTCCATCAGCACGGCGCCGAGATCGCGCTTGTGCGCAGCCTTGAAGCTCAGTTCGCGATCAGCGGTATCGGTAAGCGTACGTGTGCCCTCGAATCCATCGAAGGAGGGTGGTGCGTCGTCATCGTCATAGCCGACTTCTTCCTCGGTGCTGATGGTGTTGTCCTCGAAACGCGCGTAGCCGAGATCGAGCTCGGTGCGACCGCCGGCCATGTCGAACACGTACTCGGCGCCCAAGGATCCATTGTCCTGGTCGATGTCCGTCAGCTGATTATTCTCCGACAGCAAGTTGTCGCGGCTGATGCTGGATGGATCGTTGTACTCCAGCGAGTGCTCGGTTTCAGTGCGATCGGTGCGCACGTAGAAGCCGTCAAGGGTGAGCCTGCCGCTGCCGATGTCGCGGGTGTAGGACAGGTTGGCCGAATAGTCGGTGCCGTCGCGGGTGTCGGTCTGGTCCTCGGCATCGACGAAATCACCACCGGGTTCTTCGAAACGGTCACTGCGCTTGAGCTTCGGGTTGTAACGCCCCTGCACGTTGAAGCCGCCCAGCAGTCGCCCACCAGCCATCTCTCCGCCGGCTACCCCGCCATAGGTGTTCTTGTACTTGCCGTCGTCGAAATGCATCACCCCGGCGCGTACATATTTTCCGTCGAACTCATAGGCGTCACGCAGCACGATGTTCAATGCGCCCGCCACCGCATCACCTGAACGGTTGGCGCTGGTACTGCGGATGATCTCGATACGTTCCACCAGCTCGGCGGGAATGCGATCGACGAAGAATGAGCGATCATTGCCGGCGCCGGGCACTTTCTTGCCATTGATGAGAATCTGGGTGTAGCCCGGATCCAGGCCACGGAGCTGGGCGCCGTCGTATTCCAATACATCGGAAACGAAGACCATGCTGGGCACGCGCTTCAGCATGTCGCCGACGGTCAGCGGCTCGAAGCGCTGGAAGTATTCCAGGTCATACGACAGTACGGGCGCCGTGGCCTCGGTGCGGTTGCGGTAGGCGATCTCCCCCTGGACCACGATGGTGTCCAATTGCTTGGGATCGGCCGCGCCGGCGTCAGGCGTCACCACTTGAGCGGTGGCGGCGAAGCTGGCGGGCAGTAGCGCCATGCAGAACAGCGCCTGCGACAGGCCGGCAGCCAAGGCATTGCGTTTCATCGTGTCACGTCCCCGTTATCAAGTTAAACGAAACTTTCTACGCGGGCGATGTGGCGTAAATATGACCAAGACGTGTCGGGCAACTCGCTTGGCCGCGTGCTTAAACGCATGTGGTGGCGGTTTGTCACGCGATTGTCTTGAACATGCCTCGAACCGGGCGGATTGGCATCGCTGTCGTCCACTGACACAAGAACTTCATAATCGGTCGGTACAAGCTTTCCGATTGTCTATTGCAGTTTTTCTGCCAGGGGATGACCAGTGAAATTTCGCTTCGCCATGTGTGTGGCTGTCTGGACGCTTGCCGCTTGCGCCGCTACGCCACAGTTGGACCGCGAGCCCGATGAAGCCTTCGAAAAAGATCCGCTGCTGAGCGAAGCGAAACTGCCGCACCAAGTGATCCGCGAGGCATTCCTCACACCTGCCACGCCGGCCGAAAATATCGATTCGCCAGCTAGTTGGCGTGCGCCCGATGGTCAGCGTTGGTTGCTGGCTACCGCCAAAGCCGGCGATCGTCTGGTGATCTACGACGGCGGCACCGGTCACCCGCTGCGGACCGTCGGCAGTACGGGCACGACACTGGGGCAGATGCGTCGTCCGAACGGCATCGCGGTGATCGATGATCTGGCGCTGGTGGTGGAACGCGACAATCATCGAGTACAGCTGTTCCAGTTGCCATCCATGCAGCCTTTGCTGGTGCTTGGTGCGGACGACTTGAAGCAGCCGTACGGCTTGTGGGTGCGTGCGCAGAAGGACAGTTACGAAGTGATTGTCAGCGACAACTACATGTCGCCGCAGAACGAGGACCTGCCACCGCCATTGGCGGAGTTGGACCAGCGTTTCAAGCGTTATCAGCTGCGGCGTGTGCCAGAGGGTTGGCAGGCTAGGTTGATGGGTAGCTTCGGCGAAACCACCGATGCCGGTGCTATCCGAATCGCCGAGTCGGTGTTTGGCGACGTGGAAAACGACCGATTGCTGCTGGCCGAAGAAGACGTGGCCACCGGCACACGCCTGCGCGAATACGATCTTGAAGGTCGTTACCGTGGCCGTGACATCGGAGCGGATCTGTTCAAGGCGCAGGCGGAAGGCATGGCATTGATGCGCTGCGAAGGCGGGGCGGGCTATTGGATCGCCACCGACCAGTTCAAGGATCGCAGCCTGTTTCATATCTTCGATCGGAAAACGTTGAGGCACTTGGGCGCTTTCGCGGGTGAGAAGACGGCCAACACCGATGGCGTGTGGTTGGACCAGACTTCCGATGCACGTTTCCCGCAGGGCGTGTTCTACGCGGTTGACGATGATCAGGCGGTTGCCGCGTTCGATTGGCGCGATATTGCCAAAGCGTTGAATTTGCCGGGTTGTGTGCTTGCCCGCTAGCACCCTTCAAGCCGACGGAAGAACTCGCGGCGGGACGCCGCTCCTACAACGGCAATATCAGGATTCCGTAGGAGCGCCGTCTCGGCGCGAGCTCTTGCTTTTATCGCGGTCTGGCAGGAAGAGCTCGCGGCGGGGACGCCGCTCCTGCAACGGCAATATCAGGATTCCGTAGGAGCGCCGTCTCGGCGCGAGCTCTTTGCTTTATCGCGGTCTGGCAGGAAGAGCTCGCGGCGGGGACGCCGCTCCTACAACGGCAATATCAGGATTTTCTGTAGGAGCGCCGTCTCGGCGCGAGCTCTTTGCTTTATCGCGGTCTGGCAGGAAGAGCTCGCGGCGGGACGCCGCTCCTACAACGGCAATATCAGGATTCTGTAGGAGCGCCGTCTCGGCGCGAGCTCTTGCTTTTATCGCGGTCTGGCAGGAAGAACTCGCGGCGGGGACGCCGCTCCTACCGGCGAGCCGCCGCTCCTACAGCGAGACGCACCAGGTTGCTTAAGCCGCCGCGGCTTGCTGCGCGGCGCGCGGTCCTTCGCGGAGGGCACGGCCTATCATGCTGACCAGCAGATCCAGTTCATCCGATGCCATCGCGAAATGCGGCGTGAAGCGCAACGAATTGGCGCCGCCGTGGATCACGTTGACGCCGCGCTCGCGCAGCCATTCCTCGGTGGAACCCGCGCCATAGCACTTGAACTGGGGTGCCAATTCGCAGGAGAACAACAAGCCGGTGCCTTGCACCTTGGTGATCAGTCCACCCAACTCGGCCTTCAATTTTTCCAGTTTTTCCACAGCTTCCTTGCCGCGCACTCGGATGTTCTCGCGCAATTGCGGGGTCAACATTTCCAGCACCGTGCAGGCAACGTCCAGCGCGCGTGGATTGCTGGTCATGGTGTTGCCGTACACGCCCTTGCGATACAAGCCGGCGGCGCGTTCGTTGACCGCCAGCACCGACAGCGGATATTGCGCGGCGTTCAGCGCTTTGGAATACGTTTCCATGTCCGGCGCATCCAGGCCTTCGAAACCGGGGTAGTCCACGATGGAGAGCACGCCATGGGCGCGCAGGCCCGCCTGGATCGAATCGACCAGGAACAGGCTGCCGTGGCTGCGGGTCAGCTCGCGCGCGGCGGCGTAGAACGCCGGGGGTACCGAGCGGCCCGGGTCGCCTTCGCCCATCACCGGCTCCAGGAATACGGCTTCCACAAACCAGCCCTTGGCGTCGGCGTCGGCGAATGCGCGCTTCAACGCGTCCACGTCGTAGGGCTCAATGGCGATCAGCGAGTCTTCGTTGCGGAAACTCGCCAGATGCTGGACATAGGATTTGCGTGAGGAGTCCGAATACAGCGCCGGGCGTTCGGTGCGGCCGTGGAAGCTACCCTTCACCACGATGCGCTTGATCGCGCGGCCTTCGTATTTGGCGCCCGGGTCGGTCTGCAGCTTGGTGTTGATGTCCGCGATGCGCGCGCCCAGGCCCACCGACTCGGAACCTGAATTCAGGCACAGGAAGCGGGCGTAGGGACAACCGCCGCGGGTGTGCCCGATCTCCTTGCGCAGTGCACGGTCGAAACGCAGCTGCGACAGGCTGGGCGTCATGATGTTGGCCATCGCCTGTGGTTTGGCCATGGCGGCCATCACCTGCTCGGGGGTGTGGCCGAAGCCGAGCATGCCGTAGCCGCCAGCGTCGTACAGCACCGCTCCGTTGAGGCTGACCACCCAGGGGCCGCGTGCGGCCAGCGCGATGTAAGGGGTGATCGCGTCGTCCGGATAGAAGTTGACGAAGCCGCCCTGGACAGCGCGCAGCTGTTGGTCTTCGTCCATATCGAACAGTTCGGCGAACTCGCCCTGCAGCGCGGCATGCTCTTCCGCGGCCGCCTTGATGGCGGCAACCAGGTCGGGGTGGGTCGCCGCGAATCGCGTCACCATGGCATCGTCGAGCCCAGTGGTCAGGCGTTTGCCCTTGTGGGCACGCAGGGGGGCGAGCAGTTCGATCGGGGACATGGGCGTCTCTTTTGTAGGTACTGAAGGCAAGCTTCCAATTATCTAGATAAATTCGTCGTTTGACAGTTATGATTTGCGCAGATTTCCTCTAAATTTCGTCGAATCGACGAAAATGCCGGCCGAATGAAGATCTCCGCCACCGACGAACTGCTGTTATCCCTCCTGCGGGAGAACGCGCGCGCCTCCACCGCTCAGATCGCCCGCCGGCTCAATCTGTCCCGCACCACCGTGCAAAGCCGCATCGAACGGCTGGAGCAGGAAGGCATCATCAGCGGCTACACCGTACGGGTGCGCGAAGATTTCGAGCGCGTCTATATCCGCGCCCACATCATGATCACGGTTCACCCCAAGCAGATGACCTCGGTCGTCGCAGCCTTGCGCGCGATGCCTGAACTGCGGGTGCTGCATTCGGTCAGCGGCGCCTACGACCTGATCGCGATTGGCGTGGTGCCTTCGGTGGACGCCATGGACCAGCTGACCGACCGGATCGGCGCGATTGAAGGGGTTGAGCGGACCACCTCATCCATCGTGCTGTCGACCAAATTCGAGCGGTAGGTCAGTTTTTTTACCGGCAGCCGCAAGCGCCGCAGCCCGCGCCATCGGTAAGAAAAGCCTCGCTCACGTACAATGCGCGCCCTCCCCAGGCCAACCCCGTGAAGAAGTCCGACTTCCATTTCGAATTGCCGCAAGCGCTGATTGCGCAGGCTCCGCTGCCCGAGCGTTCCGCCAGCCGCCTGTTGGTGGTGCCACCGGGGGATCAACCGTTCGCGGATCGCCATGTGCGTGACTTGCCGGAGTGGCTGGCTCCGGGCGATTTGCTGGTGTTTAACGACACCCGGGTAATCCCGGCGCGATTGTTCGGGCAGAAGGACAGCGGCGGACGCGTGGAGATACTGATCGAGCGCCTGCTGCCGGATAACGCAGCGCGGGTGCAAATCGGCGCCAGCAAATCGCCCAAGCCGGGCGGCCGTATCCATCTGGATGCGGGCGGCGAAGCGGAAGTGCTGGGCCGCGATGGCGAGTTCTACCAGTTGCGCTTCCATGTGCCCGATTCGTTGGAAAGCTGGCTGCTGAAGGCGGGACGATTGCCGCTGCCGCCGTACATCCAGCGCCAGCCCGGCGCCGACGATGATGAACGCTACCAGACGGTGTTCGCGCGCGAGTTGGGCGCCGTGGCCGCGCCGACCGCGGGCCTGCATTTCGATGATGCGTTGCTGGACGCACTACGTGCCAAAGGCGTCAACTTCGGCCACGTGACCTTGCACGTGGGTGCCGGCACCTTCCAGCCGATACGGGTCGAAGATGTACGCGAACATCGGATGCACAGTGAGTGGTTGAACGTGGGCGCTTCGCTGGTGGAACAAGTACGCGCAACCCGCACGCGCGGCGGCCGGGTGATCGCCGTGGGAACGACGGTTGTGCGAGCGCTGGAATCGGCGACACGCGTGAATGAGAACGGTCACGGTGAATTGCAACCATTCGCCGGCGAAACGCAGATCTTCATTTTCCCCGGTTATCGCATCCGCAGCGTCGACGCGATGGTCACCAATTTCCACCTGCCGGAAAGCACGCTGCTGATGCTGGTATCCGCTTTCGCTGGAAAGGCGCGCGTCATGGCCGCCTACCAGCACGCGGTGCGCGAGCACTACCGTTTCTTCTCTTATGGTGATGCCATGCTGCTGTTCCCGCAGGCGGATGATGCGGCGAAAGGGCAGCCGGATGCGTCTTGATTTCTCCGAGTTGCCAGCTGCGGAAGGCTATCGCTGGCTGACGGCGACGGTCACGCCGCGGCCGATCGCCTGGGTGTCCACGCGATCGTTCGATGGCATCGACAATCTGGCGCCTTTCAGCTTCTTCCAGGTGGTTTGCGACGACCCGCCCACGTTGATGATCAGCATCAGCCAGCGTAATGGAGGCGAACCGAAAGACACACTGCTCAACCTGCGCGACAACGGTGAACTGGTGGTGCATCTGGTCAGTCACGCGCAGGCCGAAACGATGAATGCCAGTTCGTCCAGCCTGCCGCACGGCATCAGCGAATTCGAGCAATTCGGCATTGCCGCTGTTCCCAGCGAACGGGTAACGCCGCTGCGGGTGGCTGGCGCATCGGTGGCGTTCGAGTGTCGACTGGCGGAGATCAAGCCGTACCCGGCCGAGCGGCCCACCCATCATCTGGTTTTCGCCGAAGTGCTGCTGGCGCATATCGATGATGATGTGCTGGCCGATGCACGCCACGCCGACGCGGCCAAGCTGGACCTGGTCGGCCGCATGGGTGGCAGTCTTTATGCCACCACTCGCGATACCTTCAGCATGATTCGTCCCAAATAGTCCGGCCCTTTTCTTCAGAACATCCTTAGTAGCGAACGACATGTCACGACTGAGCTTCCAATTGCTGGGCACCGATGGCGTCGCCCGTCGCGGCCGGCTGACGTTTCCGCGCGGTACGGTGGAAACGCCGGCGTTCATGCCGGTCGGCACCTATGGCTCGGTAAAAGGGATCCTGCCGGAACACACCGAGGAACTCGGCGCGGAGATTATTCTCGGCAATACCTTTCATCTGTATCTGCGGCCGGGGTTGGAGGTCATCGAAAAGCACGGCGGCCTGCATGGCTTCGCTCGCTGGAACAAACCGATACTCACCGACTCCGGCGGATTCCAGGTGTTCTCGCTGGCGCATCGCCGCAAGATCACCGAGCAGGGCGTGACCTTCGCTTCGCCGGTGGACGGCAGCAAGGTGTTCCTGGGGCCGGAAGAAAGCATGCATGTGCAGAAGGTGCTCGATTCGGACATCGTGATGATCTTCGACGAGTGCACGCCGTATCCGGCGACCGAGGAAGTAGCGAGCAAGTCGATGGAGCTGAGCCTGCGTTGGGCCGAACGCAGCAAAGCCGCGCACGGCGGCAACGACGCGGCGCTGTTCGGCATCGTCCAGGGCGGCGTGCACGAACACCTGCGCGAGCGCTCGGCGGCGGGTTTGCGCCAGATCGGCTTCGACGGTTACGCCATCGGCGGCCTGGCGGTTGGCGAGCCGGAAGAAGAGCGCAACCGCATTCTGGAACATGTCCATCCCCTGCTGCCGCAGGATCAGCCGCGCTACCTGATGGGCGTGGGCCGGCCGGAAGACTTGGTGGAATCAGTGGCGCGCGGCGTGGACATGTTCGACTGCGTCATGCCCACGCGCAACGCGCGCAACGGCCATTACTTCACCTCGTCCGGCACGGTGCGCATCCGCAATGCCAAGTACGAGCAGGATATGGATCCGATCGAGCCCGGTTGCGGCTGTTACGCCTGCCGCAACGGTTTTACCCGGTCGTACCTGCGCCATCTGGACCGCTGCAACGAAATGCTGGCGCCCATGCTGGGAACCCTGCACAACCTCTGGTACTACCAGAAGCTGATGGCCGATATGCGCGCGGCCATCGAGCAGGGGCGTTTCACCGAATTCCGGACGGCGTTCTACGCCGCCCGAGGGTTGCCGGCACCCTGATCCTGCAGGGGCAGACAGGTTTTTGTAGGAGCGGCGTCCCGCCGCGAGCTCTTCGCTTCTATCGCGATCTGACGGAAAAAGCTCGCGGCGGGACGCCGCTCCTACCTAACGCTCCCGCGGAACCTTTCGGCATTTCCCGGGGTCTTTGACCCGCCGGCCCTGTTCATTGCGCCGTGCGGTGCGGGTCCGTGGGGACGGGAGCGGTCACGCGTGGCATAATTCCCGGCTGGTTTCGTATATATATGGATAAATACATGAATTTGCTAGATTTCCTGATCGCGCCGGCCCATGCGCAGGTCGTTGGCGCAGCAGCGCCGCAAGGCCTGGGTGGTTTTGGCCTGCTGATGCCGATCGCTCTGATCGCCGTCATGTATTTCCTGATGATCCGCCCGCAGATGAAGCGCGCCAAGGAACACCGCGGCATGCTGGAGAAACTGTCCAAGGGCGATGAAGTCATCACCTCCGGCGGTATCGCCGGCACCGTTACCGACATCGGCGACAACTTCGTCACCGTGGAAATCGCCGAAGGCGTGCGTATCCGCGTACAGAAGGCTGCCGTAGGCAACGTGCTGCCGAAGGGCACGTTGAAGTCCGCCTGATTTCATGAATTGATCCACGCCGGCTTGTCGCCGTTCGCGCCACGCCGGAATCCACTGTTTCTACACCACTGCTGAGCGCGGACCCGGGAAGGGTTCGTGCGGGTTGCCGCAATGCTTGAATTCCCACGTTGGAAATACGTCCTCATCCTGCTGGTAGTGCTGTTCAGCACGCTCTATGCGTTGCCCAACATCTACCCGCAAGATCCTTCGGTCCAGATCACCCCTAATCGCGGCTTCGCCATAGACAGCGCCTTGCGGCAACGCGTGGATGCGGCATTGAAGGACGTGGGAGTGACCGCCAAAGAGGTGGAGCAGGACGGCGGCAACTTGCTGGTGCGTCTGCCTGACCTGGACGCGCAGACCAAGGCCAACGACAGCTTGCGCCAGAGCCTGGGCGAAGACTACGTGGTGGCGTTGAACCTGGCTTCCACGGTGCCGGACTGGCTAAGCAAGCTGGGCGCCCAGCCCATGGTTCAGGGCCTGGACCTGCAGGGCGGCGTGCATTTCGTCTTGCAAGTGGATCAGCGGGCCGCGTTGAACAAGCGCATTGACTCGCTGTTGGAAGACGCCCGTACGACGCTGCGCGATGCGCGGGTGAAGTACCAGTCGGTGGAGCGTCGTCCCGACGACAGCATGGTGGTCACCTTGGTGCCGGGCCAGAAGCCTGAAGACGCGCGCGACGCGTTGGCAAAAGCATTTACCGCATCGGCGGGTGCCGGCGTAGCGCCAGGAACCGCCCCGACCTATGAGATCAGCGGCCAGCAGCTGGTGATCGGTCTGGCCGAAAGCGAATTGAACCAGGTGGCAGGCGACGCCATCGAGCAGAACATCGCCACGCTGCGCAATCGTGTCAATGAACTGGGCGTGGCCGAACCCATCATTCAGCGCCAGGGCAACGACCGCGTGGTCGTGCAGCTGCCCGGTGTGCAGGACACCGCCGAGGCCAAGCGCCTGATCGGTGCGACCGCGACGCTGGAATATCGTGCGGTGGTGGATGGCAGTGCCGCCGATGCCGTGGCCAGCGGCAGGATCCCGCCGGAGGCGAAGGTTTATCAGTTGCGCGACAAGGGCGGCCCGATACTGCTCAACAAGCGGATCATCGCCTCGGGTGATGAGATGACCAAGGCCAGCGTTGGCGCGGACAGCAACGGCCTGCCGGCCGTGGACGTCACTCTCAACAACGTTGCCGGCCAACGCATGTTCGATTTCACCAGCGCCAACGTGGGTAAACCCATGGCCGTGGTTTATATCGAACGGATTCCCCAGGTGACCATCGTTGATGGCAAGGAAGTCCGCGGTACCAGGATCCGGGAAGAAGTGATTTCAGTAGCCAACGTCAATGGCGTATTCGGGAAGCAGTTCCAGACCACGGGATTGGAGAAGGCCGAAGCAGACAGCCTGGCCAAGCTGCTGCGCGCTGGTTCGCTGGCAGCGCCGATGGATTTCATCGAAGAGCGTGTGGTGGGTCCCAGCCTGGGCAAGGAAAACGTCGAGCGCGGCACCAAGGCAGTGATGTACTCGTTCCTGTTCGCCCTGGCGTTCTTCCTGGTCTACTACCGCATGTTCGGCCTGATCACCTGTATCGCCTTGTTGCTCAACCTGGTGATGGTGGTGGCGGTGATGTCGTTGTTCGGCGCCACCATGACCTTGCCCGGCTTCGCCGGCTTGGCGTTGTCCATTGGTATGTCGGTGGACGCCAACGTGCTGATCAACGAACGCATACGCGAGGAACTGCGAGCCGGGGTACCGCCACAGGCGGCGATCGCCACCGGTTACGACAAAGCCTCCGGCACCATCTTCGACTCCAACATGACCGCGCTGCTGGCGGGCGTGGCGCTGTTCGCGTTCGGTACCGGCCCGTTGAAGGGCTTCGCTATTACCATGATCGTCGGCATCCTGACCTCCGTGTTCACCGCGGTGACCGTGTCGCGTGCCGTCGCCACCCTGATCTACGGCCGCCGCCGCAAGCTCAAGTCGCTGGCCATCTGACGGGAGACCCAAGACCATGAAAATTTTCCCGTTGCACCTCATTTCCAACCATACCAACATCAACTTCCTGCGTTTGCGTTGGTTCTCCATCGCCGTGGCGGTCGCGCTGGCGGTCGTCGCCGTGGGCGCGATGGTGGTGAATGGCTTCAACTACGCGCTCGATTTCACCGGCGGCACGGTGGTGGAGCTGCGCTTCAACACCGCGCCCGACGTGGATGGGGTGCGCGAGCGACTGGAGGCAGGCGGTTACCGGAGTGCCCAGGTGCAGACCTTCGGCACCGGCAAGGACCTGCTGGTTCGCCTGCAGCCGCGCGAAGACCAGACCAGCTCCGATACCAATAATCGTGCAGCGCAGGACGTGATCCGTCTGGCTTCGACGGCTGACAACCAGGCGACGATGCTGCGCAATGAGTTCGTAGGTCCGCAGGTCGGCAAGGAACTGGCCATGAACGGCCTTTACGCGCTGATCTTCGTGGTGGTCGGCTTCCTGATCTACATCGCATTCCGCTTCGAGTGGAAGTTCGCCGTGGCAGCCATCCTGACCACCTTGCATGACGTGTTGATCGTCGCAGGGTTCTTCGCTCTGACGGGGCGCGAGTTCGACCTGACCGTGCTGGCAGGCCTGTTGTCGGTGATGGGCTTCTCGATCAACGACACCATCGTGGTATTCGACCGCGTGCGCGAGAACTTCCGTTCATTGCGTGCCGAGCCGACGGAAGTGCTGAACCGGTCGATCAACCAAACCCTGTCGCGCACCATCATCACCTCGCTGGTCGCATTCCTGACCGTGCTGGCGTT
Organism: Pseudoxanthomonas sp. CCNWLY206-1; assembly: GCF_039710385.1. Classification (NCBI taxonomy): domain Bacteria; kingdom Pseudomonadati; phylum Pseudomonadota; class Gammaproteobacteria; order Lysobacterales; family Lysobacteraceae; genus Pseudoxanthomonas; species Pseudoxanthomonas sp. CCNWLY206-1. The sequence goes on along the minus strand of NZ_JBDKXI010000002.1, from coordinate 215,318 downwards.
GTACATGTACGGTGGCGGCTCGCTGGAAGGCATGGCGCTGTCGCAGATGATGGGGATCGTGATCGGTACCATTTCCTCGATCTTCATCGCCTGTCCGTTGCTGACCATCGGTTTCCTGAAGGTCACCAAGCAGGACTTGCTGCCACGTGCCAAGGACGAAGCGGCGCTGGCACGCCGGCCCTAAGTCCCAGGGACCGCAACACAGAAAAGGCCGCGCAATTGCGCGGCCTTTTTTGTGCGATCCGACGTAGAGCCGAGCTTGCTCGGCTGCTCTTCGGGACGTTGTCTTGATCCAAAGCAGCGGAGCAAGCTCCGCTCTACGTCATTGCCGTTGCTTTTGTAGAGCCGAGCTTGCTCGGCTGCTTTTTGGGCGCTGTCTTGATCCAAAGCAGCGGAGCAAGCTCCGCTCTACGTCATTGCCGTTGCTTTTGTAGAGCTGAGCTTGCTCGGCTGTTCTTTGGGCGCTGTCTTGTTTCGAAGCAGCGGAGCAAGCTCCGCTCTACGTCATTGCGGTTGCTTTTGTAGAGCCGAGCTTGCTCGGCTGCTCTTCGGGACGTTGTCTTGATCCAAAGCAGCGGAGCAAGCTCCGCTCTACGTGATGCAATGCTCGCCGTGCGCGCATGGCGCACGCTGCGGATCAGGTGAACGTGGCGGCGTAGCCGGACGTCACGATGGTTTTCTGCACCGCTTCGCAGACGCGCAGGTTGCCGGCGACGACCTGGCGGGTCAGGGCGCTGCGGCCATCGAGGCGGGCAAGGCTGGCGCCGCGGAAATCGCAGACTTTGCCGCCGGCTTCGCGTACCAGCAACACGCCGGCTGCGATATCCCAGTCCCTCACACCAGCTTCGAAATAAGCGTCGAGACGGCCGCAGGCCACATAGGCCAGATCCAGGGCGGCCGAACCGGCACGGCGTACGTCTTCGGCATGCACCAGCAGCTCGCGCATGCATTCCAGTTGAGCACCGGTGCGTGCACGCTCGCGTGGCGCAAAACCGGTAGCGACCATGGCACCCGCCAGCTCCTTGCGGTCGGTCACCCGGATGCGCCGCTCATTGAGCTGGGCGCCGCCGCCACGACTGGCGGTGAACAGGTCGTTGCGCAGCGGGTCGAAGATCACCGCGTCGGTGGGTTCGCCGTTATCGACCAGGGCGATCGAGACGCAATAGTGGGGGAAGCCCCGCAGGTAGTTGCTGGTGCCGTCCAAGGGGTCGATCACCCAGGTATAGCGTCCGCTGCCCTGGTTGCCACCTTCTTCGCCCACGACCGCATAGTCGGGATAGGCGCGGCGGAGTTCCTTGACGATGACCTTTTCGGCGTCTGCGTCCACTTCGCTGGCGTAGTCCATGCGTTCTTTCTGTACCACGTTCAAGCTATCGAGCTTGTTGATGTTCCTCAACAGCACATTGCCTGCCAGGCGGGCGGCTTTGACCATGACGGTGATGACGGGCTTCTGCATGGGTAAGACAACCTCGGACAGGCGGTGATGGGGCGCAACGAGTGGAAAAGAGCAGCACGGCTCGATGGCCGGCCCGCGCAGTTTACCATCTGCACCCATGAAGACTCCTGACAATCCTTTCGACGCCGCCGCAGGGCGCATCCGAGTGGTGCTGGTGGGCACCCAGCACCCTGGCAATATCGGCGCCGCCGCGCGCGCGCTGAAGACGATGGGCCTGGCACGACTGGTGCTGGTGGCACCGGAAAACTATCCAGCCGAAGAGGCGTTCCGGCGTGCGGCCGGGGCTGACGATTTGCTGGCCGAAGCCGTGGTGGCGAACACCCTGGCCGAAGCAGTGGCGGACTGCCGCTTCGTGTTGGGTTGCACCGCGCGCAGCCGGCGAGTGGCGCTGGACGAATGGGTGCCTCGCGATGCGGCCGAGAAGGCGGTGGACGCCGCCGGGCAGGGCGAGGTGGCGCTGGTGTTCGGGCGCGAGCGGACTGGCCTGACCAACGAGGAACTGCAGCTATGCCACGCGTCGGTGCATATCCCCGCCAATCCCGAATACAGCTCGCTCAATCTGGCGGCCGCGGTCCAGGTGCTGGCATATGAGTTGCGCCTGGCGCTGCTCGCCTTGGCCGCCATTCCGGCTCCGCAGGCCCTGCACCCTGACGAGACCCCGGCCAACCATGCGCAGATGGAGGGATTCTTCGGCCAACTGGCGGAAACGCTGATGGATGTGGATTTCCACAAAGGCCGCGCACCCGACTCGGCCATGCGCAAGCTGCGCCGACTGTTCCTGCGCGCCAATCTGAACGAGCAGGAAGTCCGCTTGTTGCGCGGAATCCTGGCGGACACCCAGCGCATGGCTCGGCTAGCACGGGAGAAGGCGCCCTGACTGTCCGGGAGTCACAAATTCCGCTAGTCTCGCGAGATCGTTTAGTCGGGCTTTCCTCGTTGCGTACAATCTGGTTCGGCTTGGCACTGATTCTGGTAGGCGCAGCCACATTTCCCTTTACCACCGCAGCGGCAAATGCCGCCAGCGATGGCCAGGTACTGGTGCTGGGACGCATCAGCGACGATCCCAAGACCCATTACGAGCAGCTCAAGCCACTGCTGGATTACGTGGTGCCGCGCATGCGTGACGTGGGCATCACCGAAGGCCGGATACTGATGGCGCGCGACGTGCAGCAGATGACCAGCTATCTGCGTCGCGGCCGGGTGGACTGGGTCACCGAAACCGCCGGCACCGCCATGCGCCTGCAGGAGCGCGCACGGGCGCGTCCGTTGTTGCTGACCGAGCGCGGCGGGGCGGACCGTTACCGCGGGGTTTTCTTCGTCCGCCGCGACAGCGGGTTGGAAAAGCTGGCGGACCTGACAGGGCGCACGGTGGCGTTCCAGAACACCGCCTCGACCAGCGCTTACTTCGCGCCGGCGGTGGAGCTCCTGGACGCGGGACAACGCCTGGAAATTCTTCTGTCGCCGATGGACAGGCCGGCGCCGGACTCGGTGGGTTACGTGTTCGCCCGTTCTGAAATGAACCTCGCCACGTGGGTCCACAAGGGATTGGTGGATGCGGGCGTGGTCAGCAATCTGGACTGGGAAGACATACGGCGGATGCCGCCGGCGTTCCGCACCGATTTCCGCATCATCCACGAAACTCCGGACTACCCGCGCGCGCTGGAAATGGTGCGTGGCGATCTGGATCCAAAAGTGGAGGCGCGGCTGCGCGAAGTGTTGTTGCAAGCCGCCAACGATCCCGACGCGCGCGAAGCACTGCAGTTGTTCTTCCGCACCACGCGGTTCATGCCGGTGGATTCGGCTTCCTTGGAAGCGTTGGATCATCTGCGCCAAGGCGTCCTGCGCGTGCGCGAGCAAGTCGAATGAAGAGCATGCGTTCCAAGAGCGTGCGCTTCGGCTTGCAGGCGCGGTTCCTGGCGGTGATGGCAGTGATGCTGGCCGTCGTCGCGGCGTTGCTGCTGCTATTGCTGCATCGGCAGACGGCGATGCAACAGGAAGTCGGCGAACTCGGCCGCGAGGCCATGCACAGCGTGGTGGAAGGCAGCCTGCGCCGGCATGGCGAAGCCACCGTGGACCAACTGGCCGATACGCTCGCCAACCCGCTTTATTACTTCGACCTGGACACGGTGGGAAATATCGTTCGTTCGGCGCAGAAGGAGCCGGATGTCAGTTATGTGCTGGTCTACGACCCGCAGGGCCGGATCATCCATGACGGCACCGAAGAAATCGCTGCGTACGGCAAGCAGATGGCCGATCCCTTGGCATACGAAGCTATCGCGACCAGCAAACTGCACACACAGTGGTCAGCGCAGATCGTTGATGTGTCCGAGCCGATCATGATCGGCAACCAGCGCATCGGCGGCGTGCGCGTTGGCTATTCCATCGCTTCGGTGAAGGCCTACGAGGATGAAGCCATCGGTGCGGCACGCGCGCGCTTGAAGGAACTCGGAGCGCGGCATCTGGGTTGGGTGGCGGCGTTGCTGGTCGCGCTGATCGTCGCGTGCTTCGCCATCGTCGTTTATGTGCAGCGAACACTGGTGCGGCCGATACGCCAACTGGCGCAGGCCGCACACGCCATCGAGACAGGCAATTACGAAGGCGAACGCCTGGCCAGCGATCGCCAGGACGAAGTCGGCGAACTGGTGCGCGCTTTCAGCAGCATGAGCGACAGCATCGCCCGTCATGATCGCGACGTGCGGCGGATGGCCTACACCGATTCGCTGACCGGCTTGACCAATCGCCTGGCGTTCCGCGAGAGCCTGGATCACCGCTTGATGATGCTGCGCGGCGCGGGCCGCCAGTTGGCGCTACTGTTCGCCGACATCGATGATTTCAAACGCGTCAACGACACGCTGGGTCACGAGGCAGGCGATGAGGTGCTGCAACAGTTCGCCAACCGTATTCGCGATGCGGTGGAACTGCTGGGCGGCGACGACGCGCTGTTGGCGCGTTTCGGCGGCGACGAGTTCGTGATCCTTATCCAGGACGGCGATGTGCGTGCCTGCGCTACCCGGTTAGCGGAAAAACTGGTCACCGAGTTGGGCCGGCCGATCCTGGTGCAGGACCGCCAGGTGTTCCTGGGTACTTCCATCGGTATCACCTTGTTCCCTGAAGATGCGTCCGGCGCCACCGCGTTGATGAAGAACGGCGATATCGCCATGTACCAGGCGAAGGTCGCGGGCAAGAACTGCTACCGCTTCTACAGCCGCGCGATGGATCAGGCGGTGGAGCGGCGCGTACGGATGGAACAGGAGCTGCGCGGTGCCTGGGAACGTGGCGAGCTGAGCTTGCTGTACCAGCCGGTATTCCGCTTGTCCGACAGCAAGATCATTGGCGCCGAAGCGTTGTTGCGTTGGCAGCATCCGGAGCTGGGCATGGTGGCGCCGTCGGTCTTCATCGACGTGGCCGAGCAAAGTGGGCTGATCGAAACCATTGGTCCGCGCGTGCTGCGCGCAGCTTGCACGGCGGCGGCACGCTGGAGCACGGATCGCGACTCGCTCGATCAGCTGTTCGTATCGGTCAACGTATCGCCGCGCCAATTGCGTAGCGGAGACTTGCCGGAAGTCGTGGCCGAATGCCTGCGCGACACCGGCCTGGCATCCTCGCGCCTGCACTTGGAGCTGACCGAAACCGCGGTCATCAGCGACGAAGCCCATGCCAGTGCTCTGCTAGCCACGTTGCACCGGACCGGAGTGAAAGTATGGCTGGACGATTTCGGCACCGGCTTCTCCGGCTTGAGCCACCTGCGCCGCGTTCCGGTGGACGGGGTGAAGATCGATCGCAGCTTCATTGCCGACATGCTGCGTGACCCGGATGACCTGGCATTGACCACCGCGATCATCGCAATGGCCCACTCGCTGGGGATTACGGTGGTGGCGGAAGGCGTGGAGAAGGAAGGCCAGTTCAACCTGCTGCGTGAGCGTGGCTGCGATCTGGCGCAGGGCTACTGGCTGGGCTATCCGGTCACCGCCGCCGAGTTCGCGCATTTGGTCACCTAAGTCGCCGGCGACAGGTCACACCGTCCGTCGTGATATCGAGACATTCGACGTAGGAGCGGCGTCCCGCCGCGAGCTCTTACGCCGATAGCGGCACAATGATTTTCGTAGAGCCGAGCTTGCTCGGCTCTTGGGCCGCATGCATTTCTCTAAATCATTCTTACGCTCTTATCCGCGCTAGGAGCTTTTTTGCTTCTGAGCACGGTGAGGTAGAGCTCGCGGCGGGACGCCACTCCTACAGTGCGCGCCCATGGTTACAGAAGCGTCCGTTCCTACAGAAGCGTAGGGGCAACCATCTAGAACCAGCGGTCAACGAATTGCGTCGCCGCGGTGACCAGGTTGCCCGAGAGAAAGCCGAATACCACCACCGCGATGCCACCGCCAATCCAGGCGACCAGCATCAAGGCGCCGTCTCGTTCCAACAACGCCAGCGCGAACAGCAGCAACAGTCCGCCGAAGAGATAGTTGGTGAAGGGGACAGGCAGGGCCAACAGCAAGCCGAGCAGCACCAGCAGCAGGCCGGTGAAAGACAACGCCAGCCGGTGATCAAGCACGATGTGCAGGCGCGGCCGAACCAGCTTTTCCAGCCGCCCGAGCCAGGGCGACATCCGGGTGCGGAACTTCACCAGCATGCGGCGATGCGGACCGCGCCTGGCGATGAAGGACGGCAGCCACAATTTGCTCAGTCCCACCAGCAGCTGCACGCCCACCAATATGACCAGCGGACCGCCGATGGCGCCGCCAAGCCCGGGCACGGGAATGAAGGCTGGCAACACCCCAATAAACAGCAACATGCCGAAGGCACTTTGGCCGAAGCCCGACAACAAACTGCCTAACTGCAGCACTTCATCGGGATCGCCCGAAGCGAAGGCGTCGAGCAGGGCACGGGTACTGGGAGTGGAGTGGTCGGAAGAAGGCATGCAGGTTCTAGGCGGTGACGTCTTCGCCATCGTCTTCCGGCAGCCTTTGCAATAGCAGTTTGTCGATGCGCGCGCCGTCCAGGTCAACGACCTCGAAACGCCATCCCGCCATGTCGAAGTGTTCGCCCACATGCGGAATGCGGCCGAAGTGTTCGATCATCAGGCCCGCCACCGTGTTGTATTCGTCATCGTCGGGCAGGGCGACGCCGCCCAGCAGTTCGCGCAGATCGTCATTGCCCAGCGAACCGTCCACCAGCAGCGAGCCATCCGCGCGAGTCACCACCAGTGCGTCCTCTTCGGCGTTCTCGGCGGATTGCAAACGGCCAACGACCGCACCCATCAAGTCGCTCAGCGTCACCAATCCCTGGATCTCGCCGTATTCATCGACCACCAACGCCAGCGATTGCTGTTCTTCGCGGAAGATCTCCAACAGTTTCATGGCGTGCGTGGATTCGGATACGAACAACGCCTCGCGCAAATTGCGGAAAATCTCCGGCGACTGATCCGCGAAACGGTCGAGCAGCGATTTCACTTCCAGGACGCCGATCACGTCCTGGTCGCTGCCGCGGTACACCGGAAAACGGGAGAACTGCGATTCCCGCATGGTCTCCAGGTTTTCCTCGTAGCTGGCGGAAACGTCCAGCCACACCACGCGCTTGCGCGGTGTCATGAGGCTGTCGGCGGTGCGGTCGCCCAGGCGCAGCACGCGATTCATCATGTTGCGCTCGTCGACGTCGATCACGCCTTGGGCATGGCCTTCGCTAACCAGCAGGCGGATCTCTTCTTCGCTGACGGCATTGCGGTTGTCGTCGCGAATGCCGAGCAGGCGCAGCACCGAACGATTGATCGCACCCAGCACGTACACGACGGGCCGGGCGAACCGCGACAGCCAATCCAGCGGTATGGCGACCGCGGCGGCGATCTTCTCGGCATTGGTCAACGCCAGGCGCTTGGGGATGAGCTCGCCGAAGATGACGGAACTGGCGGTAATCAGGGTGACCGCGGTGCCGATGCCGATGCCTCGGGCGTATTCCTGGCCGTTGGGCCAGACCCCTGCCAGCCACTGGGCGATCATCGCGCCAATGGCGTCGCCGCCAAAAACGCCGGCCAGGATGCCGATCAAAGTGATGCCTACCTGGACCGTCGACAGGAGATTATCCGGATGCTCGGCCAGCGCCAGCGCCACGCGGGCGCCGCGGCTTTCCAGCGCCATCTGTTTCAGGCGCAACTTGCGGGAGGTCATCAGCGCCATTTCCGACAGCGCGAAGAACGCGTTCAGGACAATCAGGGCGGCAACGATGAGAAGTTCAAGCACGGGACGCTCCCCGGCCATGGATGGGAGCGGCGGGCATGCTTCCGTGTCGCGGGCGACAGTGGGCGGGGGAGGTAGGGTCGTCGTCCATAGATGCACCCTGGGGCGCGGAGCGAGTTTATCAAACTGCCGGTCTCCCATGGCCGGCTTCCCTGGCGCCGTTAAGGGTGGCTAAGCCGCCGCGGCCGGTCAAGGCTGTCGCTATCTGTCATTGAACGGTCATAATTCCACCCCTGAAGCCGTCCTCTCCGTGACGGTGGGGTGAGTTCCATGTTTTCGTTGCAGACCATTTTCGGCTCCGGCCAGCAGTTCTACACCCTGCTCGACGAGGCCGCCCAGGCTGCGTTCGACAGCACCCAGGCCCTGTACGCCATGATGAAGGCCCCCGATCGCCTGCCGGCGCTGGATGCCTTCAAGCTGGCCCGCACCCGTGAGCGCGCCGCCTCGGACAAGATCGGCAAGGCGCTGGTGGACAGCTTCATCACGCCGATCGAACGCGAGGACATCGAAGCGCTCGGGTCTGCTCTGTACAAGATCCCCAAGCAGGTGGAGAAGTTCGCCGACCGCTACTCGCTGGCCATCCAGCACCTGGAAGGCATCGACTTCGCGCCTCGCGCAGCGATGCTGGAGCAGGCCGCGGGCGTGGTGGTGGAGATGGTGCATGAACTCAAGAAATTGAACATCGATCGGATGACCTCGCTCAACGAGAAGCTGCGCGCCATCGAGAACGAGGCCGACCGACTGATGCTCGAGTTGTACCGGGACATCTATTCCGGCCGCCTGGACAACCTGCAGATGTTCCTGCTCAAGGAGTTTTTCGAGATCCTGGAAAAAGCCATCGACCGCTGCCGCGAAGCGGGCGTGGTGGCTTACCAGATCGTTCTGAAAAACAGCTAAGGACGGGTCATGCTTACTCTGGTCCTTGTGGTGATCCTGGCCGCGCTGGTTTTTGAATTCATCAACGGCTTTCACGACACCGCCAACTCAATCGCCACGGTGGTCGCCACCAAGGTGTTGTCGCCGGGCCAGGCGATCGTGCTGGCCGCCAGCACCAACCTGATTGGCGCATTCATGGGCACGGCCGTGGCCAAGACCATCGCCTCGGGCCTGGTCGACACCGATGTGGTCAACATGACCTCGCAGGTGCTGATCTGCACCCTGCTCGGCGCGATCATCTGGAACCTGATCACCTGGTGGCGCGGACTGCCGTCGTCCTCGTCTCACGCACTGATTGGCGGACTGTGCGGCGCGGCGTTGGCGGCAGCGCATAACAACTGGGGCGCATTGATCTGGTCGAAGGCCGGCGATGGTGACTGGGCCACCAACAAGGGCCTGTTATGGAAGGTGGTCATGCCGATGATCACGTCGCCGCTCGCAGGGTTCCTGCTGGGCGTCACCATCATTTCGCTGCTGTACCTGCTGATCTCGGGAATGATGAAAGCGGGCGGCCCGCTGGCGCGCATGGCCAGGCCGCGCTGGGTGAATGCCTTCTTCGGCAAGGCGCAGCTGGTCTCGGCCGCCTACATGGGTTTCGCGCATGGCCGCCAGGACGCGCAGAAGACGATGGGCATCATCGCGCTGTCGCTGTTCGCGGCGCAGTCGGCGGGCACGCTCGATGCTCTGCCGCCGTGGCTCGCTTTCCTGCATCCGGATGGAGGAAAGGACGACATTGATTCATGGGTGATCGCCACTTGCGCGCTGGTCATGGCCGCGGGTACGGCAGCCGGTGGCTGGCGCATCATCAAGACACTCGGCCACAAGATGGTCAAGTTGCAGACCATCGATGGTTTCGCAGCGGAAACCGCGTCGGCGACCATCCTGGTCACGGCGGCGCACTTCGGTATGCCGGTTTCGACGACCCACAGCATCTCCACGGCGATCATGGGCGTGGGCTTCGCGAAGAACCCGCGCGCGCTGAAGATCAGCGTGATCGAACGCATTGTCTGGGCGTGGATACTGACCATTCCAGCCGCTGGTGGCATCGCCTACGGCCTGCTGCGTTTGTTGGAGGCGATGGGCTGGGCTTGAGGAGCCGGGAGTAGGGAAACCGGAATCGTAGGAGCGCCGTCCCGGCGCGAGCTCTTCGCTTTCACCGTGATCTGATGGAAAGAGCTCGCGGCGGGAGGCCGCTCCTACAGAAGCTTGCGACGCCGCTCCTGCACCGCCGTGGGCGGGTCTTACAGAAGATCGCCTTCCGCCGACAACGCCCGTTCCATGCTGTCGCCCAATCCGCCGATTTCCAGTACCAGCCGGTCGACTTCGGCAGGATTGAGGCCGTCATAAGGGCGGTTTTCGCATAGCTGCAGATAAGGCACGCCATCCAGATCGCCGATGGCCAGATAGCCGACGCTGCTCTGCCAATTGAAGGTCAGTGCACGCCGGGCGTCGATGCCGGTGATCGGCGCGATGACCGTGCTCACGCGCAGATAGCCGCGCTCGTCGTCGTTGCCCAGTTCGGAGAGGAAGATCGCCTGGTGGCGGCGGCCATTGCCCAGCGACAGTTCCACGCAGGCCACATAGGGTTCCTGCATGGTGACCTTGTAGCCCGAGGTATGCAGATGGCTGCGGATCTGTTCGAAGTTCTGCATGGAGATGCTCCTTTACGGCGTGGACGCTATGCTAATCCGCAATGGCCGCCAAGTCTCCCGAATCGCGCATCCTCGCCGCCGTCCGTGCGATTCCGCGCGGCCAGGTGGCAGGCTATGGCGAAGTGGCGTTACGTGCCGGGTTGCCTGGCCGGGCGCGGCTGGCCGCACGCGTGCTAAGCCAGAATGCCGATCCCAATCTGCCGTGGTACCGGGTGCTGCGATCGGATGGACGCATCGCATTTCCCGAGGGCTCCGCGGGTTTCCGCGAACAGAGCCAGCGCCTGCGGGCAGAAGGCGTGATGGTGGTGAATGGCCGGGTGAAGCGCGCCAAACCGGAACGCAATCTGGATGAAGCTATTTGGGGCCCAGGCCAGGATTAATCCACGGCCGCTTATGATGGCGGCCTGCCATTCGAGACTGATCATGTTCCCCAGACTCCTGCCGATAACGCGCGCGCTGCTGATCGCCAATGTGGTGGTGTTCCTGCTGCAGAGCGTGATGGCCTATCAGACGGTCGCACCGTTCCAGTTGTGGCCGATGAATTTCGGCAATGCCGACATGCCGTATTCGTTCCAGATATGGCAGCTGCTGACCAGCGGATTCATGCACGGCAGCCTTGGCCATCTGTTCTTCAACATGTTGGCGCTGTGGATGTTTGGTTCGCCACTGGAACAGACCTGGGGCGAGCGCCGTTTTCTGACCTTCTACATGGTCTGCCTGATCGGGGCCAACCTCTGCCAAGTGTTGGTTGCCACCTGGACGCTCTCCAGCTCCGGCGAGGCTTATCCCGCGCTGGGCGCCTCTGGTGGTGTGTTCGGATTGCTGCTGGGTTACGGCATGTTGTTTCCGAACAATCGCATGATTATTTTTCCGATTCCCGTCGAGATCCGTGCACGCACTTTGGTGATCATCTACGGCGCACTGGCGCTGTTGCTCGGGGTGACCGGCTGGCAGCCCGGCATCGCGCATTTCGCTCATCTGGGCGGCATGCTGTTCGGCTGGTTGCTGATCCGTTACTGGCGCGGGCAGCCGCCGTTCGGCAAAGGCCGTCGCGGCCCACCGAATATACGCATCGTGCGGTGATTGGTTACTCGGATTCGCTTCCGTTGTAGAGCGGAGCTTGCTCCGCTGCTCTTGAGCCGGCAAGTAAAAAGCAGCGGAGCAAGCTCCGCTCTACGGGTGCTCTTGGGTCGGCAAGTAAAGCAGCGGAGCAAGCTCCGCTCTACCAGAGCTGCTGCGAGAAGGACTTTTGGAACAAACAAAAACGGCGCGGATTTCTCCGCGCCGTTTTTTTGTTTTGCTGAGTTATGCCTCAGCGCCAGATCTTGATCTGGTCGGGTTCTTTCACTTGCATCGGTTGCCCTGCCTTGCAGGTAAACGCTTCACCGAACGAAGGTTGCTGCGTCAGCGGACCGTTGGCACGCCACTGGCCGGGAGCATGCACATCGCTGGCGACGCGTTGCGCGGCTTCGTTCTTGGACAGATGCTGCGCCCAAAGCGCTGCCCATGCTTTGTAGAACGCTTGTTTGTCGGCCTTCGTCGCTTGCGGCGCAGTCGCGGTGTAAGCATCCCAGGCCAGCTCGACGCCTGAAAGGTCAGCCAGATTCTCGTCCAGCGTCAGCTGGCCGTTGAGCTTGGTGGGGAGGCCTGGATAGGCGTAGCTGCCGTACTGCGTGGCGACTTTGGTGCCGATCGCGTTCCATGCCGATATATCCGCCGGGGTCCACCAATCGCGCACCTTGCCATTGGCGTCGACCATGCGGCCTTTGCTGTCGAAGCCGCGGCTGAGTTCGTGGCCAACCAGTGCGCCGAACGAACCATACTGACGGGCCGCCGGCTGGTCGCCTGCGAACACTTCTCCCTGCAGTACCGCCGCGGTCACGATCAGGCGGTTCTGGGCGATGTCATAAGCCAGCGCCGGTTGCTGCGGCAGGACGTCCCAGCGACGGTCGGCGTTGCCTTTGCCGATACGTTTCATTTCCTCGCGATGACGCCAGGTGGAGGCAATCAGCATGTTGCTGCCGAAGCTGCCGCGGCCCATCGGTTGCACGCTGTAATCCAGATCGCGCCGGGGCGTGCCGACCTCGATCTTCATTTTCTGCAGCTTGGCCTTGGCTTCGGCCTTGGCTGGCGCGCTCATCCACTGATTGCGATCGATGCCGCGGCCCAGCGCGTCACGCACTTGCTCGGAAATGGCGACGGCACGCGCCTTGTTGGCATCGGGCAGGTAGCGGGCGGCATATTCGCGGCCGACCATCGGCCCGGCTGCCAGGTTCATGGCATCCAGCACCTGCTGCCAACGTGGCGCGGGCGCGACGTCGCCGCGCAGCACGCGACCACGGAAACCGAATTCCGCTTCACGGAAAGGCTTGGCCAGGTAAGGCGCCATCGCGTCGCCTACGCGCCAGCGCAGGTAGGTCTTCCATTGATCGGGCTTGATGCTGGCGATGAGTCCGTCCAGGCGCTTGAACAGCTGCGGGTCGGCCATCGACACTTTGTCGTCGTTGACGCCCTGGGCCTTGAGGAAGGCATCCAGCTGCAGGTTGCGGTATTGCTTGCCCAGATCCTTCGTGGCGACCGGCACATAGTTGGTCAGCGGATTGCGCAGGTCCGCCAGCGGTTTGGATGCCTGCGCCAGTCGGGTCTCCAAATCGATTACCGCTTGCGACTCGGCTTCCAGCTTGTTCTTGGGAGTGCCAGTCAGTGCCAGGATCTGCTGCAAGTAAGCCCGGTACCGGCCCAGCAACTCGCGCGTGTCGGCATCGGTGCGGGTGTAATAAGCGGGATCGGGCAGGCCCAGGCCGCCTTGCATGAAGTAGCCGATGTGCCTGTCCAAGTGCTCCAGGTCGACATCGGGGCTGAAATTGAAAGCCACCGGAATACCGACCTGGTGCAAGGCGGCGATAGACGGCGGAATGTCCTTGGCCTTCTTGATTGCGTTGATGCGGTCCAGCAGCGGCGCAATCGGCTTGGATCCGTCGGCTTCGACTGCGGCTTCATCCAACCCGCTGGCCCAGAAGTCGCCCAGCAGCTTCTGCACATTGCCCTGCGGCGCCTTCATGGCAGCATCCAGCAGGTCGCGCTGTTGCTGCAAGGTGCGGTCGCGGAACTGGCCCAGCACGCTGATGGAGCCGGCACCGGACGGCAATGCATTCTTTTTCAGCCAATCGGCATTCGCGGCGGTATAGAAGTCGCTGCATTCGGCGCTGACCGCGGGCGCGCTCGGAGCACGCTTTTTCTTCTTGGCTGCTTCTGCCTGGGGCGCGCCCAGAATGGCGACCAGGGCGAAGGCGAGTAAGGCAGGCTTGCCAAGTGCAGTACGCGGGAAGGGCATCAGCGGTTTTCCGGTGCTTTGTAAGGTGCCCGGATTCTAGCAAGCGCACAGCAGCAAACGCGCGCCGGAAGCTCTAAATGCACCTGTGGGAAGCGCTTGGTCAGCGTGCATTGGCCGCATCGCTCGCGAATGGGAAGGCTTTTGTGACGGGCGGCCGGATTACGACCGTCGCCTGCAAAGCGTAGCCGGGGCTACAGCGTGCGGGCGCCGGTTTTCCCGATGCTGGAAAAAAGGGAGGCCCGACTTCTTGCCGGGCCTCCGTGGTTACCGCTTCAAGTTGGCGTAACTTCGATCCGTGGTTACCAGATCACCACTTGCTTGCCGTCGGCACGCACCATCGGGTCGCCTGCCTTGCATTGGAACGCTGCCGCGAAAGCCGGCAGGTTGGACGGTGCGCCAATGGCACGGAAGTTGGCGGGTGCGTGCGGATCGGTCTTCAGGCGCACTGCCAGGTTTTCCGGGGTGAAGTTGCGGCGCCACACCGTGGCCCAGTTGAGGAAGAAGCGCTGGTCGCGGGTCAGCCCGTCGGTCTTCGGATCGGGCTGGCCGTCGGTCGCCTTTTTCATGGCGTCGTAAGCGGTGGCCAAGCCGCCCAGGTCGGCGATGTTTTCGCCCAGCGTCAGCTTGCCGTTGACCGGAGTGCCATTGGCGTCATAACCGTTGAACTGTTCGATGAGTTTGTCGGTGCGGCTGGAGAAACCTTTGGCGTCCGCCTCAGACCACCAGTTCTCGAAGTTACCGGTTGGCCCGAAACGCGCGCCCTGGTCGTCGTAGCCGTGGGTCATTTCGTGACCAATCACCGCGCCGATGCCGCCGTAGTTCATTTCATCCGGTGCATTGGGATCGAAGAACGGCGGCTGCAGGATAGCGGCCGGGAATACGATCTCGTTCTGCAACGGGTTGTAGTAGGCGTTGACCATCTGCGGCGGCATGCCCCATTCGGTCTTGTCCACCGGCTTGCCGATCTTGCTCAGGTTCCACTTGTAGTTGAACTCCTGCGCGGCCAGCACATTGCCGATAAAGCTGTCGCGGCTGGTGCTCAGGCCAGTCCATTCGCGCCACTTGTCCGGGTAGCCGATCTTGGGCGTGAAGGTCTCCCACTTGGCGATCGCCTTCTGCTTGGTCTCGTCGCTCATCCAGGCGAGGTTTTCGATGCGTGCCTTCAGTGCGGTCGCCAGGTTGGCCACCAAGGTTTCCATTTTCGCCTTGGATTCTGGAGAGAAGGCGACCTTGACGTACATCTGTCCCAGCGCTTCGCCGGCCTGGCTTTCCACCGTGTCCAGCACGCGCTTCCAGCGCGGCTTGATTTCTTTTTGGCCGTTGAGGACCTTGCCGTTGAAGTTGTAGTTCTCGTTGACGAAGGCATCGCTCAAGTAAGGCGAAGCGCCATCGATGGTGTGGAAGCGCAAGTAGGCGCGCCACGCGGCGGGGTCGGTATCGCCCAGCATCTTGCTGACTTCCTGATGGAATGCCGGCATCGCCAGTGAGAACTTCTCCTGCGGCGCCACACCTTGTGACTCGAAGAACCGGGTCCAGGAGAAATTGGGCGTCAGCTTGTCGGCTTCGGCGAGGGTTACCGGGTTGTAGTAAAGCTCGACATCGCGCGAGAGTTCTTCGCTGGTCTTGGAAGCCTTGGCCAAACGAGTTTCGAAGGCGATGACGGTCTTTGCCTGTTCGGCGGCTTCGGCGGGAGCCGCGCCAGCAAGTTCCAGGACCTTGGCGATGTGCGCCTGGTACGCGTCCAGTTTTTCCTTGTTTTCCGGCTTGGTGTAGTACTCCGGATCGGGCAGGCCCAGACCGCCTTGCGAGGCGTACGCCATCGTCATGGTGGAGTTCTTGAAGTCGGCTTCGGCGCCGAAGCCGAACAGGGCGTTTTGCCCCTTCGCCGCGGTGGTGCGCAGGTATTCGGCAATGGCTTCCTTGTCGTTCAGGCCGTCAATGGCGGTCAGCATGGGCTTGATGGGTTCGATGCCCTGCGCGTTGATCTTGGCTTCGTCCATGCCGGTTGCCCATAGGTCGCCGACGATTTTCTCCACGCCAGCGGCTTCCGGGTGAGCGGCGGCTTGTTCGGCCAATTGCTTCTGCACGGTGGTGGAGCGCTCGTCCAGCATTTCGAAGGCACCCCAACTGGCACGATCGCCGGGAATGCTGTTGGCCGCCAGCCACTTGCCGTTGACGTATCCGCCAAAATCGGTACAGGCGTTCTTGCTGGTATCCAGGTCGCCGACCTGGAAGCGATTGACGGGTGGCAGCTTGCTTTCGTCCAGCTTCAATTCGAGGGCGGCAGGCGTGGTGGATGCCGTGCTTGCGGCAGGGGCGGTGTCGTCCTTTTTGGAACAGGCCGCCAATACGGCGGTTACAGCCAGCGACAACAGGAGAATCTGGGGTTTACGGGCAATCACGGTCTACTCCGGCCCAACTAAAGGGCAGCATAAAAGGAAAGCCCCAGCCGGGGCGTGCGCGCGACTCTACGCTTGTCATCCGCGGCGAAGAGGTGTCGAAGGTAATGGCATTGTTGTTAATCATTCGTTGCAGGCAATCGCTAGCCCAGGAGCGCTGGCTCTCGTAGAGCGAAGCTTGCTCCGCTGCTTTTCTTGGGCGGACATGCGTAGAAGCAGCGGAGCAAGCTCCGCTCTACATGGGAGCGCCGCCAAAGGCGGGCTTTTCGTCCGCGTGGCTGATGCTGCGATTGCGTCCCGCCTGCTTGGCGCGGTACAGCGCGTTGTCCGCGCGTTCGAAGAGATCGTCCGGACTCAGCTCTTCTTCGTTCAAGTGGGTGTGGATGCCGACACTGATCGAAAAAGCGGGAGGTCCATTGCCGAGCTCCGCATTGGTGGCCAGATTCGCCAGATCGACGTGGACAGTGGTGGCGATGGTGGCTGCCGCTTGTGCGGACGTTTCCGGCAGCAGTACCGCGAATTCATCGCCACCCAGGCGGGCGACCAGGTCGCGGGGTCGGCGGGCGCGGCTTCGCAGGATTTGCGCCAGCGCACGCAACACCGCGTCGCCAGCGGCATGGCCCTGGTTGTCGTTGAGTTGCTTGAAGTGATCGATATCCAGCACCAGCAGCGACAGCGGTTGACCGGTGCGACGCGTCGTTCGCATTTCCTGTTCGAGCACCTGACCGAAGCGATTGCGATTAGCGAGTCCGGTCAATGGATCCGACTGCGCCTGTTTGTGGGTCCGCCGTAGCCGGCGGTATACCCACAACAGCGTTCCGATCGCCAAGACAAGCAGCGCGGATACCGGCGGGAACCATAGATGCGCGAATTGCAGCAGCAGGAAAGAGATCAGTATCGTCACCGCCATCATCAAGGCAGTGGGGCGCCAGATACTTTGCAACCCCGGCAGACTGCACAGCGCCAACGGGGCCACCACCAGGATCAGCGATAGCAGCACCTGCCAACCGGTCGACAGCGGCGTGATCGCGGCATCGTTCAACAGCATGTTCAAAACGTTCGCTTGGTAATCCGAGCCGCTGATGCCGGGATAGGCCGGATGCCCAGGCACTTGCGCCTGGCTACCCATGCCGACGGCGGATACGCCGACGATCACCCAGCGGTCGCGCAGCATCGAAGGCGGAACGCGGTTGTTCAGTACGTCGGTATACGAGACGTGGCGAAATCCATTGGGCGAGCTGGCATAAGGAATCAGTACTTCATGATCGCGAACCCAGCGCTGGGGGGACGCGGCTTCCGGCTCGCTGTAATGCAGTCCGGGCAGTTTGGCGGTGACGTTGGAGCCGGTGGCGGTGTTCAATTGGAGTAGCGCCAACGCCAGCGCCGGCCAATGCGCCGAACCCATCCCGGCCTGCAGGAACATCCGCCGCGCGACGCCGTCGTCGTCCAATGGCATTTCTGCATGGCCCAATGCCGCGGCCGACGCGGCGAACTCGGGAATCGGCATCAGTTCGATGGCCGGCGCGTTGAGCTGACCAGGCTCGGCCAGTACCGGTAAAACCACTTTGCCGCTGCGGCTCAAGGCCCGCGCCAGCAATGCATCGCCTTCGGGGTCGAAGAGCACCGGTTCGGACAGCAGGATGTTCAAGGCCACGCCCTTGACCTCGGCCTCCCGCAGATGATCGATCAATTGCGCATGGATGCGCCGAGACCAAGGCCAGCGGCCCAGCTCGGCCAAGCTCCGTTGATCGATATCGATCAGGACGATGCGATCGTCGGCGTGCCACACCGTCCCGGCAACCAGCGAATCGTATAGCCAGGCGTCGGCACGCGCCGTGATTTCCGACAGCACGAGCAACACCACCAGCGCCGCCGCGGCGATCGTGATCAGGGCGCGGGTCTTGATCTTCGGTACGGGCGATGGCGTGGTCATAGGCTCAGCAGGATGATAAGCGCGCCTGCCCCGGCACCGATACGGCAAAACCGGCAAGGGATCTTCACGACCTGGGGTTCGGGGAAGGGACCTTCGAAGCCGTCGCTGCCGATGGCCTGCGCACGCAGGTACCAAGTGCCGGCGCCTGGCTTCGGCACGGTGATCTCCGCTTGCGACACCATCTCGTCGATTTTCAGCGTGCTGAAGTCGGGCGTGCGCGACATCTGGAAGCGATAGCGCTGATCCGGCGGGCCGGCCTGCCAGCGGAAGGTGACGGCGTCCGAACGGCTTTTGCCGGCATCGCTATCGATCTGGCCCGCTTCGGCCAGCGGGCGCAGTTCGAACGCCATGACATCGCCGAAAGAGCCCTGCTTGCCTGCGGCGTCGACGCTTGCAACCCGCCAGAAATACCTGCCCGGCGGCAAGGACTCCGGCAATTTCGCCTGGGTACCGGCAATTTCGCTGACATCGACCAGCGGCTGGTCGAAATCGCGATTGCTGGCGACCTGGTAGCGGTAGACGCTGGCGCCCGGCGCTTGGGTCCAGCTCAAAGCGACCCGGCTATCGCGTACGATAGCGTCAGCGGCGGGCGCGATGGCATAGGGCGGCAGAGGGTTTTCGATACTGAAAGGTACGACCGCATCCTGTCCTTCCAGGCCTTGCGCATCGATAGCGCGGACTCGCAGGAAATAGCTGCCTGCGGGCAACGCGGGCAACCGCGTCTGCGCTGCGTCGATTTGCAGATCGGCCACCTGCGTGGCGAAGTCGCTCTGATCGCTGGCCTGGACGCGATAGCGAGCCGCACCGTCTACTGGCGGCCACGCAACATCACGCCCAAGTTGGCGCCCAGCCGCCAATAGTGCCGACAGGTCGGGCGCCGGCAACAGCGGCACTGCTTTCACCGCACCGGCCTGGCCGGCCTCGACCACCGAACCGTAGCCACGAGGGATCACGGTGGGCTGATCTTGGGCGCTGACGGCGACGCCACCTTCCAATACTTCCGTCAACGTACGAGTGCTCGCAGCTTCCACACGGAACTGAGTGCCGCGTACCGCCGAAGAAGCGCTGGGAGTTTCGACGATGAAGCCGGCGCCGGGGCCGACTATCGGCTTGACCTCGTTGGTGATGCGGCCGCGCTGCAGGCGCAGGCGAGTATCGATCATGCCGCTGCGGCCATAGCGGCTAAGACGATCCAGCCGCAATTCACTGCCGCCCTGCAAGACAAGCCGCGAGCCATCGGCAAACTGCAGGCACAGCGAAGCGTCCGCCGCGGTCTTGAGCAACGCACCCGCACCCAGTTGCATGCCTTGAGTGATTTTGCGGCTGGCTGCTTTTCCCAGCGCGACTGTGGCGTCGCCACGCACCAGCATCACCTTCGCCTTGACCGGCTGACGTGCCAGCCAGGCCAGCGGAATCCGAACAGTCGATCCGGGCGGCAAGCGGTAGGGATTGCCGATGCGATTATGTTGCTGCAACTGCTGCCAACGAATACCGGGCTTGAGGTGTTCACCCGCCAGATTCCACAGCGTATCGCCGGGACGGATTCGATAGGTCCATTCCTGAGCCGATGCTGGGGCGCATAGCACTAGCAGAGCGATCCACATGACCCACCCACGCCAGTTTCTCTGGAGTCCGACCATCGACTTCAAAGGGTCCCCTTACCTATGCTGCTTTGCAGCGTCTCACACAATTATAGGCGAGACCTCATCGGTGGAGACCGATTATGCGAGCGATTTGCGTTTCTGATTCACCGCCAAGTCGAGGAGCATCTGATCGAAGCGGTTATCCCACGGAGTCAGGGGCCCGGTAGATAGTGGCGCGCAATCGCTAGCGCGGTCTTGTATGGCTCCGGGTCATTGCGGTTGGTCAACACGATAATGCTCAGCCGTTGCTTCGGATAACGCACGATAACGTTGCGAAAACCAATGCTTTCGCCCGAATGCCACACCGAATCGCCGTTGATTCGCCAGCCGAAACCATAGAACGGCACGTCGGGTTCGGTGGTTGAGGCAGCGCGAGAAAATGCGAGGCTCAGAGAGGATTTCTTCAGCAGACGCTCGTCGTACAAGGCGGCGTCCCATTTGACCAAATCATCGATAGACGAATAGATGCCGCCGTCTCCCAGCACTGCGCTGGTGGGACTTTGGTCGGTGCGCACCCAATGGCCGGCGATTTCGCTGTAACCGTAAGCGCGGTGAGCGACGGTGGACCGGCCTTCTTCCAACGCCACGGTGTTATCCATGCCCAGTGGTTGGAAGATGCGTTGGTGCAAGAAAGTCGCGAAATCCTGACCGGAAGCACGGCCCACGACCAGCGCCAGTAGTGCATAGCCGCTGTTGCTGTAGCGATAGCTGGACCCTGGCGCGAAATAACCGTGGTCCTGATCCTCGAGGATGCGCAACACATCGGCATCGTGCAATTGACCGGCGAGGTTCTCCGGCATGACGTCTTCGTAATCGATCAGCCCTGACGTATGACTGAGCAGGTGACGCAGAGTGACCGCATCGGCGGCGGCGGGCAGCGATGGAAGCCATCGCTTCACCGGATCATCCAGGCTCAGTTTGCCGTCTTCCGCCAGCAGCAGGATGCAGGCGGCGGTGAACTGCTTGGTGATCGAAGCCAGGCGATAGTTGGTTGCAGGTGTCGCAGCGACATTGTCTTCCAGGTTCGCCAATCCATAGCTACGGCGAAATACCGGTTGACCGTCGCGAATCACCAGCACCGAGGCACCCGGAACCTGGCCCTGATAGCGGCTCATCAGCTGATCGATGTCGTCCTCCGTGCCGGCATGCGCGAATGCGCACACCAGCATTCCGGTGCCCAGTGCGAAACCACGCAACACATCGACCAGCTTCATATCGACCTCATTTGGCCTGCATGTGAGCGCGTAGCCTGCGCCGCAAATACGGCCCTGGCAATGCGGCCGTACATGCGGTGCTCGTCACGCCCGCGGTTTACTTCTTGCTTGCGATCCAGCGGTCGATCTTATCTTCCAGCACATCCAGCGGCACCGAGCCGTCCTTCAGTACCTCGGCGTGGAAGTCGCGGATGTCGAATTTGTCGCCAAGTTCGCGTTCTGCCTTGGCGCGCACTTCCTTGATCTTCAGCTCGCCCATCTTGTAGGCCAGCGCCTGGCCGGGAATGGCCATGTAGCGCTCGGCTTCGGCCGTGGCCTGGGTGTCGCTTTCGGCCGAGTTCTCCAGCATGTAGGCGATCACCTGTTCGCGCGTCCAGCCTTTGCTATGCAGGCCGGTGTCCACCACCAGCCGGATGGCACGCCACAACTCGTTCTGCAGATAGCCGAAGTAGTTGTACGGGTCCTGGTAGACGCCCAGGTCCTTGCCCAGCGATTCGGCATACAGCCCCCAGCCTTCGGAGAAAGCGATCTCGCTGCCAAAGCGGCGGAACATCGGCAGGCCGGTCAGTTCCTGCTGTAGCGCGAGCTGGAAATGATGGCCGGGAATGGCTTCGTGCAGATAAAGGTCTTCCGCGTCCCAGGTCTTGCGAGTGGGCAGGTCGTAGGTGTTGACGTAGAAAATGCCCGGACGCTTGCCGTCCTCGCTGGGCCGCATGTAGGAGCCGCCCGCCGCCGATTGCGCGCGGAACGCTTCTACTGGCCGGATTTCGAATGGCGCTTTGGGAATCAGCGAAAACTGTTCCGGGACCTTGGCGTTGATCTTGTCTTCCAGGCCGCGGTAATAGGTCAGCAGTTCCTCTTCGGTCTTGAAGCTGAAACGCGGATCGGTCTGCATGAACTTGAAGAAATCCTGCAGCGAACCTTTGAACTTCGTCTCCTTCATTACTTCGCCGATCAAGCCATGGATGCGCGCGACTTCGTTCAAGCCGATCTGATGTATCTGCGCGGGCGACAGGTCGGTGGTAGTGCTCTGTTTTGCGTTATAGGCGTACCACGCCGCTCCGTCGGGCAGGGCATCCATGCCGGCGCTGGCGCGTGTCTTGGGCAGATACTCCTTGACGATGAACTCGCGTAGTTCAGCGTAAGCAGGCATCAACTCGCTTTCGATCAACTTGCGGTAATCGGCAGTGAGCCGTTGTTTGTCGGCGTCGCTGAAGTTGGCTGGAAAGTTCTTGACCGGTCCCCAGAACAGCGTGTCTTCCGCTTTCGGCTTGATCAGCGCATCCAACTGCGGCACCACTTTGTCCATCAGCGCGCGTGGCTGCACCACACCGGCCTTCATGCCTTCGCGCATATTGGCGATGGCCTGGTCGAACAACACCGGAATCCGGGTGGCGCGCTTGTTCCAGTTGTCGTAGTCCTGCACCGTCTTGAAAGGCTGCGCGCCGGTGCCGGAACCCAACTGCACGACCGTGCTGGCGATGTTGTAGAACTGGTTGACCGGCTGCATCCAGCCGGGAAAGCGTTCGCCTTCCAGTTCGTTCTTCGCATCGCGCACGAAGATCTGATAGCTCAGCAGGTCCTGGCCATTCAATCCATCGGCACCGATCGCCTCGACTTTCTTCAGCCATTCCTCGGTGAAGTGGTGCGACTTCTCGCGGTATTCGGCGGACAGGAAATTCGGCAGCTGATCGTTGTAGCGCGGATCGCCCTGGAAGGTCGCACGCAGCGGATTGAGCTTGAGCGATTCTTCCCAGTACTGCGTGTAAAGCTGGTTCAGTTGCGCGGCCTTGTCGTTGGCGGGCGATGCTGCAGCGGTGGACTCGGCAGCGTTGGCATCTCCCGCAAAGGTAGCGGCAGGCAGTGCCAGGGCGATGGCCAGGGTCAGCAAGGCGGGCAGGGGACGGCTCATGGAAGGTTCCGATGGGTTGGGCAAACCCGGAGCGTGGCCCGTCTTGCCGCTTCCCGCCAGCGACGGAAGTCATGGTCCCGCCTGGATGTGTCCTTGTGGGGGCGACGTAAGTCGCGACCGGAAATCTAGAGCTTTTAGACACGGATCAACGCAGATAAACACGAATAAAAAGGCATTCAATGCCTTATCCGCTTCTTTCCGTATCAATCCGTGTCAAAGCTTTGGCTGTTCTGCCGGTCGCTCTGACGTGATCTGACAGGAAGAGTTCGCGCCGAGACGGCGCTCCTACGATTGGTGGCCGTTCCAGGGGATTCTCTCAATCCCCAGCCGCTTCAGCGCGCAGCTGGCGCTCGCGCGCTTCACCCAGATAGCGGCGGATGCCGTGCCGCATCAGGTAGAGCAGTGGTATCAGTGCGATGGCTGCCAGCATCTTGTAGAAGTAGTTGACCGTACTGATCGCCAGGAACAATGACGTCGGCCATTTTTGCGGGCCCAGCACGAAGGCGATGTAGATCACCACGAAGCTGTCGACCAGCTGCGAGATGGCCGTGGAGCCGGTTGCGCGCAACCAGACCCAGCGCTCGCCGGTGGCAACACGGATGCGATGGAACACCGATACGTCGATCAGCTGGCCCAGCAGGAAGGCTACTATCGAACCCGCGATGGACCACATGCCCTGGCCGAAAATGGCGGCGAAAGCCGCCTGATAATCGGGAACGCCCTGGCCCTCGGCCGCCTTTACCCACCAGCCGGCCGGTGCCGCGGCGATGGCGAGAAAGGCGAACACGAAGCCATAGACGATCAACGCAACCGCCAGCCAGGAAATGAAACGCACGCCGCGCTTGCCGAAGAATTCGTTGACGGTGTCGGTCAGGATGAAGACGAACGGCCACAGCAATGTGCCGACGGTGAAATTCAAAGAACCGTTTTGCCCGAACAGGTCCCATTCCAGCGGCGCGATACCCAGCGTGTCTTCCAACGCGAAGATCTTGACGCCGATGAATTCGGCCAGCACCGCGTTGACGCAGAAAAAAGCGGCCAGTGCGATGAACAACCGCACCGCACGATCATCAAGGGTACGGCTTGTGCTCATCGGTTCGGCGCTCCCCAGCGCGAGTGAATGGATTGGATTCCGGCATGTCGGCGATTATCTTCGCCAAAGTTGGATAGCGGTGGAACTCATTCGGGTTCCCTTGGATACCAGCCGTTTGCGTTGCGCGGCGGAAGCGGGATTCCCTTCGATTCCAGGTGCATCTCAAAGGCTTCTTCGTGCGCCGGCGCCCATCCGTCGTGGCTGTTCTGAAAACAGCTCTTGCACACGGTCAAGGCGTAACCCGGGATCTTTTGGTATCCATGCACGCCAGCGCCTGCCTTGCAGCCATTGCCGCAGATATCGCAGGGAAAGATCAGTGCATGTGCTTGGCGCATTTACCAACTTCTCCGCGGTACCCAGGGGCTACCAAGGTCAGATTGTAGTATCGGGCGCCGGCGGGAGGGTCGCCGGAGGCTCGCCTGGTTTATCGGCGTTTCGCGTAAATGGCATGGATTCCGGTGCTACCGCGCCGCCGGAAATGATGAAGCTCATCGCCTGGTCCACCGACCAGTCGGTCGGCGTCAACAGTTCCACTGGAACGATTTCCAGATAGCCGGAGGTCGGGTTGGGCGTGGTGGGTACGTAGACAGCCGCCAGTTCGCGTCCAGTGCCTTCTTCGCGCATCACCCGGGTGACGAAGCCCACCGATTTCATGTCACGGTGCGGGAAGTCGATCAATACGACGCGCTGCGTATTGCCCGGTTTGGTCTGCAGGATGTCCAAAAGCTGGCGCGCGCTTGAATAGATGGTGCTGGCCAAGGGAATGCGTTGTATCAGCATTTCGAACCAGCCGAGCAGGCGTTGGCCGATGACGCGCCGCGCCAGCACCCCCACCACCAGGATGACGATCAACGTCGCCAGCAGCGCGATGGTGTTCTGCACCCACAGCGCCTTGAACCAGCCCAGCGAATCCGGGAATGATGCCGCTATCTGTTGGGAAATCGGACCTACCCAGGGCTTGCTGATGTCCGACAGCAGCACGAAGACGAACTTCACCACCACCCAGGTCAGCCAGATCGGCAGCAGCGTCAGCAGGCCGGTCAGGAACAATTTTTGTAGGGAGGGGCGGGAAACAGGATGGTCGGTAGACATCGGCCTATTGTAGGGCAGCGATGCTCTTGATAGCCCGTAGCGGAAAAGCTTTTTCTCCCCCTTTGGAAAAGGGGATTAAGGAGGATTTGCTTTTGCTCTTAGAAGCAAAAGCCAAAGCAAATCCCCCGTAGCCCCCTTAAAAAGGGGGCAAAAGCGAAATGCTCTTTCCGTTCACCGTTCACCGTTCACCGTTCACCGTTCACCGTTCACGCACCTAGTCCCGTGCTTTCGGCTTCAAGCGCACATAGATCTGCTTGCGGATACGTACGACAGTTTCGTTCTGGGCGTTGAGTATTTCGGTGGGCATCCAGCGCAGATGCTTTTGGCCGTCGGCGGCGGTTTGGCGGATGTCATCCAAAGTGGCGTCATCCAGGCGGAATTCGGCGTGCACCGTGCCTTTGCCGGGTTTGACGAATTCGATCTCGGCTGCCTTGTCCCAGACGTAGTAATCGCTGCCCAGCGATTCCTTGATCATGATCATCCAGAACGGATCGGTCATGGCAAACAGGCTGCCGCCGAAATGCGTGCCCACGTAGTTGCGATTCCAGGGGCGCATCCGCAGTTCCACCCGGGCGTAGCGCCAGTCGCTGCACATTCGGGTGACATGGATGCCGCTAAACAGGAACGGCGGCCAGCAATTGAAGATGTGCCGAAGAGTGGAAGCCTTCATTCGCGAGCCTATATGGGACAAGGCTCGCAGGCTACCATACGTACAGGTACGGTAGCGCTGGGGCTAAAACAGCAGTGATGACATCTTGCGCCGATAGTGGGCAACCAAAACGCCGTCCTCGATCACCCGGAAGGCGTCGATCAGGCTTTTCCGGGCCAGGCCGTCCTCGAAGCTGCGGTCGCGGCGGAGCATTTCCAGGAACTGCTCCAAGGCAGCTTCCGATTCGCCGGCCACCAGACGGTGGACGCCCAACAGGTGACGTGCGCGCAGGTCGTCAGGATTGGCCGCGATAGCCGCCTCCAGCACTTTCACCGGCGGCGCATCTTTCAACGTTGCCGAAAACCCCAGACGAGCGCGCGCCTGCACGGCGCGATCGTCGGTCGCCAGATTGGCCGGCAGCGCATTCAACAATTGCTCGGCCTCGCCCGCGGCACCGATCTTCAACAATGCCAATGCCAGATCGAGTTTCAGCTCATCCTTGTCCGGCTCGGCTTCGATCGCCTTGCGCAATGCCAGCACCTGCGCGTGCGGGTCCAGCGCCACCGGCGGCTCTTCGACAGCGGATTCCGCGGGCGCCGGTTCGATGCCATGTTGCTTCAGGAATTCACGCAGTTGGCCTTCCGGCAACGCGCCGGGGAAGCCATCCACCAACTGGCCGCCCTTGACCAGGAAAACGGTCGGAACGGAGCGGATCTGGAATGCGGCAGCGATCTGCTGCTCCTTGTCCACGTCCACCTTGGCCAGTTCGAACGCACCGTTGTACTCACCCGCCAGTTTTTCCAGGATCGGCCCCAAGGTCTTGCACGGGCCGCACCAGGTCGCCCAGAAATCCACCAGCACCGGTACCTGCAACGATTTCTGCAGGACTTCGGCCTCGAAGGTTTCGGTGGTGGCGTCGAAAACGTGGGGCAGATCACTCATGGGGCCGCTCGAGTCAAGGATGCGGCCTAACATGGCGGCGACTCGCGCACCTTTCAAGCGGGTGCGCCCGGATGCTTACCCTACGTCATAGGCGGCTCGCGCCACGAGTCGCCACCGAGCATGCGCAACGGCCGACGGCAGCGGATAGGCGGGTCGGCGCCGGTGGAACCGACATCGCGACCGCTGCGATGCATTGCGTTATCGCTCGGCAAACTATCATTGCGCTGAAGGTGGCGGGTAGATGCTGCCGTTGAAGTTGACGTTCCACATCGGTGGACGCTTGATGCTGGCTTGAGGAGATGTTCCGTTGGGAAGCGCAATGAATCGTGGATTGCCGTATGCAGGTCTTGCCGGCGCAATCTTCTTCGCTATCGCTGTGGTCGGTTTTGGCCTGGCGTTGCCCGGATATTCGCAGTCGGCGCATCCGGTCGCGGTGCTGGGCGCGAAAGGCTTTCCGCATGCTATGGCCTTCAATCTGCTGGGCTTCGTGCTTCCGGGGCTGCTGGCGTCGGTCGTAATGCTCGAGTTGCGCTTGCGTCTGCCGGCCGCCGCCGGCTGGAGTCTGCGCATTGGCGCGCAATTGTTGCTGCTTTCTTCACTGGGCTTCGTTGCGTTGGGATTACTGCCTTTGGACCCGGCGGACCTGCACAACGCCAGCAGCAGCTATCACGCGACCGCGTGGATGCTGTGGTGGGTCGCGTTTGTTCCAGGCGCGGTGCTGCTGGCGGTGGGCCTGCGTGGACAGATGGTGTGGCGAACGGTAGTGCGGATCAGTGCGGTGACTGCCTTGCTGCTGTTGATGCTGGTGTTGTTCGCCGTGGATTGGCTGCCTGCCGGTACTGCACAGCGGGTGGCATTCGCGGTGTGGTGGGTTTGGGTAGGCGTCGCGGGTTTTACCCCGCGCGCTCGGCTTACCGCTAAAAGCCATCCTTGACAGTACGCGTAGCGTGCGCTGTGCGCACGGAAACGGGACTCGATGACGCGTGATGAACCACGTTGTCGTGCGCACAGCGCACGCTGCGGGTTTCAATCAGGGCTGCTTGAAGATCACGCCGTCCTTCATGACGAAATCGACATTCAACACGGCATTGATGTCCGCCACCGGATCGCCCGGCAGCGCGATCACGTCCGCGCGCTTGCCAGCTTCGATGACGCCCTGGTCGTCCACGCCCAGTACCTCGGCGGCGCGAATGGTCGCGGCTTGCAGCGCCAAATTGGCCGGGATGCCGGCTTCCACCATGTAAAGGAACTCGCGGGCGTTGTCGCCATGCGGGCCCACGCCCATGTCGGTGCCGAACGCGATCTTCACGCCATTGCGATACGCCTTGGCCGCCGTGTCCTGGATCTGAGCACCGATGCGCGCTGCCTTGGGCCGAACCACTTCCGGGAAGTAGCCGTCGATCTTGGCTTTTTCGGCGACGAAGCGGCCTGCATAGATCGTCGGTACGTACCACGTGCCGTGCTGTTTCATCAGCCGCATCACTTCGTCGGTCATGTAGGTGCCATGCTCGATGCTGGTCACTCCACCCAGGATGGCGCGCTTCATGCCCTCGGTGCCGTGTGCGTGCGCGGCGACCTTGTAGCCATAGTCGTTGGCGATATCAACGATCGCCTTCACTTCATCGACGGTGAACTGCGGCGCATCGCCGGATTTGGCGTAGCTCAGCACGCCACCGGTGGCGGTGATCTTGATGACGTCGCTGCCATCCTTGTAGCGCTGGCGCACCGCTTGGCGCGCTTCCTCGATGGAGTTGATAACGCCTTCAGTGGGGCCGGGCGGGCCGATCAGATGGGACAGCTGGTCGTTCCAGCCATTGGTGGGATCGGCATGGCCGCCGGTGGTGGCGATGGATTTGCCAGCGGCGAAGATGCGCGGACCCTTCACCAGCCCCTGGCTCACTGCATCGCGCAGATGCGGGACGACTTCGCCGCCCAGGTCGCGCACGCTGGTGAAGCCGGCCATCAGGGTCTTTTCCGCATAGACGACCGAACGGTAGGCAAAGTCCACCGGGTCCAGGCGAAAGCCTTCGGAATAGCTCTGCGGGCTGGACTGGCCGGACAGGTGCACATGCAGATCCGTCCAGCCGGGCAGGCAGGTCCGTCCGGTCAGGTCGATGGATTTAGCGCCAGCCACCTCGGCTCGGCCCGGCAGAACCTCGGCCACTTTGCCGTCGCGGACGACCACCGTACGGGCCTCCAGGACCTTGCCGCTGCGCGCATCGAAGAGCTTTCCGCATTGCAAAGCCAGCGGTTCGGCGGCGGCGGCGGGCAGGGCGATCAGGCTGGCGAGGAGTGCGGGCAGGGCGTATCGGGACATGGCGGGCTCCGGAAGGACGGGCCATCTTAGCGGTTGCGTTGGCGGCGCTTTGTGCACTGCGGTACCCTTCCACGCTTTGCCGCGACACCTATCAGCCGTCCCTATGTCCGTTCCCGCAGAACCTAACGTCTACGACCCCAAGTCCGTCGAAACCAACGCCCAGTCCTTTTGGGAGGGCCTCAAAGCCTTCGAGGTAGACGAGCGGTCCGACAAGCCCAAGTATTACTGCCTGTCGATGTTCATGTATCCCAGCGGCTCGATGCATATGGGGCACGTGCGGAATTATGTGATCGGCGATGTAATCAGCCGCTACAAGCGCATGACCGGCCATAACGTGCTGCAGCCCATGGGTTGGGACGCCTTCGGCTTGCCGGCCGAAAATGCAGCGGTCAAGAACGGGACCGCGCCGGCCAAGTGGACTTACGCCAACATCGAGCACATGCGTAATCAGCTGAAGCAATTCGGCTTTGCGTACGATTGGTCGCGCGAACTGACGACCTGCCGGCCGGAGTACTACGTGCATGAGCAGCGCATGTTTACCCGTCTAATGCGCAAGGGCCTGGCCTACCGCAAGAACTCGGTGGTGAACTGGGATCCGGTGGACCACACTGTGCTGGCCAACGAGCAGGTGATCGACGGACGCGGCTGGCGTTCCGGCGCGTTGGTGGAAAAGCGTGAAATCCCGCAATGGTTCCTGCGCATCACCGACTACGCCCAGGAACTGCTGGACGGCCTGGACGATCTGCCGGGCTGGCCGGATGCGGTCAAGACCATGCAGCGCAATTGGATCGGCCGCTCGGAAGGGCTGGAAATCAACTTTGCGGTGGAAGGCGGCGACACGCTGACCGTCTTCACCACCCGTCCCGATACGTTGATGGGCGTGACGTTCCTGTCCATCGCCGGTGAACACCCGCTGGCGCAGAAAGTCGCCGCCGCCAATCCTGCCATCGCCACTTTTCTGGAAGAACTCAAGCATGGCGGAGTTTCCGAGGCCGAGCTGGAAACGCAGGAAAAGCGCGGCATGGACACCGGATTGCGCGCCGTACACCCGGTGACGGGCGAGAAAATACCGGTGTGGATCGCCAATTTCGTGCTGATGGGCTACGGCACCGGCGCGGTGATGGCGGTGCCAGGACACGATGAACGCGATTTCGAATTCGCGCACAAATATGGCTTGCCTATCCGCCAGGTCATCGCGCTGACGGCGCCCCGGACTGAGGAAGAAAAAACCTACGACCCGGATGTCTGGCACGACTGGTATGCGGACAAGACCCGGACCGATCTGGAGCTGGTCAACTCCGGCGAATTCGACGGCCTGGATTATCGTGGCGCTTTCGAAGCGCTGGCCGAACGTTTCGAACGCCAGGGCCGCGGCCAGCGCCGGGTGAACTACCGTCTGCGCGACTGGGGTGTTTCGCGGCAACGTTATTGGGGTTGCCCGATTCCTGTCATCTACTGCGACAAATGCGGTGCGGTGCCGGTGCCGGAATCGCAACTGCCGGTGGTACTGCCGGAAAACGTAACGCTGGACGGTGTGAAGTCGCCGATCAAGGCTGACCCGAACTGGCGCAAGACGACCTGCCCGGAATGCGGCGGCCCGGCCGAACGCGAGACCGACACGTTCGACACGTTCATGGAATCCAGTTGGTACTACGCACGCTATACCTCGCCGGGTGCCAAGGACATGGTGGACAAGCGCGGCAACTATTGGTTGCCCGTCGACCAATACATCGGCGGCATCGAACACGCGATCCTGCACCTGATGTATTTCCGCTTCTATCACAAGCTATTGCGCGATGCGCGGCTGGTGGACAGCGACGAGCCGGCACAGAACCTGTTGTGCCAGGGCATGGTGATTGCCGACACCTACTACCGCGAATCGGAAACCGGGAATCGGGAGTGGATCAATCCCGCCGACGTCGAGGTGCAGCGCGATGAGCGTGGACGTGTAACCGGCGCGACGCTGATCGCGGACGGGAAGCCGGTCTCCATCGGCGGCAGCGAGAAGATGTCCAAGTCGAAGAACAATGGCGTCGATCCGCAAGCGATGGTCGACAAGTTCGGTGCCGATACGGTGCGCCTGTTCTCGATGTTCGCGGCGCCGCCGGAGCAGTCGCTGGAGTGGAACGAAGCCGGCGTGGAAGGCATGGCGCGTTTCCTGCGCCGCCTGTGGACGCAGGTGCACAGGCACGCTGCCGACGGCGGGCAAATACCGGCGGTCAATCTGTCGGCGCTGAGCGCCGATCAGAAAGCGCTGCGCCGCAAGATCCATGAAACCATCGACAAAGTCGGCAACGACTACGGCAAACGCCACAGCTTCAACACCGCCATCGCCGCGGTGATGGAGCTTTCCAACGCATTGGGCAAGTTCGACGACGCCAGCGGCAATGGCCGCGCGCTGCGCCAGGAGGCACTGGAAACCGCGGTATTGCTGTTGAACCCGATTACGCCGCATACCAGCCACACCTTGTGGCAGGCATTGGGCCATCCGGAAACGCTGCTGGAGGATGTGCCGTTCCCTCAGGCAGACCCTTCCGCCATGGTGCGCGATTCGGTGACGCTGGCGGTTCAGGTCAACGGCAAACTGCGCGGCACCATCGACGTGGCCGCCGACGCCCCGCGCGAGCTGATCGAGTCGCTGGCCAAGGCCGAGCCGAACACCGCCAAGTTCCTGGAAGGCACGAGCATCCGCAAGATCATCATCGTGCCTGGCAAGATCATAAATATCGTGGTGGCCTGAGGTAGCGGTAGACGCGACCTTCAGGCCCGTAGGAGCGGCGTCCCGCCGCGAGCTTTTCCATCAGGTCGCGATAGAAGCGAAGAGCTCGCGGCGGGACGCCGCTCCTACATAGGGGACGCGGACGCCGCTCCTACCGGGTTATCGCGGGGCGCGGCTCCCATGTTCACCTGCCATCCGGATTGCCTATTGCCGCCCATGCCGGGCTCGTCCAGACTTCCTCCATGACCCGATTCCGACCCATCGCCGTAGCCGCCCTTGTCCTGATCCTGTCCGGTTGCGGGTTCCACTTGCGCAACAAGATCGCCTTGCCGGCAGATCTCGGCCCCGTCCGGGTAGTGTCCTCAGGTTCCTACAGCAAATTGGCTACCTCCTTGTCGCGCGGCCTGCAGGCCGCAGGCGCTACGCCTGCCCCGGAAGACAGCAAGGAAGACGTTGCCACCTTGCAAGTCCTTTCCGAGCGTTGGGGCGATCTTCCCATCAGTATCGACAGCCACGGTCGTTCGCAGGAGTACAGCCTGCGCTACGCGGTGGTATTCGTGTTCCGCAAGGCCGATGGCACCGATCTGGTGCCGCAGCAGGTGGTCGAGATGTCGCGGGACTACGTGTCACCGCCCGAGAACGCCACGGGCACCAGCAGCGAGCGCGAAGTCCTGGCCAATGAACTGCGCCAGGAAATGGCCTCGTCGATCCTGCGCCGCATCGACGGCGTGATGCGAGCCGGACAGGTCGTCAAGACCGAGTAATGGAACTCAAGCCGGAGCAATTGGCCTCGCGTTCGGCCACGGATCCGTTGTATCCGGTCTATCTGATTGCCGGCCCGGAAATCCTGCGCGTACTGGAAGCCGCCGACGCGGTGCGCGCGCAAGCGCGCGCTCAAGGCATCGGCGAACGGGAAGTATTCGACGCCGATGGCCGTGATTTCGATTGGAATACGCTGGATGCTTCCTTCAATGCGCCCAGCCTTTTCAGCGCCCGCCGTTTGATCGAGGTTCGCCTGCCCAGCGGCAAGCCGGGCAAGGAAGGCGCGGAAGTGATCAGCGCGTTCTGCGCCAATCCGCCGCCGGATGTCATCCTGCTGATCACCGCTGGCGAGTGGAGCAAAGCACATCAAGGCAAATGGGCCGATGCCATCGCGCGTGCCGGCGCTATCGCGATTGCCTGGGCGATAAAGCCGCACGAATTGAGCGGTTGGATCGAAAGCCGACTACGCGTGAAAGGCTTGCGCGCGGACCGTACCGCGGTACAGGTGCTGGCTGACCGCGTGGAAGGCAATCTGTTGGCGGCGGCGCAGGAAATCGACAAGCTGGTGCTGTTGGCGGAAGGGAAGACCCTGGACGCGGCGACCATGGAATCGCTGGTGGCTGATGCCGCCCGCTACGATGTCTTTCGTCTGACTGACGCGATGTTGGCGGGCCAGGTCGATCACGTTTCGCGGATGCTGGCGGGATTGCGCGCTGAAGGCGACGTGGTAGCCGGGTTGATGCCGATGGTGGTGAAGGAACTGCTGCGCACGGCGGCGCTGGCACGCGTGCAGGCACGTGGCGGCAATCTGGGTGCGGAAATGAAAGCCCAAGGCATCTGGGAAACCAAACAGGCGCCCTTCAAACGAGCTCTGCAACGACACGCGTCTCCTGCGCGCTGGGACCGCTTCGTGGCCGAAGCCTCGCGGATCGATCGTATCGCCAAGGGTCGCGGCGACGGCGATGCCTGGGTAGCGATGGAGCGGCTGCTGCTGGCGGTCGCGGATGCCAAAGCGGTGCGATTATTGGTGGCGTGAGCTCTCTGGCGTCGAGCATTGGATTTCACTGCCTCTAGCATCTCGTTTCGCCCCTTAAAAATGGGGGCAAGGCGCACGCGCCGCACGCGCCGTGGGCGACGGGATTTGCTTCTGCCGTTGCCTTTGACTTTGCATTTGCCTTGTTTGAAAAGCACCCCCCTCAATCCCCCTTTGCAAAGGGGGAGGTAAAGCCACGGTCCCTCCTGCCTTCCCACTCCCCGCTCCCCATGCTCAATATCTTCTACGGCGGCACCTTCGATCCGGTTCACAACGGCCACATGGCGATTGCCAAGGCGGCTCGTGATGAACTGGGTGCTGTGGTGCGCTTGATGCCGGCCGCCGATCCGCCGCACCGTGCCCCGCCGGGCGCGACGGCGGAAGAACGCGCAGCCATGCTGGACCTGGCGGTGGCGGATGAGCCGGGCTTGCTCGTCGACCGTCGGGAGTTGCAGCGTGCCCAGGCACAACCGGGCAGTCGCTCCTACACCATCGATACTTTGTGCGAATTGCGTGGGGAGTTGGGCGAGCACGCGCCGATAGCGCTGCTGATCGGTGCCGACAGCCTGATTGGCCTTCCGACGTGGCGGGATTGGCAACGGCTGTCGGACTATGCGCACTTCATCGTCGCCGAACGTGTAGGCAGTCCGCTGGATGGCGCAATGCCGGAAGAACTTGCACGCTTCATCGAGGGGCGATGGCTGTCCTCGCCGAAAGAATTGACCGAAAGGCCCGCCGGAGGCCTGTTTCGGCTTAAACACCCTTTGCAGATGGAATCAGCCAGCGAGATCAGGCGACGGATGGCCGCGGGCCAGGCCTGGCAGGAGATGGTGCCGCCGGCCGTGGCGGACTACATCGCGGATAACCGGCTTTATTTCACGTAAGCGCCGGACCGGAGTTCGGTATAATTCGGCCGCATTCCCTAAAGACAGCAAACCTTTGTCCAGCCAAGCGCAAGTCATCAAGACCCGTCTTCCCAGCCCGCCTCCGGCCTTGCCGGACCTGCTCGCCAACGTACATGCGGCGGTTGAGGAACTCAAAGCCAAGGATGTCGTCGAGATCGATGTGCGCGGCAAGTCCAGCGTCACGGACTACCTGATCATCGCGTCGGGCACCTCGACGCGCCACGTGAAATCGATTGCCGATGAAGTGGTCAAGTTCGCCAAGAAACTGGATGTCATGCCGTTGGGCGTGGAAGGCGAGCGCGAAGCAGAGTGGGTATTGGTCGATCTGGGTGACGTGATCGTCCACGTCATGCTGCCGCGAGTGCGCGAGTTCTACGCGCTGGAGCGGTTGTGGACGGTGGGCGATCAGCCGCCTCAGTACGACGAATTCGAAGCGGGTGCGGAAGATCGCTCCTGATCCCAACAAGGTTTCGATGGAAAACGGCGCTTTTCGGCGCCGTTTTCGTTTTTGCTTCCCTGACTAGCAACAACTGCCGCTTACAACGGTCCACGTTCCCACGGTCCCGTGATGGCGACCGTGATCCCGGGCGATTGGATGTTGACGAACATCGTCCTCGACAGCGGGTCCCAGCAGGCGCCACAGAACTCGGAGTCGCGATAGTCGCCTTCGTCGATCGTCTTGCCGGCGTTGGCGATCTGCGTGGACGTCAGCTCGATGTTGTTCTTGCAGAAATAGAAGGACTCGCCGGCGCGGGTCAGGCCGATCAGGCGCGAACCGGGGCCGTATTCGTCAGGACTTTCGCCGCCGTCTTCGCACAACAGCACGCCGCCGCGCGCACTGACGGTGATGTTGTCGGGATTGTGCGCGGCCAACTGGTTGCCGCTGACGAACAGCGCGCGCAGCCGCTGGGTGAACAGGTCAAGCACCCACACCGAACCATTGCCGCGGCCTTTGCGGCCCTGGCTGTCCACGCCGGTGCTGGTATCGACGATGAACATCTTGCCGTAGCTGTACCAGATGCCTTCGCCGCGGCTCATCCGCAGCGCGCCCTCGCTCCACGCTTGCGCGAACGGACCACTGAGCGTGTCGCCGGCCGATACATCCGGAAAACCGCTGGGCGCAACGACCGTATCCAGATCCGGGTCGGGAACGTCCACCCAATCCAGCGCGTATTCCTCGCCCATGTTGGCAACAGTCAAGTCGGCGTTGGGCTTGCCGCGAACGCGCGCGGCCTGCAGCCGTCCACCGTGCTCCAGTGAGCCATAGCGGCCGAAACGGTCGTTGGGGATGAAGCGATACAGCGCCGATTTGTTGCGATCGTCTTCGGTCAGATAGACGATGCCGGTGCGCGGATCCACGGCCACGGCTTCGTGGCTGAAGCGGCCCAGACCCACCAGCGGCCGGCCGGTGGTGCGCTCGCTCCGCGGGTCGACTTCGAAGACATAGCCATGCTTACGGCCGGTGCTGGAGACCGCATCGGTCTTGATTTCTTCGCAGGTCAGCCATGTGCCCCACGGGGTCAGTCCGCCGGCGCAATTGACCAGCGTGCCGCCCAGGCTGGGTTCCAGGCTGCCCCATTCGTCGTGGCGGTAGGTGAGGGTGGTAGTGCCACCCGCCGCTTGCAGGCCTTCGCTGACAATGCCGGTGTCGTACATGCCAGGCGCCTGGATGGGCGCGCCAGCGCCGCGTTCGTGATTGCGGATGAGGACGTATTCCAGACCGCGGCCATGACCGCGGCCGCTGCCTTTCCAACCATGCTTGCGTACAGAGACCACGGCCATGCCGTCGTGGCGGTCAGGGCAGGGCTGGCCGTCGTCCATGCGGTCGCCGCTCCAGCCGAACGAACGGTAGCTAAAGCCGCGCGGCAACTGCAGTAGCGGCAGCCCGGTGCTGCTGTCGGCCACAGGCGCTAGCGGCCCATAACGGCTCGGAATCGGGGAAAGCCGGGTTGATCCGGTGGCGGCGTAGGCCTGGCGCGAATACAACGCGCCCAGGCTGCCGATCGTGCCCATCGCGACGGCGGCGGCACTACCTTTCAGGACCTGGCGGCGGGCGGGATCGAAGACACTCATCGTGCGACTCCTGCTGGCTGGGGGAGCTTGCACGCTAGGTCTCCGGTGTAACCGGAATATGACAAAGGCATGTCTCTTGCAAATGGTCCGACAGAAGTGCGACGCCGCTATCATGCAGCGATGAAAAGTAAGCTGATCGCCACCGGCGAACGTGCTCCCACTTGGGTAGCGCAGGGATTCGCCGAATACCAAAAGCGCCTGTCGCATTGGCTGCCGATGGAGCTGGTGGAAATAGAGCCGGGGCTGCGTGGCAAAGGCCGCGACCCGCAACGCGCCATCGAAGAAGAAGGCAAGCGCGTGTTGGCCGCGTTGCCAAAGAATGCGCATATCGTGGCGTTGGAAGTGGGCGGCAAGGCGTACTCGTCCGAGCAACTGGCGCAACGGTTGGAGCATTGGCGCGGGCAGGGGCGCGATCTGGCTTTCCTGATCGGCGGGCCGGAAGGACATGCGCCTGATGTGTTGGCGGCGGCACACGAAACCTGGTCGCTGGGGCCGCTCACGCTTCCGCACATGCTGGCGCGGCTAGTGGTCGCCGAACAGGTGTATCGCGCGGCCGCGTTGTTGGCCAATCATCCCTATCACCGCGGCTGATAGATCCCGCAGGAGCGGCGGGACGCCGCGAGCTTTTCGTTTTTATCGCAATCTGACAGAAAGAGCTCGCGGCGGGACGCCGCTCCTACAGGGGTGGAGTCGGGCCACGCAAACCAGAAGCCCGCCTTTCGGCGGGCTTCCTTGTTCGTCATTGCAAGCTGAAATCGATCGGCACCAGGCCGTAAGCCTGTACCGGCACGCCGTCACGCATGGCGGGACGGAAGCGCCAATTTTTCAGGACATGTTGCCGCGCTTCACGGTCCAGCGACTTGTTGCCGCTGCTCTTGTCGATGCTCACTTCAAGCGGTGTGCCATCGGTGTCCACCAGCACACGCAGCATGACCGTGCCCTGCGCACCGTCTCGTACGGCTTCGCGCGGGTATTTGGGCGGCGGTGCAGTGACGTACTCCAGATGGCTGGCCGCGATCGGCCCCGTCGTCATGGCGATGGTAGGCGCATCAGCCGGACCTTCCGAGGCGGGCACCACCATCGGTTCGCTGCCGCCTTCGACAATTGGCTGTTCCGCGGGCGGCGTGATGGTGGTGGGCCTTGGGGTTACCGCCACGTTCTGTGGCGTTCGGGTGGCAGGTTGAGGTTTCGTCACCGTGACGGGTATGGGTTCGACCGGCTTCGGCCGTTCGATGAAGAAAATCTCGGGTTTGTAAGGCTTGACGGCGACGGCCAGCTGCGGCGCGGCCAGCGGCATCAGCAGCAAAAGTAGCGCGATGGCATGGATCACCAAGGCGGCGGCGATGGCCAGTACGCGGCCGAAGTCGATGCGGGAATCAGAACCGTAGGACTGTATGCGAACCATGATCCACCTCCATATTGGGTATGCAAGAGGAACAACGACCGGGCGCGGGAAACGGGGTTGAGCATCCGTGCCTGGAGCAACATTGCGCTCGCCCCGGGCGTTGCGCAAGAGGGGCATCCGGAATGCCGTTCCCGCCCCGCTTCTCGTAGAGCGGAGCTCGCTCCGCTGCTCTTCCACCGGCGCCGAGACAGTCAGCCGAGCAAGCTCGGCTCTACAACAAACCCCGCTTCTCGTAGAGCGGAGCTCGCTCCGCTCCTCTTCCACGGGTGCCGAGACAGTCAGCCGAGCAAGCTCGGCTCTACAACAGCCGCCCCGCTTCTCGTAGAGCGGAGCTTGCTCCGCTGCTCTTCCACGGGTGCCGAAGACCATCAGCCGAGCAAGCTCGGCTCTACGTGAAGCGCGCCGGGAAAAAGGCTCCGGCCGAATAAAGCCGGAGCCTGATTGCACTAGCTGGAGGGAGGGTGTTTTCGTTGCCGTGCGAGTTCAATTGAACGTCATACGTCGCACCGTCCGCTTCCTCGCATTCGAACTGGACACAAACTGCGGGCCCCCCTGAAGCCCAGGAGTGCTATGTGTTTGTGCTACGTGGAAAGGTCGTAAAACGGCCATTAGAGCGTGCAGAAAATGGCGAATTCATTTTTATATTTTTATTGTCATTCGCCTGAGTTCGAGTTGCTAAAAGAAAAAAACAGGGCCGAAGCCCTGCTTTTTT
Organism: Pseudoxanthomonas sp. CCNWLY206-1; assembly: GCF_039710385.1. Lineage (NCBI taxonomy): Bacteria > Pseudomonadati > Pseudomonadota > Gammaproteobacteria > Lysobacterales > Lysobacteraceae > Pseudoxanthomonas > Pseudoxanthomonas sp. CCNWLY206-1. The sequence continues at coordinate 176,910 of NZ_JBDKXI010000002.1, read as the reverse complement.
ATCGCGATGTCGCAGGCACTACTTGCCTAGTTCGAACACCACATCAAGATTGACCGATAGTTTGGTTTCTCCTGGCGAAACCGAAGTGTCCATCTCCGCTTTTCCGCGCATGCTCATTGCCATTGCCGGCATCGGGTGGAAGCCACCGCCGCTGCCTTCCGAGACGCTGACGATACGACGAACGCGCAGCCCCAATGCCTTGGCGTAGGTTTCCGCACGCGCCTGCGCTTTCTTCAAAGCCGCCAAGCGCGCTTCGTCGTACACGGGTTCGGGCTGATCAATTTCGAAAGTGGGTCCATTGATCTGGTTCGCGCCCTGCGCGGCCAGTGCATCCAGGACCTTGCCCAGTTTGGTGATGTCGCGCACCTTCAGGTTGACGGTGTTGCTGGCCTGATAGCCGGTGATGACCGGCGGCATATTTTCGGCATAACGGTATTGCGGATTCAGATTGATACCGCTGGTCTGCACGTCCTTTTCGGCGATGCCCGCGGCTTTGATGGCGGCGGTGACCTTGGCCATCTGCTCGGCGTTCTGGCGCATGGCGGCGTTGCCATCCGCGGCCTGGGTCACCACGCCAGCCGAAATGGTCGCTACGTCCGGCGTGCGCGAGGCGTCCGCCTGAGCCGAAACGTTCAACAACGTGCCGTCGGTAGCGACGGCATAGCCCGGGACGGATTGGGCGTGAGAGGTCATGGTGGCGGTTCCAAGAGCGAGGGACAGGGCAAGCAGAAGCGGTCGTAGCGAGTGTTGGCGCATGGGATCTCCTTATGGGGTGCGGGCCGGTGTGTGCACCCGGTCACAGCGGTGCGGTTGGGTGTTCGGATAAGCATGAACGCGTTGTAAGCCGGAATGGGGTTACCGCTGCAAGTCGCGCCGTGAGGCAGGAATTAAAACCATTCAGTCAGCTGTCGCGGGTTATTCTTTCACGAATGCTTTATCTGGCCTCCAAGTCCCCCCGCCGTGCCGAACTACTGACCCGTCTGGGCCAGCGGTTCGGGCTGCTCGATCTGGACGTTCCGGAGCATCGCCAGCCCAGCGAGCCCGCGCAAGAGTACGTCCGCCGGGTGGCGCGGGAAAAGGCGGGCGCCGGTCTGCTGAAGGTGCTCGCCACCCCGGGTGCGTGGGTGTTGGGGGCCGATACGGAAGTGATCCTGGACGATGACGTATTCGGCAAGCCTCGCGACGCGGAAGACGCCGCGGCGATGCTGCGCCGGTTGTCCGGCCGCACCCATCAGGTGATCTCGGCGGTGTCGCTGGTCAGCGCTTCGCGCGAGGCGCAGGCGGTGTCGGTATCGGAAGTAACTTTCATGCACCTGGATGAAGAAGACATCGCCGCTTATGTCGCCACTGGCGAGCCGATGGGCAAGGCCGGGGCTTATGGCATCCAAGGTGCGGCGGAACAGTTCGTTTCTCATCTGTCCGGCAGCTTTTCCGGCGTGATGGGGCTGCCGCTGTACGAAACAGCGCGGCTGCTGCGGTTGGTCGGTCAAGACCATGCTCAGCAAGACCATGCTCAGCAAGACCATGCTCAGCAAGATCATGCTCATCAAAGCCGGGCTCACCAAGAGCAGGCGCAAATACCTTCACAGACGTTTTCAGATAGGGAGCGGTAGGGCTAATGCAAATGGGGAGCCATTCCATCGCGATCATCATGCCAAGCGTTGTCGCTGCTGCAGCCGTGGGCCGACGCAGCTTGCTCCTACGTAACGCGTTCCGGCGTAAAGAGATGCGTCGCGCATGAGCGAGGAAATCCTGGTCAACGTCACCCCGCGCGAAACCCGCGTCGCGGTGATCGAAAACGGCATGCTGCAGGAATTGCACATCGAGCGTGGCTGGCGACGTGGCGTGGTCGGCAACATCTACAAAGGCAAGGTGCAACGGGTGATGCCGGGCATGCAGGCGGCTTTCGTGGAAGTGGGGCTGGATCGCGCCGCTTTCCTGCATGCCAACGACGTGGTGCGGCCGGCGCCGGTCGCCAATGGCGAGACCGACGATGCCACGTTGCCGCTGACGCCACCGCTGTCGGTGCCGATCATGGATCTGCTGCGCGACGGGCAGGACATCGTGGTGCAGGTGGTCAAGGATCCCATTGGCAGCAAGGGTGCGCGGCTGACCACACAGATCAGCATCCCCTCGCGCTACCTCGTGTTGTTGCCGCAATCGAAAGTAGTGGGCGTATCGGCACGCATAGAAGATGAAGCCGAGCGCCAGCGGCTGAAATCGCTGGTCACGGATTTGTCGGCCCAGCACGGCGGGCATGGCTACATCATCCGTACCAACGCGGAGGGACAACCCGCCGAGGCACTGGCCGAGGACATCGCCTACTTGGCGCGAGTCTGGGCGCTGGTGGAACAACGCAGCCGCGACTCCGCGGTAGGCACCTGCGTCTACGAAGACTTGACGCTACCGCTGCGCGCGGTACGCGACCTGATGCGCCGCGACGTCGAGAAGGTCAAGGTCGATTCGCGCGAAACCAGCGAGCGCCTTCAGGCATTCGCGGCCAAGTACATGCCGGTGTTGGCAGAACGCATCGAGCATTACTCTGGCGAACGGCCTATTTTCGACCTGTATGGCGTCGAAGACGAAATCGGTCGCGCGCTGGACAAGCAGGTCCCGCTGAAATCGGGTGGCTATCTGGTCATCGACCAGACCGAGGCGATGACCACGATCGACGTGAACACCGGTTCGTTCCTGGGCCAGCGCAATCTGGAGGAAACGGTCTACCGCACTAATCTGGAAGCGGCGCAATCGGTGGCGCGTCAGCTGCGGCTGCGCAATCTGGGCGGCATCATCATCATCGACTTCATCGATATGGATGATCCCGAGCATCGCCGCCAAGTGTTGCGGACGCTGGAAAAAGCGTTGGCGCGCGACCACGCGAAAACAACGGTGTACGAGTTCTCGCCATTGGGCCTGGTGGAAATGACCCGCAAGCGGACGGTCGAAAGCCTGGAGCGGCAATTGTCCGAACCATGCCCAGAATGCAGCGGGCGCGGCACCATCAAGACCACCGAAACGGTCACCTACGAAATTTTCCGCGAGATTACCCGCGCGGTGCGCCAGTTCGAAGCCGCGCGGCTGCTGGTGATCGCCTCGCCCAAAGTGGTGGCACGCATCACCGATGAGGAATCGGCCGCGGTAGCGGAGCTGGAAGAATTCCTTGGAAAGTCGATCCGTTTTCAGGCGGACGAGCAGTACCTGCAGGAGCAGTTCGATGTTGTGTTGCTTTGAGTCGGGAATAGGGAATAGGGAATCAGGAATCGCGGAAGCGGTTTCCTTCCTGGTTCCCATTCCCCATTCCCCATTCCCCATCGCCGGCTTTTAAATGCCCACTCCCCTCCGCCGCCGTTTACGTCTGGCGCGCCGTGGCGCGGGATATTGCGTGGCTGTCACGCTGGTGTTGATGGCGCTGGTGCTGGGCGTCGCCAGTCAAGTGCTGCCGCTGGCGGAGCGACATCCGGACCGCATCGCGGCCTGGTTGAGCGAACGTGCCGGTCGGCCGGTATCGTTCGATCATGTAAAGACGCAATGGACGCGGCGCGGTCCGTTGCTGCAGTTGGATGGTTTGCGCATCGGCGAAGGCGAGTCCGCCGTCAGTATCGGCCAGGCGGAAGTACTGGTGGCGATGTACAGCGGATTGTTGCCTGGTCGTTCCTTCACCGAGCTACGGTTGCGCGGTTTGTCGCTGACACTGCTACGTGCGGACGACGGCACTTGGTCGGTACGCGGTCTGCCCGGACAGCAACAGACCGGTGGCGATCCGTTGAAAAGCCTGGAAGGGCTGGGCGAACTGCAGGTGATTGGCGGCAAGTTGACCATCATCGCGCCTTCGATGACGGGGAATCTGCAGTTGCCGCATATCGATTTGCGTTTGCGTGTCGAAGGCGATCGGGTACGTGCCGGTACCCGGGCATGGATCGATCGCAGTGCGGAGCCCTTGCAGTTGACGGTGGATTTCGATCGTCGGCAAGGCAATGGACGCGCCTACGTGGACGTGGAAGCCGACGATCTCGGCGTTTGGTCGCCCTTGCTGCGCTACACCGGCGTGACCGCCGAGCGCGGGCAGGGACGCGTCCGCGGCTGGGCGGAACTGCGCAAGCACCGTGTAGTGCTCGCGACTATCGACACCAAGTTGCAGCAGTTGGGTATGCGCGGCGCAGCGATCGCCGGCGGAAACGAAATCCCGCGCGTCCGCTTCGATCAGATCGATGGCCTCATGCGCTGGCAACTGGTGGCGGGTGGCTGGCGTCTGGACGCGCCACGGCTGCGTATCGATACCCAGCGGCAAAGGCAGACGCTGGACGGATTGGTAATAGCGGGTGGGCAGCGGTACGGGCTATTGGCGGATCAAGTCGATGCGGCACCGCTGTTCGCCGTGCTCGCTCTCAGCGATCGGGTGGACGACGGTCTTCGTCGCTGGCTCGCGCAGGCCAAACCCACCGCGCGCTTGACCGGGCTGTCGTTGATTGGGCAGCGGGGCGGTGCCATGCGAGGGCGGGGACGTTTGAGCAATGTGGGTTTCCGGTCGATTGGGCACGCACCTGGGCTGAGTGGTTTTGCGGGCGAGTTCCTTGGTGACGCCGAAGGATTCGAGTTGACACTGGATCCGCAATCGCGGATGCGTTTCGATTGGCCCAGCGGGTTTGGCGTGGCTCACGACGTCGACCTGCACGGCAAAGTGGCTGGCTGGCGCGAAGGTGCGGGCTGGCGCATCGGCACTTCGGCGCTGCGCGTGCGTGGGAAGGATTACGCGGCCGATATTCGCGGCGGCTTGTGGTTCCAGGGTGACGGTACCCGCCCTTGGATCGACATCGCCGCTGACCTGGACGACGCACCCGTCTCGGCAGCCAAAGGCTTCTGGGTTCACCACAGCATGCCCAAGGCAGCGATCGACTGGCTCAATGCGGCGCTGATCGGTGGCCACGTGCGAAACGGGCGCGCCATCGTCAGTGGCGACTTGGACAATTGGCCATTCCGCGACAACAACGGCCGGTTCGAGGCCGTGGGGCATATCCAGGGCGGCCGATTCAAGTTCCAGCCCGACTGGCCAGTGCTGGAGCAGGTGGATGCGGATGTTGCTTTCATCGCCAACGGCTTCCAGTTGCAGGGGCGTGGCGCCCTGGGCGGCGTCGCCATCGACTCTTTCCAGGCCGGCATTGCGGCATTCAACGATGCGGAACTGAAGATCGATGCGCAGGCCAGCGCCGACGCGGGACGCCTCCTGAGCCTGCTGCGACAGAGTCCGTTGCAGAAGACCTACGGCGAGACCATGGCCCACCTGGAAGCCAGTGGTCCGGTACGCGCCAGTTTCAGCCTGATGCAGCCGTTGCACCGCCAAAAAGCCGCACTCAAGCGGGTCGAGGGCACCGTGGATCTGCAAGGCGCCCTGCTGGCGGAAAAACGCTGGAATTTGGCGTTCACCGACGTGCGCGGCAAAACCCGCTATGACGATAAAGGCTTCTCGTCCGAGCCGCTGGCGGTGATGCATCAAGGACATGCGGGCGTGCTGGCGTTGCGTGCCGGCAGTGGCGTGCGCGACAGGCAGCAGGTGTTCGAAGCTGACCTGTCCGCCCAGTTGGGCGCTCAGGAACTGTTGGATCGCGCGCCCGAACTGTCCTGGCTGAAACCCTATCTGGACGGCACTTCGCCATGGACAGTGGGCGTGACCATCCCCCGGGCGCCTACTGGCACGCCGGTCGATGCCGCATTGCCGGCACAACTGAGCCTGCGTTCCAATTTGGTGGGTACCGCGCTTAATCTGCCGGCGCCATTGCGCAAAACGGCCGCCACGCCACTGGCGACCAGTGTGCGTGCGCCGCTGCCGATGGGCAGTGGACAGATCGATGTCGCTTTCGGCGATTTGCTGGCCTTGCGAGCGCGCAGCAGCGGCGGTCAGACCGGCATCCGCGTCGCGTTGGGTAGTCGTCAAGTAACCGAGGCCGCGCCCGCGTCAGGGTTGGTCGTCACGGGTCGCACCGGCAACCTGGACGCGATGGATTGGATCGCGATGACCCAGGGTGGTGATAGCGAAGGCAAACTTCCGCTGCGGCACATCGACGTCACCGCGGAGCGCCTGTTGCTGATTGGTGCTTCGTTCCCCGACACGCGGTTGCAACTCGCGCCCGCCAACAAGGCGGTGGCGGTTGCCCTGGATGGTCAGGCGTTGGCAGGCTCGCTGTTGGTGCCGGAAGCCAAGGGAGCGGCGATTTCCGGCAAGCTTTCGCGCGTTCACTGGCGTAGCTCGGCTCCGCCAGGCACGGCTTCCACGCCGGCACAGCGTGCCGCAGCCAACGATTTCGATCCTTCCAGTATTCCGCCGCTATCGCTGGACATCGAGGATCTGCGTTTTGGCGACGCCAGCTTCGGCAACGCCAAGTTGCGTACACAACAGTTGGCAGGCGGGATGCAGGTGGATCAACTGCAATTGCGTTCTCCCAAGCAGGCGATCGATATCAATGGCCAATGGACCGGTCGCGGTACTGGCGCGCGCACGCGCCTGAACGTTGCGGTCGACAGCCAGGATATCGGGGCGATGATGGATGGGCTGGGGTACAAGCGTCGCGTCGGTGGTGGCCACGGCCAGATCAAGATCGATGCGGGTTGGGCCGGTAGCCCGGGCGCTTTCCAACTGGCGGCACTGGAAGGCAGCGTCCACGTCGCGGTCCGCGATGGCCATCTGCTGGAGCTGGAGCCCGGTGCTGGCCGTGTGCTCGGGCTGTTGAGTGTGGCCGAACTGCGGCGGCGCATGATGCTGGACTTCAGCGACTTCTTTTCCAAGGGATTCGCCTTCAACCGCATCGATGGCGATATCCGCCTCAACAATGGCTTGGCCAGCAGCGATGATCTGGTGATCGATGGCCCATCCGCCGAAATACGCATCCGCGGCGACACCGACTTGCGCGCGGAACGATTCGATCAAACCGTCCAGGTACTGCCCAAGTCCGCCAATGTGCTGACGGCCGTGGGCGCCGTGGCCGGTGGTCCGATCGGGGCGGCCGTCGGTGCCGTGGCCAATGCGGTGCTGAAAAGACCGCTGGGCCAGATGGGCGCCAAGACCTACCGCGTCACCGGGCCTTGGAAAGATCCGAAGGTGGAGGTCATGGGCCGCGAGCAGTCGCGCGCCCGCACGGCAACAACTTCTGCGCCGGCCGGTATTCCTTGATCCTGGTGGTTCAGAAAATCTGCGTGCTGGTCTCCAGGCGATATAGGCGCCACAGCGATCCCGGATTTATGCGCATAAATGCATGAACAACCACTTTTTCCCTTCGGCAGACAACGCTGCTGCTTGCGTTCGCTGCCCATAGCCCCAACCCTGAGTCCCATGACCAATTCTCTCGCACTCGCCGAAACCCGCCTGCTGCTGCCCGCCGGCCTGGACCAACAACAACTGGACCGCGCTTTCGGAACCTTGCTGGGGCCCGGCATCGATTTCGGTGATCTGTACTTCCAGCACACGCGCCGCGAAAGCTGGACGGTGGAGGACGGCATCGTCAAGGATGGTGCTCACTCCATCGAACAAGGTGTTGGCGTCCGCGCAATTTCCGGCGAAAAAACCGGCTTTGCCTATTCCGACGACATCAACAGCCAGGCATTGCTGAGCGCCGCTCATTCCGCGCGCGCCATTGCCCGTGAAGGCGCCGCGCACGCGCCGCATGCACTGGTGCGTGGCGGCGGGCGTTCGCTGTACGCCAGCGACGACCCGATCGATGCGATGGGGAATGACGACAAGGTCGAGGCCCTGCGTGCCGTCGATCGGTACGTTCGTGCAGCCGATCCACGCGTGCAACAGGTGACCGTCAGCCTGTCCGGCGGCGTGGATACCGTACTGGTCGCGCGCAGCGACGGTGTGCTTTCCGCCGACGTGCGCCCGTTGGTGCGCTTGAACGTGCAAGTGATCGTGGAGCAGAACGGCCGCCGTGAATCGGGCTATGCCGGCATGGGCGGGCGTTATTCGTATACGCAACTATTCGCCGATGGCAAACCGGAGGATCTGGCACGTGAAGCATTGCGCCAGGCGCTGGTCAATCTGGATGCGGTCGACGCTCCCGCCGGCGTGATGCCGGTGGTGCTGGGTGCTGGCTGGCCGGGCGTGCTGTTGCACGAAGCGGTGGGCCATGGCCTGGAAGGCGACTTCAATCGAAAGGGCACCAGCGTCTATGCCGGCCGCATGGGCCAGCGCGTCGCCTCACCCGGCGTCACCATCGTCGATGACGGCACGCTGCCGGAACGTCGGGGCTCGCTCAATGTCGATGACGAAGGCACTCCGACTCATTGCACCACGCTGATCGAAGATGGTGTGCTGGTCGGCTACATGCAGGACACATTGAACGCGCGCCTGATGGGCATGGCGCCTACCGGCAATGGCCGCCGCGAATCGTTCGCGCACCTGCCGATGCCGCGCATGACCAATACCTACATGCTGGCCGGGAAGCACGATCCGGAAGAGATGATCCGTTCGGTCAAGAAAGGGCTGTACGCAGTCAATTTTGGCGGCGGCCAGGTCGATATCACCAGCGGCAAGTATGTGTTCTCGGCCACTGAGGCCTACTTGATCGAAGACGGCAAGATCACCGCCCCGGTCAAGGGCGCCACGCTGATCGGCAACGGCCCGGAAACCATGCAGAAGGTGAAGATGGTCGGCCACGACTTGGCGCTGGATGCCGGCGTCGGCGTATGCGGCAAGGACGGGCAAAGCGTGCCGGTAGGCGTGGGTCAGCCGTCGCTGTTGATTGAAGGGTTGACCGTCGGCGGGACGCGGGCTTGATTGGAAGCCGGGAATCGGAAATGGGAAATAGGGGATACAACGTCCCTGACGCGGGATTTGCTCGTGCCCAATCAGTTTTCCTGATCTTCCATTTCCTGTTCCCCGTTTCCCGGCTCTTGCAGCAGCTCCCGCAGCTCGCGGAACAGCTCGCGGAACGCGTGCGGCGGCTTGTTCTTGAGCCGTTCTTCGCCGGCATTGCGGATCAGCTGGCGCAGGTGTTGGCGGTCGGCGTGCGGATACGCCTCCAACAGCTCGCCCAAGGCGGCGTCTCCATCGCTCAGCAGGCGTTCGCGCCACTGCTCGGTGCGGTGCAGCGCCGCCGCGTCGCGCTTGGCGGCTTCGCCATCTTCATCCAATGCGTCGCGAATGGCTTCCAGCGTCTCGTCATCCTCGCGGCGCATTTGCTTGGCAAGAAATTGCAGCTGCCGCTTGTGCGCGATGTGCGAGGTGATCTTCTGCGTGTCGTGGATGTGCTGCAGCAGCTCTTCCGGAATCGGCAATTTGGCCAGCTGAGCGGGCGGCAGCGCCACCAGTTGCTCGGCCAAGCCACGTACTTCCAGCGCGCCCTGACGCTGCTGGGTACGGCTTGGGCCAAGGAATTCGCCGGTTTCAGGGTCGCGTCCGCGCATGCTGGAGCCTGTTCTTCATTTGAATTTCCGGCGAGGGACAGCCGGGTTGTCGCGAAGGAATTCGCAGGTGCAGTACAAAGGATAAAGCATTGAACGCCATTACCACCCAAACCCCCGACAACAGCCTCGCCCGTCTGGAACATCTGGCGGAGTTGTCGCAACGCCTGCTGGAACGCGCCAAGGCGCGTGGTGCCACCCAGGCGGAAGTCAGCTGCAGCGAAGAAACCGGACTGAACGTCAACGTGCGCATGGGCGCGGTGGAGACCGTGGAATCCAACCGCGATCGCGGTATCGGCGTCACCGTCTACTTCGGCAAGCGCAAGGGTAGCGCCAGCACCGCGGACCTACGTGAAGAAAGCCTGGATGCCACGGTCGAACAGGCCTGCGCGATTGCGCGCTATACCGAGGACGACGACGCCACCGGCCTGGCCGATCCCGAACTGATGGCACGGGAATTTCCCGACCTGGACTTGTGGCATCCCTGGGCAGTGGACGCAGACCGTGCGGTCGATCTGGCACTGGCCTGCGAAGCGGCGGGCCGCGAGGCCAATTCGCGCATCGAGAATTCCGATGGTGCTTCGGTGGGCACAGGGGAAAGTCTTTCGGTCTACGCCAACTCGCACGGTTTCATCGGCCGGGAACGCGATACGCAGCACTCGATCGGCTGTGCGTTGATAGCGGGGCAGGGCGATGGCATGCAGCGCGATGGTTGGTACAGCAGCGGCTTGTCGTACGCCGATCTGGAAACGCCGGAAGCCATTGGCAGACGCGCCGCCGAACGCACCGTGGCGCGCCTGCAACCACGCTCGCTTCCGACCGGCGAATACCCGGTGTTGTTCGCGGCCGAAATCGCGCGCTCGCTGATCGGTCACCTGCTGGGCGCGGTATCCGGCGGCGCGCTATACCGTCGCGCCAGCTTCTTGTTGGATCATGCGGGCAAGCAGATATTTCCTTCCTGGTTCTCCATCGAGGAACAACCGCTGTTGCGCCGAGGGCTGCGTTCGTCGCCCTTCGATGCGGAAGGTGTGGCGACCCGCACCTCGCCGCTGGTGCAGGACGGCGTATTGCAGCGCTACGTGTTGGGCAGCTATTCGGCGCGCAAGCTGGGCCTGCAGACCACGGCTAACGCAGGCGGCGTCTATAACCTGGACGTGGCGGCCAACGCTGGCGGTTTCGAATCGCTGATCGGCGGCATGGCGCGCGGGCTGTTGGTGACCGAGCTGATGGGCCAGGGCATCAATGCGGTCACCGGCGATTATTCCCGGGGTGCGGCCGGCTTCTGGGTAGAAAACGGCGTTATCACTTATCCGGTCGATGGCATCACGGTCGCGGGCAATCTCAAGCAGATGTTTGCGAATATCGAGGCCGTCGGCAGCGATGTTGATCCGCGCTCGCATATCCAGGTGGGGTCGATTCTGATTGGGAAGATGATGGTGGCTGGCGAAGAGTAGAAGAAGCCTGTGGTTCCCGTTTGGGCGCGCCATCACCGGCCTCAGCGAGGCGCGGACGATGGGGAGCCGGTAGGACGCGATTCGCCCTGCTGGCACGGGCCGGGAGCTGGCGGCCTCTGACATCTGGACTGTAGGCAACGGGTCCCGGCCTACGTCTCGACGACGTATTTGGTCGCTGGTCATTCGAGCCAAGGCGTCCTCGCTACTCGCCACCGATTCCGAAGGCCGTCGCATGACGAAATTAACGTTATGCTTCCCTAGGGGAGCCCAGGGGGGAGACCACCCGGGAATTCGCCAGACCATCCACTGCTAAGGGATCCATGCATGAGTGAATTCGAAAACGTCACGGCGCCGCCTCCGCCGCAGACCAGCGCCGGCCCACAGGAAGACCGGACCATCGCGCTGATTACCCATCTATCCGGAATCGTCGCGGGTTTCATCGTTCCGTTGATCATGTGGCTGATCAACAAGGACAAGGCCGATAAGCCGTGGCTGATCGACCAGGCCAAGGAAGCGCTGAACTTCCAGATCACTATCGCGATCGCCTATGTGGCCGCGATCATCCTGACGACGATCACCTTCGGTTTGCTGTTCTTCCTGCCGATGCTGGTGTGGGTCGCCAACCTGGTGTTCTGCATTCTGGCTGCCGTCAAGGTCAACACCGGCGAGTCGTATCGCTATCCGTTCGCGTTGCGCCTGATCAAGTAATCGCGCGCGGCAAGATAAAAAAAAGGCCCGGCTAGTCCGGGCCTTTTTTGTTGCAGCCAGGCGTCATCGAAACACCTGTAGGAGCGGAAACACCAACGGATGCGGCGTGTCAATGCACCCGATTGATCGCCAATTCGCCCAGTGTCTTCAGCGCGTCGCTGCGTGCGTCGAAAGTTGCCAATGCGTTTTGCATGGTGCTGGCGAGTTCTTCCAGTTTCGCCGTCGCGCCTTGCATGCCGAGCAGGGCGGGATAGGTGGATTTGGCTTGCGCGACGTCCTTGCCCGCGGTCTTGCCCAACTGCTCGGAACTGGCCTCGATATCGAGGATGTCGTCGCGTACCTGGAAAGCCAATCCCAGCGCCGCGGCGAAATCATCCAGGTGCTGCAGTTCGTCGCTGGTTGCTCCGCCCGCGGCAGCTCCCATTCGCACAGCGGCGCGGATCAGCGCACCGGTCTTCAACGCATGCATGCGTTGAAGTGCTGAGACGGACTGCATTGCACCGGTCGCATCGATATCCAATGCCTGGCCGCCGCACATGCCGGCAACGCCGGAAGCGCGGCTCAGCACCTGCAGCCAGTCCAGGCGCAACGCCGCATCGGCGTTGGCATGGGCCAGCAGGTCGAACGCCGACGTTTGCAGGGCATCGCCAGCAAGAATCGCGGTGGCTTCGTCGAATGCGATGTGCACGGTGGGCCGGCCGCGGCGCAGGTCATCGTCGTCCATGGCGGGCAGATCGTCGTGCACAAGGGAGTAGGCATGGATCAACTCCACGGCGGCCGCAGGTGCATCCAGCGTCGCTTCATCGGCACCAAACAGTGCACCGGCCGCATACACCAATAACGGGCGGATGCGCTTGCCACCGCCCAGTACCGCGTGACGCATGGCGGCGTGCAGCCGCTCAGGCGATTGCCCAGAGATTGGCAGCGATTGTTCCAGCTTGGCCTCGACCCGCGCCGTCCAGCGCGTGAACGCGGCCTCAGTCGACATCGGGCGCAGGCGCGAAGGGTTCGGCGGTTTCCGGATTTTCCGGATCGCTGAGCAGGCGAACGCGCAACTCGGCTTGTTCCAGCGCTGTCTGGCAACGGCGGTACAAGCCCACGCCACGTTCGTAAGCAGCCAGCGATTCTTCCAGGCTCAGGTCGCCGTGCTCCATCTTTTCGACCAGTTGCTCCAATTCGTCCAGCGACTGTTCGAAATGGGCGACCGGCGAAGCGTCGGGGGTGTTTTTCTTGGCCATGGGGGAAGTGTGCGGACCGCGATGGATTAGGTCAACGCGCCAGGCTCAGGAATCATTGCGCCAGCGCAACGTTGCGCCGGACTGGCGTAGCCAGGCGTCCAGATCATCCGAATAGACCAGATCGCCGGCCGCCACTAAGCGGCCACTGGAATCCCAGAGCAATGGCAACCTGCGCCTTTCCCACGGCGGTATGCCCAACTCCTGTAGGACTTTCTTCAGCTCATGGGAATGATTGCGGCCGGGCAGGGCGATGCGCTCGCCGCCTTGTCGCGCGGACACGCGCAATGGTTCGGCAAAAGCGGCGGCGCCTTCCAGTTCCAGAGAACCGCCACCGGGTAGCGGCAATGGTGTGCCGCCGTCCCAGTGCGCCTGCCAGTCGATAGGCAGCGCTTCCCGCTGCCGGCCAGCGTGCAACAGTCCGCGCCAACGTTGCACGATGGCGTCGTTCCACGCGAATTCGGCCGCCGTGTCGGTATCCGCCGCCAGCAAGTCGGATTCGATCCTGGCAACGCCTTCGCCGGGTAGCGGAGGCAGGTCCAGTTCGGCTACCCAGCGACGCAGAACCCGCGCGCGCCGGCTGCGGGGCAAATGTGTCAACGCCGCAACCGATAACGCCCGCGGATCGGCCGTGCGCGCCATCGCCAACGCTTGCGCATCGCCGTCTTCCAGCAGCTCGACTGTTTCGGCCATCAGGCTGGCACTGCGGGCAAATGCGGCGTCGGCTTGCGGCCAACGCTGACGTAGCAGGGGCAGGACCTGATGGCGGAGGAAATTGCGGTCGTGGCGTGTGTCTTCGTTGCTGGGGTCTTCGATCCAGGCAAGACCATGCGCCCGCGCGTAGGCAAGCAAGGTCCCACGGGACACATCCAGCAACGGCCGCCAATGCCAGCCGTGGACGAAGCGTCGCCAAGGCCGGATAGCCGCCAAGCCTTCCGGGCCCGAAGCACGCAAGGCCCGCAACAGGAAGGTTTCCGCCTGATCGTCCAGGTGATGCGCGGTCACCAGCACTTCTCGTTCGCCCAGGACTTGCGCGAACGCGAGGTAGCGGGCGCGGCGCGCGGCGGCTTCCAGGCCCTCGCCATCAGGTTCGACATGCACGCGAATGACGCTCAGTGGAATGTCCATCGTTTGGCAGAACGCGGTGCAGTGCGCCGCCCAATCATCCGCGGCGGCGTGCAGGCCATGGTGAATGTGGATGGCGCGCAAACCATGCTCGCGCACCTGTTGGTCCTGCGCCAGCGTGTGCAGCAGCGCGCAGGAATCCAGGCCACCACTGAAGGCGGCCAGGATCGGCGCGGGTTCTTCGCGTCGTAATGCCATGCGCAAGGCGGAGGTCGGGTCGGCGGTGCTCACCCGCGCATGCTAGGCCTTGTGACCTGATCCGGATAGCTGCTCGAAGCTCTATTGCACGCGCTGCAATATCAGGATGATGGCGCTCAGCCAGCAGGCACCGACGAAGAGGCTCAGGACTAGATGCTGGTTGACGCCGGCTTTGTGCCGGTAGAAACGGTTGTAGGCCAGCGTCGCGCCGACGGGTACCGCGAACAGGATCAGCGGAAGGGTCCACCACGGTGATGACAGCAGGTTCATGGCCGGGACTCCTCTCGGTTCCGCGCAGGTGGCCGTTGGCACCGTGCCGCGGAATGGTTGATCGATGCGGTCAGCATGCTGCGGACGCATGGCTGCCATCTTGATCACGATCAACTAAATTCCCGAAATACCAGGTCTTTGTTTTCTTGGAATCTGTGCGCGATCCGTCGCGAGCGCAGCAGGGCCGTGCACAGGTTCTCAGGCCAGGGCAGCCAGCTCCTTGCGCGCCAGTTCGATCCATTGGCGCTGTTCGCGCTGGTAGTACTTGGGGGCAACGTCGGAGCGGGTCAGGATTTCCTTGAACAGGGAAACAGCCCGCGAGGAATCGCCGTTGCGCTTGAGTAGCAGCGCGTAACGGGCGCGAGCCTCTTCGCCGGGATAGCCCTGCGTCACGGCCTCGTACTCGTTCAGCGCGGCGGTTATATCGCCGGTGCCTTCCACGGCCCGGGCATACAGCAGATGGCCATCGCTGGAACGGAAGCTGGGGTTGGCGGCGATCAATGCATCCAACGTATCGCGCGTCTGTTGAGCCTGGCCCAGGCCAAACTGCGCCTTCGCCAGGCCGAGCATCAGATTCGGATCGGTGGCGTACAACCCTTTGAGCGATTGTTCGTATAGCTCGGCAGCATGAGCATAGTCGCCGCTGCGCAGGCTTTCCTCGGCCAGTCGGCGGCGATTTTCTGGTGTGTCGGCGGCTTGCAGCAAGCGCGCGGCATCGCGTTTGTCGCGCTCCGGATCGATGCGGTCGCGCACGCTGCGCACGGTGCGCCGCGCTGACGGGTTATGCCGCAGATCCGGCAGGATTTCCGCGATGACGTATATCAACACCGCCAAATAAGAGAACACCAGCAGGATGAATACCCAATACAACGGCCTGCCGGTGCGTACTACGTGCACGCAGCAGGCGATCTGCAGAATGATGGATAGGAGAATAATGGGGCTCATGCGGCGCTCTCGAAAAACATGGGCTGGTTATACCTGGATGTTAGTCAACGGCTGTTGGCTGAAGCGAGCGACGGATCGCTGAGTACAAACGACGGATTTCATGCGGCTGATCGCAAGCGCCAACCCAGCATCGCCACCGTTCATGCCTATTCGCTCCGCCATCAGCAGATAGCGAGATTCGAATCGCTCGCGTTGGCAGTCCGGACCATAAAAGGACGGGCCCCGTAGCAACACGATCAGCGCCAGCGATTCCTCCGGACGCAGGTCGGAAAGTGGTAAGCCGAAATAGGCATGAGAGGCGGCTTCGATGCCATATGCCTGCCGCCCGAAATAACCGTCGGCAAGCGCGGCGTTCGCTACGTCGTCAAGCGTCCAATGCTGACTGATGATGACCATGGCGGCAAGGCTCGCGGCGTGCCGACGTGTAGCCCCGATAGGTGGTTCTGCATGCGCTGGCAGTGGGCGTGAAGCCGCATGCCCCAATAAGGTCAGACCGGCACTTCGGTTTCGATTCCGATGATCGACTGCCCACAGTAATTCCGGCAGGACAGTAACCGGATACAGGCGCGGTAGCACTTCCACCGGCCGATCGGACTGGAGGGCAAGCCATTGCTCCCTTAGCGGCTTCGATACTTGATAACGACCAGGGTTTAGCCCTTCGCTATCAAGCGCGGATGCGCCGTACCAATAGAAGCCGTAGCAAAGACCGATGTACAGCAAGCCGACGGCCAGTGGAGTGGCGCAAATCCATTTTAGCCACGATCCCATGCAATATTTCTCGGTCAGGCCGCCTCGTATGCCCCGTATCCACGAAGGCGCTGGTACCGGCGCTTCAGCAGGTCGTCGATGGGCAGCTGCTCCAGCTCATCCAATTCGTTCATCAGCACGGCCTTCAGGCGCGTGGCCATCTGTTTCGGATTGCGGTGCGCGCCACCGATAGGTTCGCGGATCACTTTGTCCACCAAACCCAACGACAGTAGCCGCTTCGCGGTCAGCCCCAGTTGCTCGGCGGCGTCCTTGGCTTTGTCGGCGGACTTCCACAGGATCGAGGCGCAGCCTTCCGGCGAGATCACCGAATAGGTGCCATATTCCAGCATCAACGTACGGTCGCCGACGCCGATAGCTAACGCGCCGCCGGAGCCGCCTTCGCCGATCACGGTGCAGATCACCGGAATCTTCAGTTCAGCCATTTCCAGCAGATTGCGGGCGATGGCTTCGGACTGGCCGCGCTCTTCCGCACCGACACCAGGATAGGCGCCGGGTGTGTCGATAAACGTCAGCAGCGGCAGCTTGAAGCGTTCGGCCATTTTCATCAGGCGCAGCGCCTTGCGGTAACCCTCCGGCCGGGGCATGCCGAAGTTGCGGGCAACCTTGCTCTTGGTGTCGCGGCCCTTCTGGTGGCCGATGATCATCACGCTGCGGCCGTCGATGCGGCCCAGGCCGCCGACGATTGCCTTATCGTCAGAGAAGGCGCGATCGCCCGCCAGTTCATGGAATTCATCGCAGAACACGCGGATGTAATCCAGCGTGTAAGGACGGGCCGGATGACGCGCCAGTTGGGAAACCTGCCACGGCGTCAGATCGCGAAAGATTTGCGCCGTACGTATCCGCAGCTTGTCCTGCAATGCATGGACTTCGGCGTCTACGTTGACCGCCGGGCCGGCGCTGGCGTTGCGCAGCTCCTGGATCTTGGCTTCCAGATCGGCGATGGGCTGTTCGAAATCGAGGTAATTCGGATTCATCTGCGGGCCGTGGGCCGGAAAGCGGGGAGTTTATCGCAGCCGACGCCACCATACCGAGCCGTGTTGTCGGGGAGTGGGAAGCGTGGAACGGGAAGGGGCCTAGCTTTCGCCCCCTTTGTAAAAGGGGGCTACGGGGGATTTGCTGTTGCTTCTAAAGAGCAACAAAGCAAAATCCCCCTCAATCCCCCTTAAAGAAAGGGGGAGGCAAAGCCGCGTCTTTTTCGCTTCCGGCTTCCGGCTTTCTGCTTCCCGCTTACCCGCCTCAATTGGTCCAAGGCCTGGCAAGGCTGAGCTTCACCGCGCGTACACCAGGCTGAGCACGCAGGGCGTCCAGCAACTCCGTATCCACGCGGACGGCCTTGCTGCCGTTCAAGTCCAGCATGCCGGCGGTGCGTGTCTTGCCGGACTCCATCAACAGGTCCAGGCGCAAGGGGGTGCCGCCGGGTCGGTGTCGCGCCAGCAGCGCGTCCACGCGCTCCCACAGGCCCGGCACACGCAGATCCAGTCGCAGCGACAGCCGTTGCGCGTGATTGGCGCAGAGTTGCGCGTAGTCCCAGCACTGGCGGATGCGCAGGCTGAAGCCGCCGCTGAATTCGTCTTCGCGAAGACCGCCTTTGACAATCAGGATGCGGTCGCGCGTCAGTAGCGGTCCGAACTCAGCCATCGAATCGGAGAACACGCTGCATTCGATGCGGCCGCGTCCGTCCTCCAATTGCACGAACATCTGGCTGTCGCCCTTGCGGCGCACGCCGACGACTTGACCGGCAAGCACTGCATTGACCTCTGGGCGCCAGCCTTTCTTCTCACCCGCGGGCTGCGAACTCCAGATACGGTCCAGTTCGCCCAGGTCGCTACCCACCAGCGCGCGCAGGTCTTCGCGATAGGGATCCAGGGGATGACCACTGAGGTAATGGCCGAGCGTCTCGCGTTCGCCATTGAGCTTCTGCGACAGCGGCCATTCGTCGGATTCCGGCAGCACGACTTCCAGCGCGGGCGCGGCATCGCCGCCGCCGAACAACGAGTTCTGCCCAGCCGCGCGCTCCTTCGCCAGCTGGTCCGTCGCCTTCATCACTTCGGGCATTTGCAGCATCAGCGATGCACGGTTGCGGCCCAATGCGTCCACGGCACCGGCATTGATCAGTGCTTCCATGGCACGCCGGTTGAGCTTGGAGGAATCCACGCGTTTGCAGAAATCCAACAGGTTCGCAAACGAACCATGACGACGACGCTCGGCGGCGATCGCTTCGCATGCGCCCTGGCCTACGCCCTTGATGGCACCCAGGCCGTAGCGGATGGTGCGCGGATCGGTGGCTTCGAACATGTAGTTCGAGTGGTTGACTTCCGGCGGCTGCACGTTGAGTTGAAGCAAGCGCGCTTCGTCCAGGAAGCCGACCACTTTATCGGTGTTGTCCATGTCCGAAGACAATACCGCCGCCATGAACTCGGCTGGATAGTGGCACTTCAACCACGCCGTCTGGTACGAGACCAGTGCGTAGGCGGCCGCGTGCGATTTGTTGAAACCGTAGCCGGCGAACTTCTCCATCAAGTCGAAGATTTCGTCGGCCTTCCGCTCCTCGACGCCGCCCTTGCCGGCGCCCTCGCGGAAGATTTCGCGGTGCTTGGCCATTTCGGCCGGCACTTTCTTGCCCATCGCACGACGCAGCAGGTCGGCGCCGCCCAGCGAATAGCCGCCGACGATCTGCGCCATCTGCATCACCTGCTCCTGGTACACCATGATGCCGTAGGTGTCGCGCAGGATCGGTTCGACGCGTGGATCAGGGTATTGCACTTCCTGGCGCCCGTGCTTGCGCTCGATGAAGTCCGGAATCAGGTCCATGGGACCCGGGCGGTACAACGACACCAACGCGATCAGATCGTCGAAGCGGTCGGGTTTTGCGCGCTTCAGCAGTTCGCGCATGCCGCGCGATTCGAACTGGAACACCGCGCCGGTGGCGCCGGTGGAGAAGACCTGGTCGTAGGTGGCTTTGTCGTCCAGCGGAATGGTGGAGATATCCAGCGCCGGCTCGTCGCTTCCGGCACGACGAACATTGATGGCTTTCACCGCCCAATCGATGATGGTCAGCGTGCGCAGGCCCAGGAAGTCGAACTTCACCAGGCCGACCGCTTCCACGTCATCCTTGTCGAACTGGGTGACGGGCGACTTGCCGCGGCCGTCCACGTCGTGTTCGGCGTACAGCGGGCAGAAGTCCGACAGCGGCGAGGGCGCGATCACCACGCCGCCGGCGTGCTTGCCGGCATTGCGGGTCAGGTCTTCCAGTTGTCGCGCCAGGTCGATCAGGTCACGGACGTCGTCTTCGTCGCGGTATCGGTCGATCAGCTCTTGCGAGGCCATTTCGCTGCTGCCTTCGCCCATCGCATCCTTCAGCGTGACGCCCAGGATGTTGGGAATCAGCTTGGCGACGCCATCCACCAATCCGTATGGGTAACCGAGTACGCGGCCGGTATCGCGCACCACCGCCTTGGCCGCCATGGTGCCGTAGGTGATGATCTGGCTGACCCGGTCGCGGCCGTACTTGGCGGCGACGTAATCGATGACTTCATCGCGCCGGTCCATGCAGAAGTCGATGTCGAAGTCGGGCATCGACACGCGTTCCGGATTCAGGAAGCGCTCGAACAGCAGGTCGTACGGGATCGGGTCCAGATCGGTGATGCCCAGCACCCATGCCACCAGCGAACCGGCGCCGGAACCGCGGCCAGGGCCGACCGGGATGCCGTGGTCCTTGGCCCAGTTGATGAAGTCCGCCACGATCAGGAAGTAGCCCGGGAAGCCCATTCCCACGATCACATCCAACTCGCGGTCCAGGCGCTCCACGTAGTCTTCGCGAGTGCGGCCGGGCGCCAGCGGATTCTTTTCCAGCCGCTTGACCAGGCCGGCGTGCGATTGACTGCGGATCCAGCTTTCCAGCGTCTCGTTGCTGGGCACCGGATACGCGGGCAGCGCGTACTCGCCCAGCCGCAGTTCAAGATTGCAGCGCAGGGCGAGCGCCAGGGTGTTGTCGATGGCGTCGGGCACGTCGGCGAACAGTTCCACCATCTGTTCGGCGGATTTCATGTACTGCTCGGCGCTGTATTCGCGCGGACGCTTGGGGTCGTCCAGCACGCGGCCGGTGGAGATGCACACGCGCGCCTCGTGCGCGTCGAAACCGCTGGGGTCCAGGAAGCGCACATCGTTGCTGGCGATCACCGGCAGCCCGCGCGCCGACGCCGCATGCAAGGCGAATGCGTTGAAGGCTTCCTCGCCGTCGCGCTGCGTGCGGGTCAATTCCAGATGCAGGTTTTCGCCAAACGTGCGCTGCCAATCGGCCAAGTGTTGTTCGGCCAGTTCGTGACGTCCGCTCAAGGCCAAGCGCCCGGCATAGCTGTTACGGCCGACGATGGCGAACAAGCCTTCGCAATCCTGCTTAAGCCATTCCGGAACGATCGCAACGCCATCCAGGCGATGGCCTTCCATCCAGGCGCGGGTCAATAGCCGCGACAGTGACAGGTAGCCGGTGTTGTCGCGACATAGCAAGGTAAGTTGCCAGGGCGTTTCGTTGCCTTCGACGACGCTGATGTCGGCGCCGGCAATCGGCTTGATACCGACGCCCTCCGCGGCTTTGTAGAACTTGACCAGTGCGAACAGATTGTTGCGGTCGGTTACCGCCAACGCTGGCAGGCGCAATTCGACCGCGCGGCTCAGCAGATTGGGCTGCTTGGCTTTCTTCGGGTCGGCCTGATCCGGCTTCTCGGGCACGCGGATAATGGAATCCGCCATCGAGAATTCGGTGTGCAGGTGAAGGTGAACGAAACGGGAGGTCATGCCGACTCGGATAGCTACCTGGGCAGGGTAGCGGCGAGGGTGAAGCGGGGCAAGGCTTGACAGCGGGCCTAGGACCCTCCGTTCGGCGGAGCCTGGTTAGACCCGGCATGCCCGGCCAGGTCAAAAAAAAGCCGCTCTTGCGAGCGGCAGGGGAAAGAGAGTGGGACTTTCTAGTGAATACGGAACATGGGGGCTGGTTCCGGGACGTAGCTGCTGTCGCGGACATGGCGGTAGTGAGCATGCAGCTGGGCTTCGGCAATCCGCGCCAGGGCCCAGTCGTCGCGCGTGAAGCGAAAATCGGAGCGTGCACAACCGCGCAGGTACGCTTCCAGATCGCCCAGGCGGCGGTAATCCAGATAGCGCTCGGTTTCTTCTGCCAGTAGCGACCAAGCGGTTTCGTCGATGTTGCTGCTGGCTGCGTTGTGGCTGAGATCCGCCAACGTTCGCTCCAGCCGCACCCGGACCCACGCGTCGCAGCTCCATTGTGGGTCGGTCAGCATTGCCCGCAATAGTGGCAGCCGGTCAGCGTGGGCGGGCGGTTTGGTCGGATGATCCGCGAGCCGTTCGGAAGGAAGACGAGTTTTCGTATTAAGCGAAACAGACATGGAAACACCTCGGGCCGTCGGGGGAGCGGCATATGGGTTGGATGCAGGTACATGCTGCACGGTTGCATCGCATTCGTCGTCTGCTGGAAGTCGCCGTGACCATAGGCAGGGTGGCGCAGCCGTCCGATTCACGCCACCGGAGTGCGCACCTTGATGCGCGCGAAAGAACCTGCGAGAGCAGGCATATGACCGCTTTCACGCACGCGTTTCCGAAGTGCATCAACTAAACGCCGATGTGGTTCGCGGTGCCTTATTCAGCGCGATTGATTTCGATTTGTCGCACCGCTTTCCTGATCGGTATGCCGCGTCTGGTCAACGCTGCAAACGATGTCATGCCGTGCCAGGGCTGGCGGCGAGATCGTTGAACCAGGGTCGCTCCGAGGCTCGCACCGGGGCGAAGCTGCGCCGGTGTTGCGGGCATGGTCCGTGCGTGCGCAGCGCGGCCAAATGTTCGGGCGTGGAATAGCCCTTGTGTTGATCGAAGCCATACTGCGGATGCACGGCATGCAGTTCACGCATGAAGCGGTCGCGCGACACTTTGGCCAGGATCGACGCAGCCATGATCGAGCGTTCGCGTGCGTCGCCGCCGATCCACGCTTCTGCCGGACACGGCAGGTCCCGCGGCAGCGCGTTGCCATCTATCCGCGCCAGGCAGCCATCCGCGCCGCCTGCGGCCTGCACCACGGCTTCCAGCGCGCGTCGCATGCCGAGCATCGTGGCGTGATAGATATTGATGCGGTCGATTTCCTCGACCTCGATGAATGCGATGTGCCAGGCCAGCGCGCGCTCCACGATGCGCTCATACAGGAGTTCGCGCCGCGATGCGCACAGCTGTTTCGAATCGGCCAGGCCATTGATGCGTGGCTGCGCCGGATCGAAAACCACCGCCGCCACGACCACCGGTCCGGCCAACGGCCCGCGCCCCGCCTCATCGATTCCGGCGATGCGGATGGGGTGTGCGGCTGCGGCGGGAGCGGAGGGTTCAAGCATGTTCAAGCAGAGGCGGACGATACGAGATCGGCTACGGCATCGGCCGCGCGCGCAGAAGCATCCTGCCGCAGGGCATGGTGCAACTCAAGATACTTCGGCTGCAATGCGGCCACTGCTTCGGGATGGGTGAACCAATGCAACACCGCGCGGCTGAGATTTTCCGGCGTGCAGTCGTCCTGCATCAGTTCCGGTGCCAGGTCTTCGCCGGCCAGGACGTTCGGCAGCGCATAGCGTTCGATCTTCAGCATCCCCAGCATCTTGACCAGGCCATAGGTGGCCGGCGCGATCTTGTAGCCGACCACCATCGGGCGCTTGGCCAGCATCGCTTCCAATGTCGCGGTGCCGGATGCCAGTAGCACCACGTCGCTGGCATACAGCGCTTCGCGGGCTTGTCCATCGATGAGGCGAAAATCGAATCCTGAGAAGCGCGGATCGGAACGCAAGGATTCCAATGCCCGTCGACACGCTGCACTCGCGGCGGGAACGATTACACGCAGGCCGGGGACATCCTGCGCCACGCGAGCGGCGGCTTCCAGGAAGGGCGCGCCCAATCGATGGATTTCGCCCAGACGGCTGCCGGGCAGCACGGCCAGCACCGGCGCATCACCGGACAGGTCCAGGGCTTGGCGAGCGGCGTCCCGGTCCGGCTGTAGCGGTATTTCATCCGCCATGGGATGTCCGACGAAACTCGCGTCGACGCCATGGCGTGCGTAGATGGGCGGCTCCATGGGAAACAAGCAGAGCACGCGATCCGCGCTGGCACCGATCTTTTCCGCGCGCTTCTCGCGCCATGCCCAGACCGAAGGACTGACGTAGTGCACTGTGCGCAGGCCGCGCTGTTTCAACCAGCGCTCCACACCCAGATTGAAATCCGGTGCGTCGATGCCGATGAAGACATCCGGCTTCCATGCCAACACGCGTTCACGGAATGCCTTGCGCAATTTCAACAGGCGCGGCAGATGGCGCAACACCTCGGCCAATCCCATCACCGCCAACTCGCTGGCATCGAACCAGGTCTGGCAACCGGCCGCGCGCATTCCGTCGCCGCCGATACCTGCGAACTCAACCTGCGGGAATCGTTGGCGCAACGCGGCGATCAATCCAGCGCCCAGACCGTCGCCAGAGGCTTCGCCAGCGACGAGCGCGATGCGCAGCGCAGCCTGGGGAGTGGGAAGTTGGGAATGGAAAGTGACGCTGGCTTGAGCCTGTTTCCGATTCCCGATTTCCGATTCCCGGCTCCCGGCACTCATCTCAACAACGGCCGTTGGCCGGCTTCAATGAAATCCACCAAGGTACGCACGTCGTCACTGCTCCTGGCTTGTTCGGCCAGTTGCTGCTTGGCTTCGGTCAGCGGCAGTCCGGCCATGTACAAGGTGCGGTAGGCGCGTTTGATGGCGCTGATTCGTTCGGCATCGAAGCCGCGTCGTTTCAGGCCTTCGCTGTTGACCCCGCGCGGGCGGCCACCGGCTTCGGTGGCCACCATGGTGAACGGAGGAACGTCGCCACTGACCAGCACGCCCATGCCCAGGAACGCGTGTGCGCCGATACGGCAGAACTGGTGCACGCCGGCGAAGCCGCTCATGATCACCCAGTCTTCGACGATGACATGCCCGGCCAATGTCGAGTTGTTGGAGAACACGCAGTGATTGCCCACGTCGCAATCGTGCGCCACATGCGTATACGCCAGCAGCAGGTTGTCGTTGCCGATGCGGGTGACGCCACCGCCGTCGCCGGTGCCGCGATTCAAGGTGACGAATTCGCGCACGCTGTTACGGTCGCCGATGATCAGTTCGGTGCGTTCGCCTTTGAATTTCTTGTCCTGTGGATCGCCGCCGACGGCGGCATGGCCGACGAAATGATTGTCGCGGCCGATGCGGGTAGGGCCGGTGATGCTGCAATGTGGCCCGACGATGGTGCCATCGCCAATCTCGACATCATCGCCAATGTAGGTGAACGCACCGATGCGCACGTTGGCGCCCAGTTTGGCGCCTGATTCGATCACCGCACTGGGATGGATGACGGATGCGCTCATCTCAGTTCGTGTCCTCGGCGCACAGTACATCGGCGCAGGCAACCTGCTCGCCATTCACGCTCGCGACGCCGGTATAGAAGGCCATGTTGCGGATCAAGCGCTTCAGGGTGACGTCCAGGTCCAGTCGGTCGCCAGGCACCACCATCTTGGTGAAACGGGCGTTCTCCACCTTCACCATGTAGAACATGCGGCCGGCGGTTTCGCCCTGATGCGACAACTGGGTCAGCAACCCGCCGGCCTGCGCCAGCGCCTCGATGATCAACACGCCCGGCATGATGGGCGATCCCGGAAAATGACCCGTGAAGAAAGGCTCATTCTGGGTAATGTTCTTGTAGGCCAGCACGCGTTTGTTGTGCTCCAGCTCGACCACCCGGTCCACAAGCAGGAACGGATAACGATGCGGCAGTAGCTTGCGGATGCCGGCGGCATCGATGGGAAGTTGCACTTCGTGGGTCATCAGGTTTCCTTGTCAGCCGCCAGCACACGGCGGGCCAATACGTCGAGTTGCTTGAAGCGGGCGGCGTTCTTGCGCCAGGTGCGATTATCGGTAAGCGGTGTGCCCGAAGAGTATTCGCCGGGTTCGCGTATGGAGCTGGTCACCAGCGACATGGCGGTGATCACCACACGGTCGCAAATCTCCAGATGACCCAGGACTCCCGCGGCGCCGCCGATCAGGCAATAGCGTCCGATACGTGCGCTGCCGGCCGCCGCGCTGCAACCGGCCATCGCCGTATGCGCGCCGATGCGGACGTTGTGGCCAATCTGGATTTGATTGTCGAGGCGGACGTCCTCTTCCAATATGGTGTCTTCCAGCGCGCCGCGATCTATGGTGGTGTTGGCGCCGATTTCACAATCGTCCCCGATGCTCACGCCGCCCAGTTGCGGCACCTTGATCCAACGGCCGGCGTCCATCGCCAGCCCGAACCCATCCGCGCCGATCACCGCGCCAGGATGGATCAGCACGCGCTGGCCCAAACGCACGCGGGTGACCAGCGTTACCCGGGCGATCAACTCGCAGCCGGCGCCGATTTCGCAGTTCTCGCCTATCACGCAACCCGGCCCGATGACGGAGCCGTCGCCCACCGTGCTGCCAGCGCCGATCACGACGAACGGTCCAATGTGCGCGCTGGGGGAGATCGCCGCCGCGGGATCGATCACGGCGCTGGCGTGGATACCCGCCGAACGCGCCGGCTTGGCGTCGAACAGCGCGGCGATCTTGGCGAACGCCGTATAGGGATCCTTGGCGATCAACGCAGTGCCGGGGGCATCGCTGACGTCTTCCTGGCGCATCACCACCGCGCCGGCATTGCTGTCGGCCAATTGAGAGCGATAGCGAGAATTGGCGAGGAATGCCAGCTGACCACCGCCGGCGCGCGCCAGCGTGGATACGCCGTCGATCCGCACTTCGCCGTCGCCATGCAAAGCCAGCTCGAAGCGGCGAGCGAGTTCCGATGCGGTAAAAGTCTGGGTCATAAGGGCGCTAGTTTAGCGCCTGTGCATGAGCGATGCCGGCCTGCCGCGGCAGGCCGGCGGAGGCAGGCCACGAAATCATCCGTGGCCTGCCGTATGTTTGCCTGCCTCAGCAGATCAGAACGCGCCGCCGAAGGTGAACTGCAGGCGCTCGATTTCGTCGCCTTCTTCCTTGCGCAGTGGGAAGGCATAGCTGATCGAGATCGGACCGACCGGTGCACGCCACAACAGTGCCACGCCGGTCGAAGCGCGAAGTTGGCTTGCGTCGAAGTTGTCGACGCCGTCGTAGACGTTGCCGAAATCCAGGAAGGCCGAGACGCGCGCTGCATTGGAGTCGAACAGCTTTGGGAAGATCATTTCCACCGAGCCGGTGGTCTTCAGCGAGCCACCCAGCGGCTGGCCCCGGTATCCCCCAATGGGTTCGGAACGCGGGCCAAGGGTGTTGTCGCGGAAACCGCGCACCGAGCGCGTGCCGCCTGCGTAGAAATTCTCGTAGAACGGCAAGCCCGTCGCCGTGACGGTTCGATCCAGGACGGAGCCCGGGGCGCAGCCAGCCGCGCTGGAGGCTGCCGCCAACGTCGCCGCATCGCCCGGGATCTGCGGATCGGAGCCATTGACTCGGCAGAAATTGCGGACGATGTCCGAACCATAGCTGTCGCCATAACCGAGTTCGGCACGCGTGTTGAGCACGATCGCACTTCCCAAGCGCCAGTACTTGGAGAACTCGTAGTTGAGCTTGTAGTACTCCACCGTCGAACCCGGCAGCGCGACTTCAGCCGATATCCGCTGATACAGGCCTCCGGTAGGCATGAAGTAGTCGTTGCGGGTGTCACGCGCCCAGCCGATCTCGGCGCGCCAGGCGTGGAACGTGCGCTGGCCGACCGCGTCGATGTAATCGATGATCGTTGGCGGCGTGGAGCCGCTGAACGTCAGGATCTCGTTGCTGTCCAGGCCGAACAGCAGCGAGACCGTATCGTTCTCGGTGATCGGCAAGCCCAGCACGCCTTGTGCGGCGGCACTGGTGGTGGAGTATTGCGCGGTGTTGAAGTCCGAATAGTCGAACTCGCGCCACCACAGGTTGTAGCCCAGCGACATGCCTTCGTCGGTGAAGAACGGATTGGTGTAGGAGAACGAATAGCGCTGCAGGTAGTCGCTGCGCTGCGCTTCCACCGACACGCGGTTGCCGCCGCCCAGGAAGTTGTTCTGCGACAACTGGATCGATGTGGTCAGGCCGGAGAGCTGCGAATAACCCAGACCGAACACGAAGCTGCCGGACGTGGTTTCCTTGACGTTGAACACCACGTCGACCTGGTCGTTGGTGCCCGGCACGGCTGGCGTTTCAACGTCCACTGTTTCGAAGTAGCCCAAACGCCGCAGGCGCACCCGCGAACGGTCGATCGCCGCCTGCGAGTACCAGCTGTCTTCGAACTGGCGCATCTCGCGGCGCAGTACCTCGTCGGAGGTGCGGGTATTGCCCTTGAACACGATCCGACGCACATTCACACGCGGACCGGGCACCACCTGCAGGTTGATGGCCACGGTGCGATTTTCGCGGTCCACGGTGGGGATGGGATTGACCGCCGCGAACGCATGGCCAATGTTGCCCAAAGTGGCGGTGATCGAATCGGCGGTCATCTCCAGCAGCACGCGCGAGAAGATCTGGTCCTTCTTGACGATCACCAGTTTCTCGATCTCTTCCTTCGGCAGCACCGTATCGCCGCTGACTTTCACATCCGAGATCTTGTACTGCTCGCCTTCGCTGATGCCGGCGGTAATGAACATGTCGCGCTTGTCGGGACTGATCGCCACCTGGCTGGAGTCGATGCTGAAATCGACGTAGCCGCGATCCAGGTAGAACGAATTCAGGCGTTCGAAGTCACCGGAAAGCTTTTCCTTGGAGTATTGATCGTCGCGGCGGTACCAGGACATCCAATTGCTTTCCTTGGATTCCCAACCTTCCAGGATGTCCTCGGTGGGGAATTTCTCCGCGCCGATCACGTTGACGTGACGGATCTTGGCCGCCTTGCCTTCCTTGACGGCGATGGTCACGTCGACCCGGTTACGGTCCAGCTGGCTGACCGTGGGCGTGATCTCCACGTTGTACTTGCCGCGGTTGTTGTACTGGCGGGTCAGTTCCTGGGTCACCCGGTCCAGGCTGAGCCGGTCGAAGGTATCGCCTTCGGCCAGGCCGATGTCCTTGAGGCCGCGCAGCAGGTCCTCGGTCTTGATGTCCTTGTTGCCGGTCAGCGTCAGCTTGTTGATGGCTGGCCGTTCGGTCAGGGTGACCACCAGGATGCTGCCTTGGCGGTCCAACTTGACGTCTTCGAAGAAGCCGGTCTTGTACAGCGCGCGGATCGACTCGCCGATGTTGGTCGGTGTAACCGTGTCGCCACGCTCGATTGGCAGATACGTCAGCACGGTACCGGCGGAGATGCGCTGCAAGCCGTCGATGCGGATGTCGGTGGCGGTAAAGCTCTCCGAGCTCAGAGGCGCGGCGGCTGGCGCAGGTGCAGCAGCAGGAGCAGGCGCGGTCGGGCTGGGTTCCGTCGTCTGTGCCAGAGCCGGCACGGCAATGGCCGAAGCCAGGGCGAGGGCAAGCAGGCGGCGGGAGGGCAGTCGCGTCATCATCACATCCGATTGGGGTCGATCCTGCTGCGCAGGGGTTTGCCGGAAAGGCGCTTGCGGTTGGCAAGCAGAAATGGAACTAAAAGGTTTGAAGCGAGCCGGCGAAAGAAAGTTCAAAGGCATCAGGTCACCAGACGAAGGATGTCGTTGTAGAACGCCAGGCCCATCAGTCCGGCCAAGAGAGCCAGACCCACATATTGCCCGGTGGCCATGGTGCGTTCGCTCAACGGACTGCCTTTGACCAACTCTATAAGGTAATACAGCAGGTGCCCGCCGTCCAAGACAGGAATGGGCAGTAGGTTGATGATGGCCAGGCTGAGTGACAGCAGAGCCAGGAAAAACAGGAACCAGGCCACGCCCCGCTTGGCGGTCGCGTTGGCGACCTGCGCGATGGTGAGGGGACCCGAGACGTTCTTGACGGACGCCTGTCCGGTCAACATCCGCCGGATCATTCCCAGCGAGTCCGAGGCCATCTTGCCGGTCTCGCGGAAGGCGACGGGAATGGCCGCGATAGGCCCAAAGCGCTGCACGGCGTCGTAAGGCGCCGGCTCAAGTCTGGAAGGCGGGGCAATGCCCAGGGCCCAGTATTCGGTCCCCGAGCGCGGGTCGCGCGTTCGCGCCGGCTGGATTTCGAATGCGTGGCGTACGCCTTGACGATCGACCTCGACCATTGAGGCGACCCCGTTCTTAACAGGCTCGTTCTCGGCAGACCGAGCTCCGCCGAGTTTCTGCACCAAGGGCGATATGTCGCCAAAGCTGTAGACGGGTGCGCCGTCGATGGCGGTGATCTGGTCGCCGGGCAGCAGCACGCCGTCGGCGGGGCTGCCGGGCTCTACGCGCTCGATAACGGCCGGTATCCGGCGATGTTGCCAGTCCAACCCGGCAATGGCGGCCACATTGGTTTCATCGAATGTCGGAGGCAGGTCCGACAGCGGCAATTGGCGCGTATGCGCCATACCTTCGGTGTCCTGGACTTCGACTTCGACATCGTGGCGATCCAATGCGTAGCGGGTAAGGACCGTCAGTGCATCGGACCATGTGGCGATGCGATCATCTTCGATCCGCAGCAGCCGGTCACCCGGCTGAAAACCGGCGTCCGCGGCGATGCCGCTGACGCTGCCCAGAGTGGCCGAGTAATCCTCCTTGCCCACCACGAACATCGCCCACAGCAGTGCTACGCACAGCACCAGATTGGCGATGGGACCGGCGGCAACAATCGCGATGCGCTGCCAGACCGGCTTGCGATTGAAGGCATGCGGCAACTGGTCGGCCGGCACGTTGCCCTCGGCTTCGTCCAGCATTTTCACGTATCCGCCCAGCGGCAGCGCGGCGATGGCGAATTCGGTGCCATGGCGGTCACGGCGCGACCACAGAGGCTTGCCGAATCCCACCGAAAAACGCAGCACTTTTACGCCACAGCGGCGAGCGACCCAGTAGTGTCCGAATTCGTGGAACGTGACCAGCACCCCGAGGGCGACGATCATCCACCAGATTGAGCCCACCAGATCACTCATCGATTATCGACACTCATGCACGTGGAGCGTGGGCTGCGATGGCCCGTTCCGTCAGTCGGCGGGCCTGCGCATCGGCTGCCAGCAGCGCCTCCAGCGAATCAGCAGGAGCGGCGGGCAGCGCGGCGAGGGCCTCTTCGACCAGCGCGGGAATGGATAGGAAACCGATTTGGCCCTGAAGAAAGGCTGAAACGGCCACTTCATTGGCAGCGTTCAGCACAGCGGGAGCGGTACCGCCGGCTTCCAACGCGTGCCAAGCCAACTGCAGACAGGGAAACGCGTCGGTGTCCGGGGCTTCGAAATCCAGTCTTCCCTGGGTTAGCAGGTCCAACCCGTCCACCCCGGATTCGATGCGTTCCGGCCAGCCGAGACCTACCGCCAACGACGTGCGCATATCAGGCAGCCCCAGCTGGGCCAGCGTGGAGCCGTCTACGAACTCCACCAGCGAGTGCACCAGACTTTGCGGATGTACCAGTACCGCCAGGCGATCGCCCGCCACACCGAACAAGTGGTGGGCCTCGATCACCTCCAGGCCCTTGTTCATCAACGTGGCGGAATCGACGGAGATCTTTGGCCCCATCGACCATTTCGGATGCGCGACGGCCTGCTGCGGTGTCACGTGCGCCAGAGCTTCGCGCGTGCGGCCACGGAAAGGACCGCCGGAAGCGGTGAGCACGATACGCCTGACATCGTCCTGAGCCCGGCGTGAACGCAGGCATTGGAAGATGGCATTGTGCTCGCTATCGATCGGCACGATTTCGGCGCCGGCGGCGTCCACTGCGGAAGTCAGCAGCTCGCCCGCCAGCACCAGGGATTCCTTGTTGGCCAACAACAGGCGCTTGCCAGCACGAGCGGCCGCGAGTGTCGATGACAGGCCGGCGGCGCCCACAATGGCCGCGACCACGGTGTCGCAGATGTCGCTTGCGGCAAGTTGGTCCAAAGCCTCGGTGCCGGCATGCGCCTGCGTGGGCAGGCCGGCTTCGCGAAGGCCCTCCTGCAGTCGCTGGTACAAGCGCGGATCGGCAATGACGGCGTGCGTCGGCCGATAGGCGATACACAGCGCCAGGAGCGTGTCGACATTGCTGCCCGCGGCCAACAGGGTGATTTCGAATCGTTCCGGATGACGGGCGATCACATCCAGCGCGGAGGCGCCAATGGAACCCGTGGCGCCAAGCACCGCGACCCTGCGTTTCGTTGGAGCCGGCATATTCAGAATCCGAACAGTTCCTTGCCCAGCGCGAACACCGGCAAGGCGGCCAAAACACCATCGATGCGGTCCAATGCGCCGCCATGGCCGGGGATGAGGTCGCCGGAATCTTTGGCGCCGACATGGCGTTTGAGCAGGCTCTCGAACAGATCGCCGACGATGGAGAACAGCACTGTCGCCACTGCTACCGTCAAGACGGCCGGCAGTTGCCCGATAGTACCGCCCGCCAGGAATGTCCCGGCGGCAGCCACTAACACACCCGCCACCAAGCCACCCAGGGCGCCCTCGATGGTCTTGTTGGGGCTGATGCGCGGCGCGAGTTTGCGGCTCCCGAACAGCCTGCCGCCGAAGTGGCGGCCAGCGAAATACGCGCCGCTATCCGCCGCCCAGACGATGATCAGTGCCACGAACAGCCAGCGGTTTCCGTTGGGCTGGCTGGCATGGATCAGTCCCAAAGCGCACCACGCGGGAACTACCGCCAGCGTTCCGGCCGCCAGTTTGAAAGCACGCGCGTAGGTCTGGTGATCGGACGCGAAATTGTAGAAACGTAGCCACAACAGCGCGAAAAACCACCAGATCACGCCCAGCAACGCCACGAGTCGCAGTGGGACCAAATCCGGCGAACCCGCCGATGCCCATACCAACAGCACCATCAGCAACAGATTGGCCGTCAACAATACGGTCCGCGACAGCGTGTCGTCGATTTCGGCCAGCTTGAACCATTCCCACAGACCGATCAGGAACACCAGCGCGGCCAGGGCGGCCAGCCACGACGTAGGCAGCATCAGAATGGCAGCGATGGCGACAGGTGCCATGGTCAGCGCGGCGATGACACGCACTCTTGTGGCGCTGGATTTGCTCATGCGGGTGTCTTCTCCGTCGCACTGTCGGCGATCTGGGCGCTGGTCAGGCCGAAGCGGCGCTCGCGCCGCCCGTAGTCGTCCAAGGCGCGTTGCAGATGGACGGCATCCAGCTCCGGCCAGAGGATCTCGGTGAACCAGAGTTCGGTGTACGCCAACTGCCACAACAGGAAATTGCTGATGCGATGGTCGCCACCGGTGCGGATGAACAGATCGGGCTGAGGTAGGTCGGCCAATGAAATATGTGCGCCGACCAAGGCTTCGTCGATGTCTTCCACTCGTAGCCGGCCCGCTGCTACGTCGGCGGCGATCGCGCGCGTCGCCTGCACGATGTCCTGGCGCCCGCCGTAGCTGGCCGCGATGGTCAGGTGCAGACGCGTGTTGCCGGCCGTGAGCTTCTCGGCCGCGGTCATGCGTTGAATGATGTCGACCGGAAAGCGTTGACGCTCACCGATGAAACGCACGCGCACGCCACGGCGGTCCAGTTCCGCGACCTCGCGGTCGAGCGCGTTGAGGAAGAGCTTCATCAGCGCCCCGACTTCGTCCTCGGGACGTCCCCAGTTTTCGCTGGAGAACGCAAACAAGGTCAGCGCGCCAATGCCCCGTTCCAGGCAGAAATCGATGCAGACGTTGACCGCCCGGGCCCCGGCACGGTGACCGATGACGCGCGGGCGCTTGCGGCGCTCGGCCCAGCGCCCGTTACCGTCCATGATGACGGCAAGGTGGCGCGGGACGGCTTTTTGCGTGGCCGGCGACATGGCAGTCCTCAGACCGCCATCAATTCCTGTTCCTTGGCTTTGACCACGTCATCCACGTCCTTGATTGACTTATCGGTCAGCTTCTGGATTTCGTCTTCGGTACGCTTTTCTTCGTCTTCGGTGATCTGCTTGTCCTTCAGCAGCTGTTTGACCTGCTGATTGGCGTCGCGGCGGATATTGCGGATGGCGACCTTGGCTTCTTCGCCTTCGCCGTGCACGTGCTTGGACAATTCCTTGCGGCGTTCTTCGGTCAGCGCGGGAATATTGATGCGGATCGTGGTGCCGGCGGTATTGGGGGTCAGCCCGAGGTCCGAGGCCAGGATCGCTTTTTCG
This sequence comes from Pseudoxanthomonas sp. CCNWLY206-1, assembly GCF_039710385.1. NCBI lineage: Bacteria > Pseudomonadati > Pseudomonadota > Gammaproteobacteria > Lysobacterales > Lysobacteraceae > Pseudoxanthomonas > Pseudoxanthomonas sp. CCNWLY206-1. The sequence goes on along the minus strand of NZ_JBDKXI010000002.1, from coordinate 143,632 downwards.
ACCGCCGAGACCATCTGCTTTTCCCACGGAGTGATGGTCAATGAGCGGGCGTCGCTGACGACAACGCTGGCGACCTGCGTGAGCGGCATATCCGAACCGTAATAATTGACCTTCAGATGGTCCACCAAAGCCGTGCTGGCGCGACCGGTACGGAGCTTGGTCAGGTTATGGCGCAGCGTCTCAATGCTCTTGGTCATGCGCGTCTGCGCGTCTTTCTTGATTTCGTTGAGCATCGCGAATTCCGTTGCATGGCGTTAAACGCCCGATTATAGGGCGTTTCACTCATGGGCGGGCCTTTTCCAAACGCCTTTTCCCGGCCGCCGGGCCGCCGTCGATGGATCAATGCGAATGATGCGGCGCGGCATCGTGTAGATCGTGCTCGCAGAGCGCGCCGCGCTCGATCTGCAGGGTCGCGTGATTGATCCCGAAGCGCTGGTCCAACTCGCGGACGGTCGCATCGATGAAGGCATCGTTATCGTCCGGTTGCCGGCGCACCAGGTGAGCGGTCAGGGCGACCTCACCTGCTCCCAACGGCCAAATGTGCAGGTGGTGGACGGCGTCCACCCCCGGTTGCGAGGCCAGGAACGCAGTGACCTGCGCCTGGTCGATATTGGAGGGCACCGCATCCATGGCGGCGTTGAAGCTGTCACGCAGCAAGCCGAAGGTGCCTACGGCGATCACCACCCCGATCAGCAGCGCTGTCGCGGGATCCAGCCAGGGCCAACCGAACAGCCACATTCCGAAACCGGCGATAACCGCGGCCAGCGAGACTGCCGCGTCGGCCATCAAGTGCAGGAAAGCACCCCGCTTGTTCATATCGTGGGCATGACCTTCACGCATCAGCCAGGCAGCCCCCAGATTGACGAATATGCCGATAGCCGCCACCGCCATCACAGGCACCGCCGGAATGCCCGGCGGGGCATTGAAGCGTTGCACCGCTTCCCAACCCAAAGCGCCGGAGAACACCATCAGCAAAATGGCATTGGCCAACGGTGAGAGCAGGGTGGCTCGGCGCCAGCCGTAGGTGTGATTTCCGGTCGGCCGTCGCCGTGCCAGCGCCGCGGCAGCCCAGGCCAAACCCAACCCCAGCACGTCGCCCAGGTTATGCAGGGCGTCGGACAGCAGCGCCAACGAGTTGATGTAGAAGCCGTAGCCCGCTTCCAGGGCCGTATAAGCCAGGTTGATCAGCGTGACCAGCGCAAAGGCGCGAGTCGCCGAGCCGTGGCCGTGATGGTGAGCGCCGTGAGCATGTCCCATGGCGGCTAGAGTGCCGCGGGTGGCTGGCGGACACAATTACAAGGGAGGGAAGTCGCGCTTTGCGCGCTGGAAAACCGGTGGCTGCGCCACCTGCTAAGGGTGAAGAGCAGCAGCGGCTTCACTCTTTGCAGGCCGCGAAGCGGCCGACTTTACCCTTCGCCCATCCCTCAGTCGCGCCCCTTCACCAGCGTACCGACGTTTTCGCCGCGCAGGATACGCATCAGGTTGCCGGGTACGGTCAGGTCGTAGATGCGCAATGGCAGGTCGCTGTCGCGGCATAGAGCGAAAGCCGCGGTGTCCATGACTTCGAGGTTGCGGTTGAGCACTTCGTCGTAGGTCAGTTGGTCGAAGCGTTTGGCATCGGCATTCTTGCGCGGATCGCAGTCGTAGACGCCGTCCACCTTGGTGGCCTTCAGCAGCAAGTCGGCATTGATCTCGATCGCGCGCAGGGCAGCGCCGGAGTCGGTGGTGAAGAAAGGCTGGCCGACGCCTGCGGCGAAGATTGCGATCCGGCCTTTTTCCAGGTGCCGTACGGCACGGCGGCGGATGTAGTCCTCGCAGACGTCGTTTATCTTGATCGCGCTCATCACGCGAACCTTGGCGCCGAGTTTTTCCAGTGCATCCTGCATGGCCAGGGCATTGATGACGGTGGCGAGCATGCCCATCTGGTCGCCGGTGACCCGGTCCATGCCGCCGGCGGCGAGGCCTGCACCTCGGAAGATATTGCCGCCGCCGATCACCAGCGCGATCTCAGCACCTGCCTCGTGCGCTTCGATGATCTCGCGGGCAATGCGCCCGATCACTGCGGGGTCGATGCCGTAGTCCTCGGATCCCATCAGCGCCTCGCCGGAAAGTTTGAGCAGGATGCGGCGAAAGACTAGGGGCGCGGTCATGGGCAATCTCGACGGGGAGTAAACGTTGTAATTCTATCCGAGCCGGGCCAGCAGGTGTTCACGGGATCCGCTTATCCTAGCTGCAATGCGCTTTCCGGCGGCTTCCAGCCGGTATGCGCATCGGGCGCATTGGTCCTTGGAGGTGATGGACGACAGCCATCATGTGGTGATCGAAATCCGTTACATTCGCCGCCGTCGCGAACGGCGCGGCTCCACCATCGGAAAGCGGATATGGCCATACGAACACTGCAGGAATTCCTCGCTTCATCGAAAGAAAAGGATGTCGGGGGCGACGCCTTCGAACTGGAAAGCCCCCATATGCTGGAGGTGCGCCTCAAAGGCCTGGTGTGGGCCAAGGCCGGTGCCATGGTGGCGCGCACCGGCAACGTCAAGTTCACCCGCCAGGGAGTGCTGGAGCAAGGCCTGGGCAATCTGCTGAAGAAAGCGATCAGCGGCGAAGGCATGCAGTTGATGAAGATGGAAGGCAACGGCCGCGTATACCTGGCCGATGCAGGCAAGAAGGTCACGCTGTTGCGCTTGGATGGCGAAGCGATCTTCGTCAACGGCAATGATGTGCTGGCCATCGAGTCAGGCATAGAAAGCAAGATCACCATGATGCGCAAAGCGGCCGGCATGATGTCAGGCGGCCTGTTCAATGTCCGCCTGAGCGGGCACGGCATCGTCGCCATCAGCTCGCACTATGAGCCGTTGACGTTGCCGGTTTCGGCCGCGTCCGGTCCGGTGTTCACCGATCCCAATGCCACCGTGGCCTGGTCAGGCGGGCTGACGCCGGAAATCGTCACTGATATTTCGTTCGGCACCTTGCTGGGGCGTGGCTCAGGCGAGAGCATCCAGCTGCGGTTTGCCGGCGAAGGTTGGGTGGTGGTCCAGCCTTACGAGGAAGTGGTGTTCCAGGCCAAGGAATAACTGCGCCGGATTGCAGAAATAAAAAAAGCCGCGGATTCCCGCGGCTTTTTTTTAGAACAGGGAAGCGATGGAGCTTACGCCAGACCGGCCTGCTTCATCACTTCGGCAGCGTAGTCTTCCACGACCTTCTCGATGCCTTCGCCCACGGCCAGGCGCTGGCTGCTGACCACTTCGGCGCCGGCGGCCTTCAGTACGGCTTCCACCGTCTGATTGGTGTCCAGCACGTACGGCTGGCCGTACAGGGTGACTTCGTTGACGATCTTGGCGATCTTGCCGCTGATGATCTTCTCCAGGATGTCGGCCGGCTTGTTCTTGTCCTTGTCGGACATCTTGGCCAGTTCGATTTCCTTTTCCTTGGCCACGAAATCGGCCGGAACGTCGGAAGCCTTGATGTGCGGCGGGTTCATGGCCGCCACGTGCATGGCCAGGCCGCGAGCCAGTTCGGCGTCGCCGCCCTTGACTTCGATCAGCACGCCGATCTTGCCGCCGTGCACGTAGGCAGCGACGTTGTTGGTGCTGTTTACGGTGGCCATGCGACGGATCTGGATGTTCTCGCCCAGCTTGGCGATAGCGGCGGCGCGGGCTTCCTCGACGGTTTCACCGGAAGGCAGCTTGGCGGCTTTCAGTGCTTCGACGTCTGTGGAGCCAGAGGCGAGGGCAGCCTGGGCAACGGCCTCCGTGAAGGCCAGGAAGTTCTCGTCCTTGGCCACGAAGTCTGTTTCGGAATTGATTTCCACCAGCACGGCCTTGCCGCCGTTCTGGGCAACCGCGATGCGGCCTTCGGCGGCCACGCGGCCGGCCTTCTTGTCGGCCTTGGCCAAGCCGGACTTGCGCAGCCACTCGGCCGCGACGTCGATGTCGCCGTTGTTCTCGGTGAGCGCCTTCTTGCACTCCATCATGCCGGCGCCGGTGCGCTCGCGCAGTTCCTTGACCAGGGAAGCAGTGATTTCCACGGGAATTACCTCATTGTGCGGTGTAGGGCGGGTCTTGACCCGCCAACTTGAAATAGCGGCGGGTCAAGACCCGCCCTACATCTGGATGATGAGCCGCCGCGCAGCATGGCGCGGCGGCATTGCAAGCCGATTACTCGGCAGCCGGTGCGGCTTCGTCAGCCTTCTTGGCGGGAGCCTTCTTGGCAGGTGCGCGGCGCGCGCCCTTGTCTTCGCCAGCTTCGGTGAACTCTTCTTCGCGTACTACGGCAGCATTCGGCGATGCGGCCTTGCCTTCCAGCACGGCGTCGGCAGCGGCGCGGGCATACAGCTGCACCGCACGGATGGCGTCGTCGTTGCCCGGGATGGGGTAATCCACCAGGGCCGGGTCGTAGTTGGAGTCGACCACCGCGATCACCGGAATGCCGAGCTTCTTGGCTTCCTTGATGGCGATGTCTTCATGGCCGATGTCGATGACGAACAGCGCGTCCGGCAGGCGGTTCATTTCCTTGATGCCGCCCAGCGAGGCTTCCAGCTTGTCGCGTTCGCGACGCAGGCTCAGCACTTCGTGCTTGACCAGCTTCTCGAAGGTACCGTCGGTTTCGGCGGCTTCCAGTTCCTTCAAGCGGGCGACCGACTTCTTCACGGTGGCGAAGTTGGTCAGCGTGCCGCCCAGCCAGCGCTGGGTCATGTACGGCTGGCCGCAGCGGATCGCTTCTTCCTTGATCGGATCGCGCGCGCTGCGCTTGGTGCCGATGAACAGCATGGTGCCGCGCTTCTGGGCCACGCCCGAGATGAAGTTCATCGCGTCGTTGAACAGCGGAACGGTCTTCTCGAGGTTGATGATGTGGATCTTGCCGCGGGCGCCGAAAATGTACGGAGCCATCTTCGGGTTCCAGTAACGGGTCTGGTGGCCGAAATGGACGCCGGCTTCCAGCATCTGGCGCATGGTGACTTGGGGCATTGCTTTGAACTCCTGAAAAGGAACCGACCGCCGATCATTTAATGAGTTAGGGCGGTTTGCCGGTGAGGGCGTGGTTCCGGGGTTGGGCCTCCCTGCGGCTTCCGTGACCGAACCTCCGAATTCAGAGGCACCCCGGCACGGGTTGTGGCAGCAGGTGTGGATTCGTCGGTGTCGTCCGACGTGAACGGCTGGTAGGGAGGGCCCGACCAATCCGCGGAATTATAGCCCCGGGATGGTGGCGGCCGCAAATTTCCACGAAATGGATCTGATATCCGGGCATGCCTCGGGCTTGCATCTTGAGGCCAGAACCCCACGTTGCGGGCCTTGAGGACGTGAAATAGGCGATAATCCCGTCATGGCAATCACTCTTAAAACTCCCGAAGACCTGGAAAAGATGCGCGTCGCCGGCCGCTTGGCCGCCGAGGTGCTGCAGGTCGTAGCGCCCCACGTGAAGCCGGGCGCCACCACCGCCGAACTGGACCGTATCTGCCACGATCACATCGTCAACGTGCAGAAGGCGATTCCCGCCAACGTGGGTTATCGCGGCTTCCCGGCCACGGTCTGTACGTCGGTCAACAACGTCATCTGCCACGGCATTCCCAGCGAGGGCAAGGTGCTGAAGGACGGCGACATCGTCAATATCGACGTCACCGTGATCAAGGATGGCTGGCACGGCGACACCAGCCGTATGTACTACGTCGGCACCCCCTCCGTCATGGCCAAGCGGCTGGTGGAAACCACCCGCGAGGCGATGTTCCGCGGTATCCGCGCGGTCAAGCCGGGCGCGACCCTGGGAGATGTGGGCCATGCGATCCAGCAATTCGCCGAATCCCAGCGCTTCAGCGTGGTGCGCGAGTACTGCGGCCACGGCATCGGCCAGGTCTATCACGACGAACCGCAAGTACTGCACTACGGCCGACCGGGTGAAGGCATGCTGTTGAAGCCGGGCATGACCTTCACCATCGAGCCGATGATCAATGAGGGCGCCCGCCATACCAAGGTGCTGCCGGACGGTTGGACCGTGGTCACCAAGGATCGCAAGCTGTCGGCGCAGTGGGAGCACACCGTGGCGGTAACCGAGGACGGAGTCGAGATACTGACCCGCGTGCCCGGCGACGACAACGACCTGTGAACACCTCCGTAGCCGCGAACGGTTCCGCGCCGCGGCTGCCCGACATCGGCCCGTCGGCGGCGGATGACCCTGCGTGGTCCGCGGCGGCGCGCGTTTCGCTGGCGCATACGGACGCCCGCCTGGAAAAGCGATTCGACCAGAATGACAGCATGGACCGGCTGCTGGCATTGCGTGCGCGCGCCGTCGACCATCTTTTGAAGGACGCATGGACGCGCTGCGTTCCGGATGACGCGCCGATGGCGTTGTTCGCGGTAGGCGGCTATGGACGCGGCGAACTGTTTCCGCAGTCGGATGTCGATCTGCTGGTACTCGCGGAAGCCGACGCGCAGCAAACCCATCATGATTCGCTGGCGCGTTTTTTCGCCGTGCTTTGGGATGCGGGGCTGCCGATCAGCCATGCAGTGCGATCGGCCGATGAATGCACCGCCGCCACTGCCGCCGAACAAACGGTCTTGACCGCTTTGATCGAAGCGCGACCATTGGTCGCCGACGCGCAGGACGAAGCCGCACTGATCGATGCCATCGCCGCGGCACGGATCTGGCCGCCGCGTGATTTCTTTGTCGCCAAGCGCGAAGAATTGCGCATCCGGCATGCGCGTTTTGGCGACACCTCCGACAATCTGGAACCCAACATCAAGGACGGCCCCGGCGGCCTGCGCGATCTGCATACGCTGGGTTGGATGGCATTGCGCGCCTTTGGCGTGCGCGATCTTGAACCGCTGGTAGGCATGGGTCACCTGGGCCCGGACGAAGCTGCCGCGTTGTCGCGCGAACGCAGCGCATTGGGCCGCTTGCGCTACGGTTTGCATCTGGTTGCAGGCCGGCCGGAAGAGCGCCTGCGGTTCGATTACCAGAAGACCCTGGCCGAACGCCTCGGCTTCGCCGACGACGCGGAGAACCTGGGCGTCGAGAAAATGATGCAGGGTTTCTACCGCAGCGCCGCCATCGTGCGCCGGATCAGCGATCGCCTGCTGCAACGTTTCGAAGAACAGTTCGACGGCGAGGCCTTGCCCGAGCCGCTGGACGAAGCCTTCGCACTTCGCCGCGGCTATTTGGCGGCGCGCGACCCGGGTTGGCCGAACGCTGACGTCTCGCAGGTCTTCGCTCTTTTCGCCATGTGGGCGGCGCATCCGCAGGTGCGCGGATTGCACTCGCGCACCGCGCGCGCACTGGCGGAGTCGCTGCTGAAGCTGCCCTCATTCGAAGTGGCTACCGCCGTGCAGCGCGGCGCGTTCATGGCGTTGCTGCGTGGTCCACGTGCCGTGGAAACGCTGACACGCATGGCCCGTCTTGGCGTGCTGGGCCAATGGATACCGGCGTTCGCGCGGGTGTCCGGCCGCATGCAGTTCGATCTATTCCACGTGTACACCGTCGATCAGCACACGCTGATGGTGTTGCGCAATATCGCGGCCTTCGCGTCCGGACGAGCGGACGAGCGTTTCTCCATCGCTCATGAGGTCTGGCCGCGTCTGCGCAAACCGGAATTGCTGCTATTGGCCGGTTTATTCCACGACATAGCCAAGGGCCGCGGCGGCGACCATTCGGAACTGGGTGCGGTCGATGCGCGTGAGTTCTGCACGGCCCATGGCTTGAGCGAGTCGGACAACGAACTGGTGGCGTGGTTGGTCGAACAGCATCTGCGCATGTCGGTCACCGCGCAGAAGCAGGACATTTCCGACCCGGAAGTCATCCGTGCCTTCGCTGCGTTGGTGAAAGACCGCGAACGCCTGGACTACTTGTACTTGTTGACCTGCGCCGACATCGCAGGCACCAGCCCCAAGCTCTGGAACGCGTGGAAAGACCGGCTGCTAGCCGATCTCTACTTCGCAGCACGTCGGGTGTTGCGTGAAGGGCTGGAGCATCCCGTCGCGGTGGGCGAACGCCTGGCCGAAGCACGCGATGCGGTAAAGGCATTGCTGAAGATCCAAGGCGTGGATGCCGCCAAAGCGGACGCTTTGTTCACCGCCATGCCGGACGAAAGCTTCCTGCGTTTCCGCCCGGAACAACTTGCCTGGCAGGCGACCGCCATTCGCGGCGCCGAGGCCGGTGAAACGCGCGTCCGCGCGCGACATATCGGCGACGATGCGAACGCGATGGAGGTGTTCGTGTATTCGCCAGACCGCGACGGACTGTTCGCGGCCATCCTGGCCACGCTGGACAGGAAAGGTTTCGCCATCCATCAGGCGCGCGTGCTGGTAGGCCCCAACGCGACCATCTTCGATACCTTCGAGGTATTGCCCACTGACAGCTATGCGCCACGCGTGCCCGCGGAAATCGAACAATCGTTGAGTGACGCTCTGGATGGCCCGCTGGATCGTGTCCGTACATCGCGCCGCGCAATACCCCGGCAACTCAAGCATTTTCGCTTCGCACCGCGCATCGAATTTGGTGCCACTCCGGATGGACGCCGCACCGTGTTGAGCCTGGTTGCGCCCGACCGGCCGGGTCTCTTGTCGGACGTGGCGCAAGTGCTGCGCGGCATGCGCCTGCGTGTGCACGATGCGCGTATCGCCACCTTCGGTGAACGAGCCGAAGACATTTTCCAGATTACCGATGAGCGCGACCTGCCGATCATCGACGAAGCCCAACAGCAGGCTTTGCAGATCGCATTGCGCGCCAGCCTAGACAACCCCACCTGATCAGGAATAAGGATTGATGACCGAGCAAACCACGCCCACCGAGCCGTTGAAGTCCGAGCTGTTGAAGCCCGCTATCGAAAGCGCTTTCGAGCGCCGAGCCGAGCTGACGCCGGATGAAACCGAAGTCACTGTCCGGCCAGCGGTGGAGCAGGTGATCGGAGGCCTGGAGAGCGGAGCATTCCGCGTCGCGGAGCCGGATGGGCAGGGTGGCTGGAAGGTCAACGAATGGTTGAAGAAGGCGGTGCTGCTGTATTTCCGCGTCAACGACATGGCCGTGATCGAAGCGCAGCCTGCACCATTCTGGGACAAGATCCCGGCCCGTTTCGAAGGTTATGGCGAGGCTGAGTTCCGCAAGGCGGGCGTCCGTGTGGTGCCCGGTGCGGTGGCGCGGCGTGGCACGTACTTCGGCAAGGACGTCGTACTGATGCCCAGCTTCGTCAACATCGGTGCGTATGTTGGCGAAGGCACCATGGTGGATACGTGGGCGACGGTGGGATCCTGCGCGCAGATCGGCAAGCACTGTCATCTGTCCGGCGGCGCGGGTATCGGCGGTGTGTTGGAGCCGCTGCAGGCATCACCGACCATCATCGAAGACCATTGCTTCATCGGCGCACGGTCGGAGGTAGTGGAAGGCGTGGTGGTCGGCCATCACAGCGTGATTGGCATGGGCGTGTTCCTGGGCCAGTCCACTCGCATCTATAACCGCGCCACTGGTGAAATCAGCTACGGCTACGTGCCGCCAGGCAGCGTGGTGGTGTCCGGATCACTGCCATCCGCCGACGGCAAGTATTCGTTGTACTGCGCCGTCATCGTGAAGCAGGTAGATGAGAAGACGCGCAGCAAGACCAGCGTCAACGAACTGCTGCGCGGGTTGGCGGATTAGGATCTTCCTCGTCATCCCCCGTCTTCGCGGGATGACGGCGATAGGAAAAAGAAAAGTAGATATGACCACCCTCTACGGCCTGAAGAACTGCGACACCTGCAAGAAAGCCACCAAGTGGCTGGACCGGTTCGGTGTCGAACATGATTTCATCGACTACCGCGACAACAGACAGACACCCGAGACGCTGTCAGCCTGGGCGCTGCATGCGGGTGGTTGGGACGCTTTGATCAACAAATCCTCCACCACCTGGCGCCAGTTGCCCGAGAACCGCAAGACGCCCGGCTCGGATGCGGAGTGGAAGTTGCTGTTGAAGGAATATCCTCAATTGATCCGGCGTCCGGTAGTGATCACGGGTGACGATCGGTTTTCACAGGGCTTCAGCGACAATGGTTTCAAGAAACTGTTTGGAGTGGGCGCATGAGCGATGTCGTTGAGCTGTCCAGCGAACTACTACGCCGCCATTCCATTACCCCGGACGATGCAGGCTGCCAGCAAGTGATCGCCAAACGCTTGCAGCAGGCGGGATTCCAATGCGAGCACCTGCGTTTCGGCGACGTCGACAATCTCTGGGCCACGCACGGCAATGGTGCGCCGGTGCTGGTATTGCTGGGACATACCGACGTGGTGCCACCGGGACCATTGCATGCCTGGACCAGCGACCCATTCGTACCGACAGTGCGCGACGGTGTGTTGTACGGGCGGGGCACCGCCGATATGAAATGCAGCGTGGCCGCCTGCACGATCGCATTGGAGCGGTTCGTCGATGCGCATCCGGATCATCCGGGCACAGTGGCATTGCTGGTCACCTCGGACGAAGAAGGCGATGCGCTCGACGGCGTGAAGCTGGTTGCGGAGGCATTTCGCGAGCGAGGCCAGCGCATCGACTGGTGCATTACCGGTGAGCCTTCATCGAAGGAAAAACTTGGCGATCTGTTGCGTGTCGGACGCCGCGGCACGCTGACCGGTACGCTGCATGTTCGTGGTGTGCAAGGCCACGTGGCGTATCCGCACAAGGCGCTCAACCCCATCCACAAGGCCATACCTGCGCTGGGCGAGCTGGTTACCCGCCAATGGGACGAGGGCTACGAAACATTTCCTCCCACCAGCTTGCAGATTTCCAACCTCCATTCCGGTACCGGCGCCAGCAATGTCATCCCCGGGGAGCTGCACGTGGTGTTCAACCTGCGCTTCAATCCCAGCTGGCAGGCCGAGCAATTGGAAAAAGAGATCGAGGCGATCTTCGACAAGCACGGCCTCGACTACACCGTGGCCTGGCACCGCGGCGGCGAGCCCTTCTACACGCCGGAGGGCCATCTGCGCGCGACCGCACGGCAGGTGCTGGCCGAACTCTCCGGGTCGCCTCCGGAAGAGAGCACTGCCGGCGGCACGTCCGACGCGCGCTTCATCGCGCCCCTGGGCGCCGAGTGCATCGAAGTAGGGCCGGTCAATGCCAGCATCCACAAGGTGGACGAAAACATTGCCATTGCCGATCTGGAGGCGCTTCCGGGGCTGTATCAGGCATTGGTTCAGCGCCTGCTGATCGTTCCCTGAGAGACACTTGCCAATTCGGAAGTCGCGCACCGGTTCGTTGCATAAGAAACTAAGCGGCGGGTTTCGTCTGTAGGTCGCACATGCGCAGAAAGTGCTTGCCAGCCGCCCAGGAAACCGGTTAGGTTCACCCCCATGCTCCGTTTTCCCGCCGATGCTCTGATTAATTCGAACCGCCGCAATAATGCGCGTGCGAATAATCGTGCGCGGCCGATGCGGGTCTGCGACTAGGCAAGAAGTAACCAGCCGAGCGATCAGAAAAACCCGCATCCACGATGCGGGTTTTTTGTTTCTGGGCCGGAAGCGCGATATCAAGACCGAACCACGACCAATCCATCATTCTCAGGAGCTATCCCCACATGTGTTCCATTTTCGGCATCTTCGGCCTGCAATCCGGCGACGATCTAAGAACCCTGCGACGGCAGGCGCTGGAGCTTTCCCAGCGGCAACGCCATCGCGGTCCCGATTGGAGCGGAGTCTATATCGATGATGCCGCCATCCTGGTGCATGAGCGTCTGGCTATCGTCGACCCGGCCGGCGGCTCGCAGCCGCTGCGCTCGGCCGATGGCGAACTGGTGCTGGCCGTCAACGGCGAAATCTACAACCACCGCGAGTTGAAGAAAGAGCTGGCGCAGCCTTATGCCTTTCAGACTGGCTCGGATTGCGAAGTAATCAATGCGCTGTACCGCGAAGACACGCCGGACTCCTTTCTCAACCGGCTCAACGGTATTTTCGCGTTCGCACTCTGGGATGCCGCGAAGCAGCGCTTCCTGATCGCGCGCGATCCGATGGGTGTTTGCCCGTTGTACTGGGGGCACGACCGCGAAGGGCGCCTATGCGTTGCTTCCGAAATGAAAGCCCTGGCGAGTTTATGCGCCGACGTATCGCAGTTTCCACCTGGGCATTACTACGACAGCAGCACGCGTGAACTGAAGCAGTACTACCGTAAAGCCTGGCGCGATTACGCGGCCGTGCAGGACGTCGAGGTAAGCAAGCAGGAATTGCGCGAAGCATTCGAACGTGCCGTGCATCGGCAGCTGATGACCGACGTGCCGTATGGCGTCTTGTTGTCGGGGGGGCTGGATTCGTCACTGGTCGCGGCCGTTGCCGCACGCTTCGCCCGCAAGCGCGTGGAGGACGACGATACTTCCGAGGCCTGGTGGCCGCGCCTGCATTCCTTCGCCATCGGCCTGAAAGGCTCGCCCGATCTGGCTGCTGCCGCCATCGCCGCCGAGTCGCTGGGCACGGTGCACCACGGTTTTGAGTACACGTTCGAAGAAGGGCTGGATGCCTTGCCGGAAGTGATTCGCCATATCGAGACCTACGACGTCACCACGATCCGTGCATCCACGCCGATGTACCTGTTGGCGCGTCGCATCAAGGCGATGGGAGTGAAGATGGTGTTGTCCGGCGAAGGTTCGGACGAAATCTTCGGTGGTTATCTGTATTTCCACAAAGCGCCGAATGCGCGTGAATTCCATGAGGAACTCGTGCGCAAACTGGACGCGCTCTACAACTACGATTGCCTGCGAGCCAACAAGTCGATGATGGCCTGGGGCGTGGAGCCACGGGTGCCGTTCCTGGATGTGGAGTTCCTGGATGTCGCGATGAAGATGGATGCGCAGGAAAAGATGATCGACAAGAGCCGCGGCGGGAAAAGAGGCATCGAGAAAGCCGTGCTGCGCGAGGCCTTCGAAGGCTATCTGCCCGATTCCATCCTTTGGCGGCAGAAAGAGCAGTTCAGCGACGGCGTGGGCTACGGCTGGATCGATGGCCTGAAAGCGCACGCTGAAGCCCAGGTCAGCGACCGCGAACTGGCGGCCGCCGACAAGCGTTTCCCGATCAATCCGCCACTGACCAAGGAAGCGTATTACTACCGTAGCTTGTTCGAGCAGTTCTATCCCGGGCAGGCGTGTGCGGAAACGGTGCCCGGCGGCAAGTCGATCGCATGCTCGTCACCGGCGGCAATCGCCTGGGATGCGAGTTTCGCCGCGGCAGCGGATCCATCTGGCCGCGCGATAGCGGGTGTACATAACGCAGCGTTGTAAGCGGTACATACATGTAGGAGCGGCGTCCCGCCGCGAGCTCTTCGCGTCAGATCGCGATAGCAATGAAGAGCCCGCGGCGTCCCGCCGCTCCGCGCCTCGATAGCCCTTCGGTGTGCGAGATCATGAGCGCGCCGCAGCGCGTGCAGATGGTGAACAGTCGGGCTTCAGTCGTCCTTGGCTTTTACCGCGATGCGGCGGGAAGAGCTCGCGGCGGGACGCCGCTCCTACCAAGAGCGATGTCGGGCTTACGGTTTCAGCGTCAACACGTACTCCGCCTTGCCCGGCAGGAAAGGCGTCGGCCGGGCATGCACCCAATCGTCATGGCCTGCGCCCCAGAACGGCGACAGCGGATGACCGCTCTGGCCGCCAGGCATATGCAGGATGCCGTCGGCCTCGTGACCAGGCGACACCACCATTCGTTCCGACGCGCCGAATGCCGGTCCCTGCACGCGTGGCATGGCGCCATCGCCAGCCAGCGGCTCCGAAGGCATGCACAACGTGCTTCTTAGAAAATCGGGCAGAGCGTTGGATAACGGATGGCAGATCTTTGCCGTATTGCGTTCGCCCCAAGTGCGCTGTTCCAGCGGGTCATGTTCCATCAGTTCGTCGCGAACTTCCTTGGCGGCATCCTCCAGCAGCGCGTCCCAGGTGGGATAACGGCGCGACAGCAGGTGTTCGGGGCGTTGTTGCAGCAGCGGCCATACCACGCCTTCCAACTGCGGCAAATCAGGCATGACGAACCCGTCGCCAAGCGCCGCCTGCGCGGGCGCGGTCAGGCCGTCGGCGATGCGCGCGTGCACGGCTAACCGCCATGCACGAACCAGGCGGAAGCTCACCGATTCGGTGCTGGCCCGACCCTCCCACTTGTGGCCAGCGGTCGCCAGCGCGCGCACAGCGGTCGCATCGCCATTCTTCTTAGCCTGGTCCTGTAGCAGCTGCCACCACCGTTTCAGGAATACCGCACGGTCGTCCAGTTGAATGGCGAGCAGTTCTTTCTCGGCGAACTGGTTTTTCGCGAAGAGCCCATCGCGGATCTGCTTCGCGCGCGCACCCAGGGCGTAGCCGCCGTCACCCAGCACGCTCAATCCGGCGTCGTCGACGACCCGCGCATTGGCGGTCCACAGGCGGTGCTGGCTGGGCCGCCGCAGTACCGGCGATACATCAGTGGAGATGCTCCACTGATAGCAAGACTCGCGCCGGATGCTGGAGAGCGCTGTGGCGGCGTCCTCCCCTTGAGCGGAAGCGATCGCCGACAGAGGCGGGTTTCTGGCGCAACGGCCGGAGCGCACCGGCAGCGGGCCGAGAATGCGCCAGGCGATTTCGCCATTGCGGTCGCCGATCACCAGGTTCTGGGCGGGTATCGCGGTGCGTTCGGCCACAGCCAGCGCGGAGCCCAGATCGCTGGCATTCGCCAGATCCGCCAGTTCGAAGTTGAGAGCGCCGGGCAGGTGCGCCGTCCAGCGCAGGGCGAGTGCAGGCATATCGCCCAAGCGCTCATGCAAGATCGGACCGTAAGCGGTTTCCACCACCTCGAAAGGCACTGCATCGGCGCCCGCGACGCCGATGGTTTCCGCGTGACGCGTCACACGGTCGCAGGTATCCGCTGCTACATCTTCATTTACGCAGGGGCGCACGGGGTACCAGTCAGCGGTATCGGCATAACTGTTGGTGAAACCCCAGGCCACGTGCCCATTGCTGCCGACGATCACCGCCGGCAGGCCGGGCAGGGTAACGCCGGAAACATCCACCTGGCCGCCGGGCGCGCGTGCATCCGGGTAGCGCAGGCGCGCACGGAACCAGATGTTCGGCGCGCGCAACCCCAGGTGCATGTCGTCGGCCACGATGGCGCGCCCGTCCTTGGTCAGCGCACCAGCGACCGCCCAGTTGTTGCTTCCAGGCGTGCCTTTGTCCGCCAGGCTGCGGTGCGTATCGGATTTCGGCATCGGCAGTTTGCGTAGATCCACTTGCTCCAATGCCGGCAGCTTGGCGTTGCCGCGCGGTTGGCCGAACATCGGCGCATCCCATTCAGTGCCGTCATGTACCAGCAGACTGGCCAAGGCGGGCGGGACGTGCTGGCGGATTTTCCACAGCGCCAACTCCCGGGTGTTCTCCGAATCCTGTAGATCGAAGTACATCGCATAGCCGGTTAGCGCTGAATCCACCACGTCCCATCGCCGCGGGGGTTGCTGGAGCAACAGGTAGGGCCAGGGACGTGTACGCAAATCGTCCAACCCTGCATTGACGCCGTCTGCATAGGCCTGCAATTGCGGCATCTTCTCGCCGGTGAAGTCCTGCAGTTGCTGGGTCACGCGTGCGCGGAGGCGATGCACACGGCGCTTTTTGTCCAGGTCGACGGCGATAGGGCCGAACAACTCCGCAAGTTCACCAGCTGAGGTGCGGCGCATCAGGTCCATTTCGAAATAGCGCTCCTGCGCGTGCACGTATCCCAATGCGCGCAGGGCGTCGGCCTCGTTGGCGGCATCTATGGTCACTACGCCATTGGAATCACGCTGGATCGTGACCGCTCCGTTCAGCCCCGGCAACGTGGTTTCGCCGTCCAGCGATGGCAGGCTGCCGCGCAACAGCAGCGTCACTGCCACCACGAGGATAGCGATCAACAGCAAGAGCACCCACAGCAGGCGCTTGATCCAGATGAACATGCACGTATCCATAGCCGGGCGCGAAGGCCGCCTGGCGCGAATTATTCCACGAAGTCGTGACGCTCCGGTTTGCCAATACAACTGAGATTGATTCTGATTAGGTCATCCCGGATGGGAGTAGGGCACCATGCAGGCCCCGCTACCAAAGTTGCCGCTATGAAAGGCCATCCCGAAGTCATCGAATACCTGAAGCAGCTGCTGCGCGGCGAGCTGGCTGCGCGCGATCAGTACTTCATCCATTCGCGTCGGTATGACGATCTGGGGATACCGGCCTTATACGCGCGCATCGACCACGAAATGCAGGAAGAAACCGAGCATGCCGATGCGCTGTTGCGACGCATCCTGTTTCTGGAAGGCGACCCGGACATGAGCCCGACGCCGTTTCGCGCGGGACATACCGTCGAAGAGATGCTGCAGCGGGACCTGGAGGTGGAGTATGAAGTCCGCGCGAACCTGGCCAAGGGCATCGCGCTTTGCGAACAGCACAGCGATTTCGTCAGCCGCGACATCCTGCTGACCCAGCTCAAGGACACCGAGGAGGACCACGCGCACTGGCTGGAGCAGCAGCTCAGCCTGATAAAGCGACTGGGTATGGAGAATTACCTGACGGCAAAAATCGCAGGGAAATCGGGCCCGACGTGAGCGCATCGCGCGCCGCGTGGCGCGCAGCTAAAAGGGAAGGAGAACCCGCGGCAGCGCGTCCAAGTACGCTGACTACGAGATCTTCCGCACACCTGTGAAAGGTTCGTCATCCCGGCACACGCCGGCACCCAGTGACTTGCACTCCTGGTAGCGAAAAGTCGCCAGGTCCCGGTCTGAAAGAAAACGATGTAGAAGCGCCGTCCCGGCGCGAGCTTTTGATTTAACGGGACGGTAGGGGGAGAGCTCGCGGCGGGACGCCGCTCCTACAACAGCAAAGTCAGAAGCAAAAAAATCGCTCATGACCGTAGGAGCGCCGTCTCTGCGCGAGCTCTCGCTTCTAAGATTCCTACAAAACAATTCGGCATCGCCCGATGCCGGACGACGGCTGAGTGGCACATCTTTCCGGCGACGTGCGCCGGGATGACGATGGATCCAATGTTGAGTGACTATTCGATACGAACACTCTAGTGCTTCCCTATCGATTTCCTATTCTCAATTCTCGAAATCCCGGAAGGCGAGCTACTGAGAATCCGCGGCTCCATAGCGTGTGACTGATGAGGTCACAAACGCGCCACAGCGCGTCCGGATGGTGAACTACCGGATATCCAGCTACTGAATATCCAGCCCGTCCACCTTCTGCCGCGCCACCATAACGCGTGGCTGAGAGGATCCCGAACGCGCCGCAGCGCGCCCAGATGGCGAATACCCGACTACTGGATATCCAGCCCGTCCACCTTCTGCCACCCCCTAGGCAACAATCCCCCCCGACTCGCCCGCGCCCCCACATACGCATCCAGGTCCTTGAACGACAGCGACATGGTGCGCTGACCGCTCTTCACCAACAGCGTATTTCCGGGCGATACCGATGCAATGGCGACTACGTGCTCGGTTCCCAGCTTGGCTTTCGGAATCTCGATGATCTTGTTGCCTTTGCCCTTGTCGAGTTCCGGCAAGTCGCTGATGGGGAAAGCCAGCAGGTGGCCGGCGCTGGTCACCGCCACGATGCGATCGGCATCGGTGCGGGTCACCTGTGCCGGCTGCAGCACCTTGGCGCCGGGGGTCAGGTTCAGCATGGTCTTGCCGGCTTTCTGGCGGCTGGTCAGGTTCTCGAAGCGGGTGACGAAACCATAGCCGTGCGAGGAAGCCAGTACGAAACGCGCATCGTTGTCGCCACTGACCGCCGCCTGGAACGACGCGCCGGCGGCGGGCGAGAAGCGTCCCGTCAAAGGTTCGCCATTGCCGCGGGCCGATGGCAACGTGTGCACGGCGGTGGAGTAGCTGCGGCCCTCCGAATCCAGGAATGCGACTTGTTGCGTACTGCGGCTGCGTACGGCGGCCAGCAAGCCATCACCTTCGCGATACGACAGCGTGGCGGCATCCACATCGTGGCCCTTCGCGGCGCGTACCCAGCCTTTTTCCGACACCACCACGGTCATCGGTTCGCTGGCGACCAGTTCGGTCTCGTCCAGCGCCTGCGCGGCGCCGCGCTCCACCAGTGGCGAGCGGCGCGCGTCGCCGAACTTCTTGGCGTCGGCGGTCAGTTCGTCCTTGATCAGCTTTTTCAGTTTGGTCTTGGAATCCAATATGGCGATCAGCTTTTCACGTTCGGCGGCCAGTTCATCCTGTTCGCCGCGGATCTTCATTTCCTCCAGGCGCGCCAGCTGCTTCAGCCTGGTGTCCAGGATGTAGTCGGCCTGCTCTTCGCTCAGCTTGAAGCGGGCGATCAATGCCGGCTTGGGTTCGTCCTCGCTGCGAATGATGCGGATCACTTCATCCAGGTTGAGGAAAGCCACCAGCAAGCCTTCCAACAGGTGCAGGCGTCGCTCCACCTTGTCCAGGCGATGCTTCAGGCGGCGCGTCACCGTATCGGTGCGGAACACCAGCCATTCGGCCAACAGTGCCTTGAGGTTCTTGACCTGCGGCCGCCCATCCAGGCCGATGATATTCAGGTTGATGCGATAGCTTTTTTCCAGGTCGGTGGTGGCGAACAGATGGCCCATCAGCTGTTCGGCATCCACGCGGTTGGAGCGCGGAATCAGCACCACCCGCACCGGGTTGGCATGGTCGGATTCGTCGCGGATATCTTCCAGCCAGGGCAGCTTCTTCGCGCGCATCTGCATGGCGATCTGCTCGATCACCTTGGATGGCGACACCTGGTAGGGCAAGGCGTTGATGACGATGTTGCTGTTTTCCTTCAGGAACGTAGCGCGCGCCCGCACGCTGCCGTTGCCGGTCTGGTACATGTTGAGCAGATCCGCCGCCGGCGTGATGATCTCGGCCGTGGTCGGATAGTCCGGTCCGCGCACGTGTTCGCACAGGTCGGCGACGGTGGCGTTCGGGTCGTCCAGCAGCCGGATGCAAGCGCTGACGATCTCATTGAGATTATGCGGCGGCACGTCCGTCGCCATGCCCACGGCAATGCCGGTGGTGCCGTTGAGCAGCAAGTGCGGTAGCCGTGATGGGAGCCAGGTTGGCTCTTCCAGGGTGCCGTCGAAATTGGGTGTCCAATCCGCGGTGCCCTGAGCGAGCTCGCCAAGCAAAACCTCTGCGATGGGCGTCAACTTGGATTCGGTGTAGCGCATGGCCGCGAACGATTTCGGATCGTCAGGCGAACCGAAGTTGCCCTGGCCTTCGATCAGCGGATAGCGGTACGAGAACGGCTGCGCCATCAGCACCAGCGCTTCGTAGCACGCGCTGTCGCCGTGCGGATGGAACTTACCGATCACGTCGCCCACGGTGCGCGCCGATTTCTTCGGCTTGGCTCCGGCGTTGAGGCCCAGCTCGCTCATCGAATAGATGATGCGGCGTTGTACCGGCTTCAGCCCATCGCCGATGAAAGGCAATGCGCGGTCCAGCACCACGTACATCGAGTAGTCGAGATAGGCGCGTTCGGCGTACTCGCGCAGCGGTATCTGCTCAAAGCCGTGGAAAGTGGGGCGGATGGTTTCGGTCATCAGAAGACGTTTCGTTCACAGTGGAATCCTGTCGGCAATTCTACCTGCCGCGTTCTCAAACACTGCGCCGGGGCGTAACACCGGAAACAAAAAACCCCGCCAAAGCGGGGTTTTTAATCATCCAGTGAATCCATGGTGGCCTTCACGATCTATCAGATGGTGCCCAGAAGAGGACTCGAACCTCCACGAAGTTGCCCCCGCTAGCACCTGAAGCTAGTGCGTCTACCAATTCCGCCACCTGGGCAGGTGCGGGGCGCATTTTGAGAGTTGCACGGATGATTGTCAACGCTTTTGCACGTGGCAGTGTTCAGGCCGGGTGTACCATGCCCGCATGACTACAAAACCAACCAAAGGTTCCGGCAAATCCGGCGCCGGCAAGACCCCGCCAGGTGCGGACACCCGCTCCAACCCTAAGAGCAAAGCCACCAAGCAGGGCAAGCCCGGCAAACCTGGAGCAGCGCCCAAGTCGAAGCTGCCGCCGTGGATGCCTGATCTGCCCGCCACCAAACCGGCACGCGGAAACCGCTCTGCCACACCCCGCGGCGCGGCGCCGCGTCAGGCCTCGCCACGCGGCGGCGCATTCACCGATCCGTATGCCTCGCGCGAAGCCGAGCGCTACGCCGATCCCATCGCCAGCCGTGAAGCAATCCTCGCCACACTGGAAATTTCCGAGGGCCCGCAGACCGCGGAAGATTTGGCGGCAAAGCTTGATCTGACCGCGCCCGACCGCTTTGAAGCCTTGAACAAGCGCCTGGGTGCAATGGTGCGCGACGGCCAACTGGTGCAGAACCGCCGTGGCGGCTTTGCGCCCGTTCAACATACCGACCTGATTGCCGGCGTGGTGATCGCCAATCCGGATGGCTTCGGCTTCCTGCGCCCGGAGGCGGGCGGCGACGATTTGTTCCTGCCGCCGTACGAGATGCGCAAGGTCATGCACGGAGACCGTGCGTTGGCCAACGTTACCGGGGTGGACCGCCGCGGTCGTCGTGAGGGCAGCATCGCGCGCGTGCTGGAACGCGGGCTGTCGCGCCTGATCGGCCGCTTCAGCTTCGAGGCCGGCATCGCCTACCTGGTGCCGGACGACAAGCGCATACAGCGCAACGTGCAGATTCCGCCGGACGCCACGGGCGGCGCGCGTGATGGCCAACTGGTGGTCTGTGAACTGACCATGCCGCCAGATACCCGGCGCCCTCCGATCGGCAAGATCATCGCGGTGCTCGGTGACAAGCTGACCCCATCGCTGGTGGTGGAAGCGGCCATCCATGGCCACGAGATACCGCACGAGTTCCCGCAGGAAGTGCTGGACCAGGCCGCCGCGGTGCCGCTGGTCGTTGAAGAAAACATGATTGCTGGGCGCGTTGATCTGCGCGACCTGCCGCTGGTCACGATCGACGGCGCCGACGCCAAGGATTTCGACGACGCGGTGTATTGCGAAAGCAATCGCCAAGGCTTCCGAGTGAAGAACCGCCAGGGTTATCGCCTGGTGGTCGCCATCGCGGATGTCTCGCACTACGTGAAACCCGGCACGCCGTTGGACGACGAAGCGCAGAAGCGCGCCACCTCGGTGTACTTCCCCGGCTTCGTGGTGCCGATGCTGCCGGAGACGCTTTCCAACGGCATCTGCTCGCTGAATCCGCAGGTGGACCGCGTGTGTTTCGTCTGCGACATGCAGGTGAACAACGAAGGCGAAGTCGTCCAGTCCAAGTTCTACGAAGCGGTGATGCGCTCGCACGCGCGCCTGACCTACGATCAGGTATGGAAAGCGGTAGGCGAGAACGACGCCGAAACGCGTGAAGCCATCGGCAAGCAGTTGCCGCAGGTCGATCGCCTGTATGAGCTCTATCAATTGCTGGCCAAAGCGCGGGAAAAGCGCGGTGCGATCGAGTTCGAGACCTCGGAAGTGCGCTTCGTGCTGGACAACCGGGGTGAAGTCACTCAGGCCGGCATGATGCCGCGCAACGATGCGCACAAGTTGATTGAAGAATGCATGATCGCGGCGAATGTGGAAGCAGCCAAGTATCTGCTCGCAGCGAACATTCCGGCGCCTTACCGCGTGCATGATCGGCCGCCGGAGTCCAAGTACGCCGACCTGCTGGAGTTCCTGAAGGAATTCAAGCTGAGCATGCCGCCGTGGAGCAAGGTGCAGCCACGCGATTTCACGCAGCTGCTGAAGAAAATCCGCGAACGTCCCGATGTCGCGTTACTGGAGTCGGTCGTGCTGCGCAGCCAGAGCCTGGCCGTGTATACGCCCGACAACATCGGCCACTTCGGCTTGGCGCTGGAATCCTATGCGCACTTCACTTCGCCGATCCGCCGTTATCCTGATCTGCTGGTGCACCGCGCCATCAAGCATGTGCTGGCGGGCGGCAAGCCGCAGAATGCGCCATATGCGCAACATCAGATGGCGGCACTGGCGCTGCAATGTTCGGAACGCGCCCGGCGCGCCGATGAGGCCGAGCGAGAAGTGGACGAACGCTACCGCGCCGCATGGATGGAACAGCACGTCGGCGGCCAGTTCGATGGTGTGATCAGTGGGGTGACCAGTTTCGGGTTATTTGTCGAACTGGATCAATCCAAGGTCAACGGGCTGGTGCACGTGACCCAGCTGCCACACGATTACTACCACTTTGATCCTATCCGCAAGACATTGTCGGGCGAACGCCGCGGCATGCAGTTCCGCCTGGGCGACCGGGTGCGAATCGTCGTGCTGAAAGCCAGCCTCGAAGAACGCAAGATCGACTTCAAGCTGGTGAACGAGAAGGAAGTCGAAGTCGCCGAACTGCCGCCACGCGGACAACCGGTCAAGCGCAAGAAGCAGAAGTACTGATACACCCATTCCGTAGGAGCGCCGTCCAGGCGCGAGCTTTTTCTGTCAGATCGCGATAGAAGCGAAGAGCTCGCGGCCGGGAGGCCGCTCCTACAAAAACCTTTCGTCCATCTTTCATAAGTCCCCTAATGAGCAAACAAAGCCAGTGGATCGTCGGCGTCAACGCGGTGGCATCGGCCATCGAAAACGATGCCGAGAACGTGCGTGAAGTCTTGGTGGAAGGCGGCAGCAAGAATGCGCGCCTGACCGAAATCGAAGAGAACGCGCGCCGCAAAGGTATCGAGGTGCGCCGGGTCACCGGGCAGGCATTGGATGGCGTCGGTGGCTCCGTGCGGCACCAGGGCGTCGCCGCCCGCTATGCCGCTGCCAGGACGTGGGACGAAAACGAACTTCAAGGACTGGTGGAGGCCGCCGAAGGCAAGGCGTTGCTGCTGGTGCTGGATGGTGTACAGGATCCGCATAACCTGGGCGCCTGCCTGCGCAGTGCGGCTGCGGCGGGCGTAACGGCCGTGGTGATTCCCAAGGACAAGTCAGCCACCCTCAATGCCACTGTTCGCAAGACCTCGGCGGGCGCGGCGGACCGGATTCCGGTGGTGTCGGTTACCAATCTTTCGCGCTGCCTGCGCGATCTGCAGCAGTTGGGCGTGTGGATATATGGTTTGGCAGGCGAAGCCGACGCTTCGCTGTATTCCATCGACCTGCGCGGCAACGTGGCGCTGGTGCTGGGTGGCGAAGCCGACGGCTTGCGTCGGCTGACGCGAGAACATTGCGACGGATTGGTCAAGATTCCGATGCCCGGCGATATCGAAAGCCTCAATGTCTCGGTTGCTGCTGGCGTCACTTTGTTCGAAGCGGTGCGGCAGCGGCAATAGCCTGGCAGAGAAGTTGTACTGTCCCTGTGGGAGTGGTGCCGGCATGCCGGCACCACTCCCACAACGACGGCACTTACCCGCGACAACGCGGGCCCGCCGGACTCGATATTGTTTAGCTGAGTAGCTGCACGTATATAGACAAA
>NZ_JBDKXI010000002.1:0-120304 GCF_039710385.1 Pseudoxanthomonas sp. CCNWLY206-1 | reverse complement strand
GGGGGGGGGGGGGGGGGGTGGGTCTTGCGGGGGCGTGTGTTTTGTGGGGGGGGGGGGGGGGGGGGGGCGGCCGGCCCCCCCCCACTCCCACAAGGACGGCAGTTCCGCGCGACTACGCTGGCCCGCAGGACTCTATATTGTTTCGCTGAGTAGCTGCTCGTAGATAGACAAATCTTCAGCAGAAAAGCAGCAAAAAATCACTTCTTCAATTCTCGGTTGGGCATGCAGGGCCGTCCGAGTAGCCGCAACCGCAACGCGGGTGGCGCTATCGATCGGATAGCCATAGACGCCGGTGCTGATGGCAGGAAAGGCCAGCGTGCGTAGCTGATGCTGCGCCGCCACTTCGATACTGCGCCGGTAGCACGAAGCCAACAATTCCGGTTCGCCCTGATCGCCGCCACGCCAGATTGGGCCGACCGTGTGGATGACGTGTCGCGCCGGCAGGCGATAGCCACCAGTGATCTTGGCATCGCCCGTTTTGCAGCCGCCGAGCAGCCGACATTCGGCTACAAGCTCCGGTCCTGCTGCACGGTGTATTGCGCCATCCACGCCACCGCCACCCAGCAGGGACGAGTTGGCGGCGTTGACGATGGCGTCCACGCGCAGGGTGGTGATGTCGGCTTGTATGGTGCGCAATCGGGCGTTCATTGGCGTTTGCGGGTTTGCGGTAAAGCCAAAAAAGCTCGCGGCGGGACGCCGCTCCTACAGAGATTTTGCAGATGACGATGTTTAAGGATTCGGTGCTGGCCACGCGTTGGCGATTTTGCAGAAAAGTCGCGCGGTCTGCTCGGCGTCGTAAACCGCGGCGTGTGCGTCCTCGGCGTTCCAATCGAAACCGGCCGCTTGAATAGCGCGCGCCAGCACCGTCTGTCCATAGGCCACGCCGGCGAGGGTGACGGTATCGAACACGCTGAAGGGATGAAAGGGATTGCGCTTGTGGCCGACGCGGGCGACGGCGGCATTCAGGAAATTCAGGTCGAAGTGCGCGTTATGTCCCACCAGGATCGCGCGCTGGCAGCCGTGTTTCTTGAGGGCAACACGGATCGGCGCGAACACGTGATCCAATGCTTCGCGCTCCTGCTTGGCGAAGCGGAAGGGATGATCCAACTGTATGCCGGTCACTTCCAATGACTTCGGATCGATCTCGGTACCCGGCGCAGGATGCAAGTGCGCGCTGCAGGTTTCGCCCAAAACCAGCAAGCCGTTCTCATCCAGGTCGATCGGTACCGCGGCGATCTCCAGCAGCGCATGCCGGTTCCAGTCGAACCCGCCCGTTTCCACGTCCACCACGACGGGCAAATAGCCGCGAAAACGGCGTGCCATGGGCGTGGAAACAGGTGATGCGCTGGGCTCATTCATGCCGACAAGCGTAGCAGAGCCCGAGGATTCCGGCGGTTCAGCGATGCGCCATGATCGGCGCATGCAGGCCGTGGCATCGCCTCATGCAAGCGGTCGCCGCAGCGCGAGCATGGACAGCACCAGTCCGGTGGCGGCGATGGTCAGGCCCGGTAGCGGCAGCAGCATGGACAGAGGCAAACCGAAAGCGAGCAGGAAAACGCCCCAGCCGAATCGGTCGGCCGTCGGCAACATGGCGCTGCTGCGGCATGAGATCAGTGCATCCACGCTGAGTTTGCCGGCGCCATGGAAGACCAGCGGCAGCAACATCGTCAGATAGATCAATGGCAGTTTGTAGTTGCCGCCGCCGTTGTCGGTGATCGCATATCCCTTCGCCAGTTCGGAAAGTCCCATCCAGTCCTGCGGCCAATGGACGGCGGCAGTGGCGACGATGGTCAGCACGAACAGCGAAGCAGCGAAGAAACGTGTGCCAAAGCCCAGTAGCAATGCGACTCCGCCAATCAGTTCGAACCAGGTCGCCAGCGCCCAACTGAAATCGGTGGGAATACGATCGAATGGAAACGGGAATGCGTCCATGATGCTGGGAAACCAATTTTCGCCCCGCAGTTTTTCCCTGCCGGCTTCATAGAATTCCCAAGCCAGGACCAGCCGCAGCCCGAGTGGCGCCATCCAGCGACCGATGCCTTCCAATTGTTCGCGGCACTTTGGCCAGCGGTAAGTTCCGAACTTCATCGCACACCCGATATCGATGCAGGCAAACCTGCGTTGTCAATAAAGAGGCAGGTCACAGGCGAAAGGATTCGCGGCTTGTTGCTGCTATGGCGAAAGCGTGCCCAACAGCGTGCCTTCCTCGCGCATGCGTTCGAGCATCGCCGCGCCTTGTGCGATGAAATCTTCATCGGCGGGAATGCCCGCTTCTTGACTCAGGCATTGCAAGGTCTGAAGGCCGTTGCGCGCGGTACCTTCGCCGAGCAGGATCAGCAGGCGATAGACCAGGGGTGATAGCTCGGAAAAGCGGACTTCGTGGCGTGCGTCGCGGCGGACCAGCAGCAACGTAGGCGAATCCGGGGGCGCGGCGGGCTGATGGTCCGGACCGATGCGTGGCACTGGCCAGCGATAGGCCAAGGTCCAGGCGGTGGGCGAAACGAGGGGAATGCCGGTGAGCAGATCGCCGTCGGCATCATGTGCGGGCGCTTCTTCGTCAGCGAGTTGCAGCGCCAGTTCGACCCATTCGTAATGCGCCAGCTCCCCCAGCCATGGCGGGTCGTCACTGCCATCTTCGGCGCGCCCTTCCAGGAAGCGGATGAACTCGCGCGGGACTTCCGGGAACAACGGCGTGTGGCTGCGGTGCCGCGCATAGAACGCACGCACCAATTGCAGCCAGGCGGATTCGCCCAGGGTCTTATGGATGACGGGGAAGTTGCCTGCCAGCAGGCCGGCGATATTGTTGAAGAACAGGTCGCGATAAATCGCCAACCGGCGCTCTTCGATGTTCGGCGGCGGTGGGTTCGCGGTGGGGTCGCGCAGGTGACGGGACAGTGCGAATTGTTGCTGGCGCAAGGTGTCAGCCATGAGCCGAGTGACTCGTGTCGGATCGTGCCGAGGTCTGCACCGTCCGGATACGCTCTATTTCGCCAAGCAGTTCCGACATGGGTGGGAAATTGAAGTCGCGCTCCAGCAGCGTCGGATGCACGCCGTGGAGGTGATACGCATGTTCCAGCAGCGACCACACGTCTGATTTGACCGGTGCGCCGTGAGTATCGATCTTCAGATCGTCGGCTTCATCGTAATGGCCGGCGATATGGTAGGACGCGATGCGCGAGGTAGGCATGCGCGCGAGAAAAGCGTGTGCGTCGTAGCCATGGTTGATGGCGTTGACGTAGACATTGTTGACGTCCAGCAGCAGGTCGCAATCGGCTTCTTCCAGCACCGCGTTGACGAAATCCACCTCGTCCATCGCCTGGTAGGGCGCGGCGTAGTAGGAGACGTTCTCCACCGCGATGCGCCGGCCCAGTATGTCCTGCACACGACGGATGCGTGCGGCGACATGGTGCACGGCTTCATCGGTGAAGGGGATCGGCATCAGGTCATAGAGATGCCCGTCGTCGGTGCAGTAGCTCAAGTGTTCGCTGTATATCTCCACGTGGTGCTGGTCGAGGAAGCGACGGATGCGGGCCAGGAAAGTTTCGTCCAGCGGTTCCACGCCGCCCAGCGACAGTGACAAGCCATGGCAGGTGAGTGGATAGCGTGCCGATAGTTCAGTCAGCGCCTGGCCGTACTTGCCGCCGACGCCGATCCAGTTCTCCGGTGCGCATTCCAGAAAATCGAACGCATCGGATGCCGCGTCCTGCAGCGCGCCCAGCAGAGCGCGCCGCAGGCCGAGGCCGGCACTGGCATTGGCCAGAGACCTGGACATCTTATTTAGATGCTGCCGCCGCACTTGCCTTCGCCGCATTTGCCTTCGGCAGCGGCCTTGCCACCTGCGGCCGCTTTCTTGTCGGCACCGCACTTGCCTTCACCACACTTGCCCTCGTGGTGAGCCTTGGCTTCGGCGGCGTCGATGAAGCCGTCCTTGTTCGTATCCATGCCGACAAACTTCTCGCCCTTGCCTGCATGCATCGCGTCGAACTCGGCGCGCGATACCTTGCCGTCCTTGTCGGTATCAGCCTTGGCGATGCCGCACTTTCCTTCACCGCACTTTCCTTCAGCCGACTTGCTGGCACCGCAGCTGCCTTCGGCTTTCTTGTCGGTGCCGCTTGCGTCCTTTGCTTTCTCGTCCCCGGCGGAAGCCGACAGCAGGTATCCCTGCGCCATCGGTTGCATGGCGAAAGCGGTACCGGCTAGCGCGATGCCACCAGCAAGCAGAGCGAAGGCGACGGGTTTGTGGTGTGACTTGGACATTTGCGGTTCTCCATGGAATGTGCGGTTCGTCCGCACGGGGTGTGGCGCCAGTTTAATCCGGCGGTGGTAGTAAAGCGTTTGCTCAAGAATCCAGGTATTCGCGGGCCAGCATTCGGGCGCGATGCAGTCGGGATTTGGTGGCTTCCGGCGTCAGGCCCAGGCGCTGGGCAAGCTCCTGGATGGTCAGTCCTTCCAGGTCACGCAGCAAGATGATTTCGCGGTAGTGGATCGGCAGCGACTCCAATGCCGCTGCCACATCATGGCGCAGCTCGACCGGTTCGAAATGGCGCAGCGGCAGGATGTCGTCGGTGATGGCGTCGCCCGTCAACAGGCGTAGCCCGCGCTTGAGCCGATTGCACTCGCGTTTGACGATGCGGAACATCCAGGAGGTGAAGGATTCCGCTACTCGCAGGTCGCCGATGCGGCGAGAAACCTGGATCATGCATTCCTGGACGGCATCTTCCGCATCGTTGACGACGCAGTGGTATTCCGCATAGCGGCGAAGATTCTGCCGTGACGACGTCAGTACGCGCTGCAGTGCAGCAATGTCGCCATCGCGCGCCGCAAGAATGTCGTCGGTAGCGGTAGGTGATGCGGTGTTCATTCCCCTCTCCTGATAAAAGAGCATGGCGCGTCTGCGCCGTGCCTGCCAGTACCAAAGAGAGGGGGCAGGGGCGAAAGGATTCGCCGCCGCCGTTGTCGGTTAAGCCATATTCATGCTGAAACGCTGATCAGATTGCCCGATCAGATCATTCGGTCAGACACCCGATCACTTCGTCGTGGTCAGACCTTGCCCGTCGTGCTGGTTTCGTCCCGCTTGTCGCGTGGCGGCAGTGGCTGGTCACCATGGACCAGGAACCAGACATTCTCGGCGATGTTGGTCGCGTGGTCGCCGATGCGTTCCAGATTCTTGGCCATGAACAGCAGGTGCGTGCAGGGAGTGATGTTGCGCGGATCTTCCATCATGTAGGTCAGCAACTCGCGGAACAGCGCGGTGTAGTGGGCGTCCAGCTCCGCATCGCGTTCGCGAACCTGCAAGGCGTAGGCCGCATCCCCGTTCTGGTAGGCGGAAAGCACATCGCGGACCTGGCGCGCCGCCAGTTTGCCCAGGGCTCGCAGTCCCAGGATTTGCGGCATGGGCGGCGACACATTCAGGGCGATGGAGCGCTTGGCCACATTCGCCGCGTAATCGCCGATACGTTCGATATCGGCCGGAATGCGAAGCGCCGCGAGTATTTCGCGAAGATCGCGTGCCAACGGGCCGCGCAAGGCCAGCTGCATGACGTCATGGCTGATCGTGCGCTCCATCCCGTCGATGGCTTCGTCGTTGGCGATGATGCGTTGCGCTGCGCGATCATCGCGGCGTTCCACCACGTCCAGTGCCGCTTCCAACTGCGCGACAGCGGTTTCGCCCATGCGCACGATTTCACCCGCCAGGCGGCGCTGTTCTTCGTCGTAGCTTTTAACGATGTGGTCGTGCGGTTGGGTGCTCATAGGAATGCCGAGAATGGGGAATGGGGAGTAGGGAATGGAAAGGAGAAGGGGTATCGGGGAGAGAGTTCGATTCCCGATTCTCCATTCTCGATTCCCAGTGCTTACCCGAAGCGACCGGTGATGTAATCCTCGGTCTGTTGCTTGCTGGGCTTGGAGAAGATGGTGGAAGTCGCATCGTGTTCGATCAGCTCGCCCAGATACATGAAGGCGGTGTAGTCGGAAACGCGCGCGGCCTGCTGCATGTTGTGGGTGACGATGGCGATGGTGTAGTCGTGTTTCAGGTCTTCGATCAGCTGCTCGATCTTGCTGGTCGAGATCGGATCCAGCGCCGAAGTGGGTTCATCCAGTAGCAGTACGTCCGGACGCAACGCGATGGCGCGGGCTATACACAGGCGTTGCTGCTGGCCGCCGGACAGGCCCAGCGCGCTCTGCTTCAGCTTGTCCTTGGCTTCTTCCCACAGCGCCGCCTGGCGCAATGCCTGTTCGACGCGCACATCCATGTCGGCCTTGGAAATCCGCTCGTGGTGGCGGATGCCGTAGGCGACGTTTTCGTAGATGGTCATGGGAAACGGCACCGGCTTCTGGAACACCATGCCGACCTTGCTGCGCAGGCGGTTCATCGGATACTTCGGATCCAGGATGTTCTGGCCATCCAACAACACCTGTCCACGTGCTTCCAGCTTGGGATAAAGCGCGTAGATGCGGTTGAAGATGCGCAACAGCGTGGACTTGCCGCAGCCGGAAGGACCGATCAACGCGGTAACGCGCTTTTCCGGAATCTCCAGGTTGATCTCCTTCAGCGCCTGGTAATCGCCGTAGTAGAAGTTCAGGTCGCGTGCGGCGAGCTTGACCGGAGCCTTTTCGGCTGGCTGGATGCGCTCGGTTGTGGCGAGATTCAAGCGTGCGTCGTTCATGGCCGGGGTCCGGGCTGCGATGGGGTGGGTGAGGTCATTCATGAGTGATCTTGTTCCGCAGGACGATGGCGCGGGCGAGCAGGCTGACGACCAGCACGAACATGGTCAGGATGAAGGCGCCGGCCCAGGCCAGCGTGTGCCAGTTTTCGTACGGGCTCATGGCGTACTGGAAGATCACCACCGGTACGTTCGCCATGGGCGAGAATACATCCGTGGTCCAGTACTGGTTGTTCAGAGCGGTGAACAGCAACGGTGCGGTTTCGCCACTGATGCGCGCCAACGCCAGCAGGATGCCGGTGACGATTCCGGGTAGCGACGAGCGGTACAGCACCTGCACGATCACCTTCCACTGCGGCACGCCCAGCGACAGCGCGGCCTCGCGCATCTGCGAAGGCACCAAGCGAAGCATCTCATCGGTGGTGCGCACCACCACCGGCAATACGATGAACGCCAATGCGATAGCACCGGCCAGCGCGGAGAAGTGGCCCATCTGCGCCACCACAAGCGTGTAGACGAACAAGCCCAGCACGATGGAAGGCGCCGACAGCAGGATGTCGTTGACGAAGCGCACCGCTTCGCCGATCCAGCTCTTCTGCGAGTATTCGGCCAGGAAGGTGCCGGCCAGTACTCCCACCGGGGCGCCGATGGCGATGCCCAGCAAGCTCATCACCACACTGCCGAAGAACGCGTTGAGCATGCCGCCGGTATCGCCAGGCGGTGGCGTCATTTGAGTGAACAGCGCGACGTTCAGCGAACCCAGGCCTTTGGTCAGCGTGGTCCAGATGATCCATATCAGCCAGAACAGGCCGAAGATGGTGGCCAGGATCGCCAATGTCTGGGCTGCGATGTTTTTCGCACGGCGAATGCCGTAGAGCGAGGCGCTCATCAGTTGCCCTCCCGCTTGGAAAGTTGGCGCAGCATCAGGCGTGCGATGGCGAGCACGATGAAAGTCACCAGGAACAAAACAAAGCCCAACGCGATCAGCGACGACAGATACATCGGCGAATCGGCCTCGGCGAATTCGTTGGCGATGGTGGCGGCAATCGAGTTGCCCGGTTCCAGCAGCGACATGGTCAGGCTGTGCGCATTGCCCAGTACGAAGGTCACCGCCATGGTTTCGCCCAATGCGCGGCCCAGGCCCAGGAAGATGCCGCCGATCACCGCCGAGCGGGTGTAGGGCAGTACGACATCCCACACCACCTCCCAGCGGGTGGAACCCAGCGCGTAAGCGGATTCCTTCAATCGTCCGGGTACGGTCAGAAAGACCTCGCGCATCACCGACGAAATGAAGGGGATGACCATGATGGCCAGCACCAGGCCCGCGGTGCCCATGCCCAGGCCCAGCGGCGGACCAGCGAACAACGTGCCGACCAGCGGTAGCTGGCCCATGTTTTCGTCGACCCACGGATAGACGTGTTCGGCCAGGAAAGGCACCAGTACGAACAGGCCCCACATGCCGTAGATGATCGAGGGAATGCCCGCAAGCAGTTCGATCGCAGCGCCAATGGGACCGCGCAGCCATTTGGGCGAAATCTCGGTCAGGAACATCGCGATGCCGAAGCTGATCGGCACGGCGATGATCATCGCGATGAACGCGGTGACCAACGTGCCGTAGATCGGCACCAGCGCGCCGAAATCCTGCAGTACCGGATCCCAGGCATCACGCCAGAGAAATGCCAGGCCGAATTTCTCGAAAGCGGCGCGACCGCCCCACAGCATGGAGAACGCGGCGGCTGCAAGCGACAGCAGTACCAGCAGACCGGCGCCGGTGACCAGCCAACGGAAGCCGTTGTCGGCGCGCGTGTCTTTGATGTCGCGGTCGGATATTTTCGCTACCGGGAGTGTTGCGGCATTCATCGTTGGGCCAATGACCGATTCGTGAGAGAAGCCGACCCGCGTGGGCCGAAAATGCGTAAGCGCCGACGATCATCATCGCCGGCGCCTCATTTCATGCCGATTACAGTTTGAACTCGGAAGCCCAATAGGCTTCGACTTGATCGACCAGAGGATTGGGCAAAGGCACGAAATGCAGCTCGTTGGCTTGGGGCTGGCCGTTCTCCAGTGCCCACTTGAAGAAGTTCATCGCATCCTTCGAACGCTTGGCATCCTTCGGCTGCTTGTACATTAGGATGAAATTGGTCGCGGCGATCGGCCAGGCATCAGCACCGCTGGCGTTGGTGATGATCAGGCTGAAATCCTTGGCATTGGCCCAGTCGGCGGTGGCCGCGGCGGCCTGGAAGCTCTCGGCGCTGGGCTGCACCCAACTGCCGGCCGCGTTCTGCATGCTGGTGTACGACATGCCGTTCTGGGTGGCGTACGCCAGTTCGACGTAACCGATCGATCCCTTGATCTGCTTCACGTACGCCGCGACGCCTTCGTTACCCTTGCCGCCCACGCCGGTGGGCCAGTTGACCGACGTGCCTTCGCCTACCTTGGTCTTCCATTCCGGGCTGGTCTTGGCCAGATAGTTGACGAAGTTGAAGGTGGTACCTGAGCCATCGGAGCGGTGTACGACGGTGATCTTGCCATCAGGCAGCTTCACGCCCGGGTTTGCCGTGGCGATGGCAGGGTCGTTCCACTTGGCGACCTTGCCCAGGAAAATATCGGCGACCAAGGGACCGGTCAGGCGCAGCTTGCCCGGTTCGACGCCTTCCAGGTT
Source organism: Pseudoxanthomonas sp. CCNWLY206-1 (assembly GCF_039710385.1). Taxonomy (NCBI): domain Bacteria; kingdom Pseudomonadati; phylum Pseudomonadota; class Gammaproteobacteria; order Lysobacterales; family Lysobacteraceae; genus Pseudoxanthomonas; species Pseudoxanthomonas sp. CCNWLY206-1. The sequence goes on along the minus strand of NZ_JBDKXI010000002.1, from coordinate 110,980 downwards.
AACCACCGGCACCACGCCGCCAATGGCGGATGGGAACTGGCCCAGGCCGGCTTGAGCGAGCTCTTCCGGCGTCAGGGGTTTGTCGGATGAACCGAAATCGACCGTGCCGGCCTTGATCTGTGCAATGCCGCCGCCGGAACCGATGGACTGATAGTTGATCTTGGCGCCGGTGCTCTTGTTGTAGTCGGCCGACCAGCGCGACAGCAGCGGATAGATAAAGGTCGCGCCTGCGCCCGTAATTTCAGCGGTGACGCGCTCGCCCGCGGCAGGTGCGGTGGTCCCGGTTGCGTCCTTGCCTGGGAGGGGGGCATCGGCGGCGGGCTTGCAGCCGGCCACGAAAGCGGCAGCGGCGAAGGCGAGCAGGGCGATACGGACCGGTTTGACGGCTGGCATGGCGATTCCAAGGCAACGGATTGGATGCCGCCTATGAAATGATGTTTTTGTTACAGCGTCATGACAGCGGTTTGGAAAGTGACGGCCGTCGCGTTCCAGCAAGCAAAAACGACCGGCATAAAAAAAGCGGGCCCGAAGGCCCGCTGGGAGCAGCGAGTAGAAAAAGGACCCGTCCGCGCCGGAGGGAGGGAGAGGCGCGGACGGGTCCTTGGAACTCAGTACTTCAGGTTCTGCGACCAGTACGTTTCGATCTGGCCGACCAAGGCATCGGGTAGCGGCACGTAGTCCAGCGACTTGGCTTGAGCGTCGCCATTGGCGTACACCCACTTGAAGAACTCCTTCGCGGCCTTGGCGCCGTTCGGGTTCTTCGGCTGCTTGCTGACCAGGATGAAGTTGGTGGCGGTGATCGGCCAGGATTTTTCGCCCGGTGCATTGGTCATGACCAGGTAGAAGTCCTTGGCGGTGCCCCATTCGGCGCTGGCAGCCGCGGCGGCGAAGGTTTCGTCGCTGGGCAGCACATAGTTGCCGGCGGCGTTCTTCAGTCGCGCATAGGCCATCTTGTTCTGCAGCGCGGTGGACAGTTCGACGTAGCCGATGCTGCCCTTGATCTGCTTGACGTAGGCGGCGACGCCTTCATTGCCCTTGCCACCGATACCGATCGGCCATTGCACGGACGTACCTTCGCCTACCTTGGTCTTCCACTCCGGGTTGACCTTGGACAGGTAGTTGACGAAATTGAAAGTGGTGCCCGAGCCATCGGAGCGGTGCACGACGGTGATCTTCTGATCAGGCAGCTGCACGCCGCCGTTCAGCGCGACGATCGCCGGATCGTTCCACTTCTTGATCTTGCCCAGGAAGATATCGGCCAGTACCGCGCCGTCCAGCTTCAACGCGCCGGAGGCCACGCCCGGTACGTTGATCACCGGCACCACGCCGCCGATCACCGACGGGAATTGCGCCAGGTTGAACTTGGCCAGTTCTTCCGGCTTCATCGGCGCATCGGACGAACCGAAATCAACCGTGGCGGCCTTGATCTGGGCGATACCGCCACCGGAGCCGATGGACTGATAGTTCACCTTCTTGCTGGTGGCCTTGGCATAGTCTGCCGACCACTTGGACATCACCGGATAGACGAACGAAGCGCCGGCGCCAGTCACGTCAACGGCTGCGGCATTGGCCGAGAACGTTGCGGCGATGGCCAGCACGGCCACGCGGGTTTTGAGCGAGTTGAACACGGAAAGCTCCTGATGGAAGGTGGAACAGACGGATAAGTCCGATGCCGGCATTGCACGACGTTTTCGTGACAGCGGCATGTCGGGTTTATGACAATGGAATGACAGTGATGGCCGGGGTTCCCAGGAAGACGAAACGCGGCCTGAGCCGCGCTTCGTTTTCTCTATGCAGGCCAATGGCTTTAGGCCAGCAGTGGCTTACCAGTAGAACTGCATGCGGGCTTCGATGATGTTCGGGTTGTCTTCCGAAACGATCGTGTTGGGAGGCGTCACGCCGGTGGCCGGTGTCCGGGCGCCCAGACGCTCCTGGTCGACCATCACGTAGTTCAACATGAACTTGAAGTTGGAGCGCCAGTACCAGTTCACGCCGGCCGTCAGGCTGTCCATTTCGCCGCCAATGACGGCACCATCGGTGAGATCGATGGTGTCGTAGCGCAGGCCAAGCTGCCACAGGCCCTTGCCCGGATCGTCCGGCAGCCCGGTGGTCGGCACGCCGGCCTTGTAGCCCCAGGTTTCGCCCGTGATGTTCCACAGGCCGGAGACGTAGTAGCCATCGCCACTGAAGTCGTCGACGCCACCGTAGCGCTTGACGTCAGTGGACATGTACTCAGCTTGCAGCTTGACCGGACCGGTGACCCACAGACCTTCCACGCCGATGACGCTGCTGCGGTCGCTGCGATTCAGATTGGCGTCGACATAGCGGTAACCGACCATGTCGGCCATCGGGCGGGCGCGCAGGCGGATGGCGTCCGCGTCGGTGTCCTTGTCGGTGTACGACACACCCAAATGCAGGATGTTGCCGGCCTCATTGATCGGTGCCCAGTAGCCGCGCATCGCGTAGCCATTGCCGTGCTCGCGATTGCGGGTCAGTTCGCGGCTGAAGTAGCTCGCGGTCAGGCCCCAGGCAGCGTCGCCGATGTTGTATTGCACGCCCACGCGGCGCGGAGTCCCCAGGCTGTTGGTAATCGATGACTTGGAGATGAAGTCGTTGTTCTTGGTGCTGGACAGTTCTTCCATCGTCGCGCCCGGCTGCTTGAACTGGCCGAACTGAATGTAGTGGTTGGCGTTGTTGCCGAACTTGTACTTGGCGTTGACGTCCAGGAACTTGTCGTCCTTGGCGTCATAACCCAGTACCCATTCGATGTTGCCCGGACCCTTGCCCTTGAGCACCAGCTCGGCACGGCGCAGTTCCTGCAGGTAGTCGTCACCGTCCAGATCGGAGGACGAGTCGGTTCCGTAGTCGATGACGTCGGTGTCGAACTTGTAGAAATCGGCTTGCACCAGGCCTTCGAAGCTGACTTCGGAACCGCCGATCACGTCGATGGCGATCTCAGCATGGGCGGCGGGCGCCGCGATGGCGGCGAGCAGAGCAACAGCAAGAGAATGGCGGGTAAGTTTCATCGGTCAGCCCTTTGGGCGCATGTGGAGAACGCTGCGCAGGCTAATCCGTGAAGATTGCGTTATTGTGACAACTTGTCTTATTTGTCATTTCGCAGGGCAGGACCGCGCCACCGGCGCTAAACGCTGCGACCGGCCGATGCGCCGCCAGTGTTGCCAGTCCGCGGGAGCATGGCGGCGCAATCTGTCGGTTCTATGACGGACAGATGACGGATTCGGTATTGGCGTAGGGTGGACTAGGCGACGGTTTTGTCGGGAAACCGGCAGATGTCGCGAATCACACACTGCGGGCAATCCGGTTTGCGCGCTTTGCAGACGTAGCGGCCGTGCAGGATCAACCAATGATGCGCATCCTGTTTGAACTCGTCCGGCACCACTTTCAACAATTTATCTTCCACCGCGCGTACGTCCTTGCCCGGCGCCAAGCCGGTGCGGTTGGACACACGGAAGATATGCGTGTCCACCGCGATAGTCGGTTCGCCGAACGCGGTGTTCAACACCACGTTGGCGGTCTTGCGGCCAACACCGGGCAAGGCTTCCAAGGCCTCACGCGAGCGCGGCACTTCGCCGCCATGCTGTTCGACCAGCATGCGGCATGCGGCGATCACGTTCTTGGCCTTTGCGTTGAACAGGCCAATGGTCGAGATGTAGCGCTTCAACTCTTCTTCGCCCAGTGCGAGGATCTTCTCGGGCGTGTTGGCGACCGGGAACAATCGACGGGTGGCCTTGTTGACGCCCACATCGGTCGCTTGCGCTGACAGGATCACCGCGACCAGCAATTCGAAGGGCGTGGAATACGCCAGTTCCGTCGTCGGCTTGGGATTGAGTTCGGAAAGGCGCGAGAACAGTTCTCGGATTTCTTCACGTGCCAGTGTTTTGCTGCGCCTGGTCTTCACCGTCATTGGTGTCGTTCCGCGGCCTTGGCCTTGGCACGCGCCAGGATAGCGGCGGCACTGGGCGGCAGCGCGGCTTTCTCTTTCTCGACTGGCGCTGGTGTGCGTCGTGCGTCGCGTGCCGCCGCCTGTCTGGCGAGCCGTGCTTGGCGCGCGCGGTAGCGATCACGAGCTGCCCACGATCGGTCAAGGCGCTGTTGCGCCTCCATGATCGGTGCGCACAACGACGTGTAGCCAGCAACTTCCCGTTCGCAGGCTGAGCAGGGACGAAAGCGCATCAGACCGGCTTCGATGGCGGCATCCGCATCGTCACGTTGCAACAGGCGCAGCAACGTCTGTGGCGACAGGTCAGGCTGGCAACTATGCATGGACATTCCGCTCACGATAATTCTTGGTGCAGCCGTTCAACTCAATGTCCAGTGAATTCGGGTTTGCGACGCTCCAGGAAAGCACGCGTGCCTTCACGCATATCATCGGTGGAGAACATGAGCCCGAATTGAGCCGACTCGTACTGCAGTCCTTCTTCGATGCCGCATTCACCACCCACGTTGATAATGTCCAACGTGCCGCGCAGCGCCAGTGGCGCGGCACTGGCTAATTGTTCCGCCAGCTTTTGGGTTTCGGCTTCCAGTTCGGCGGCAGATACCACTTTATTGACGATGCCCAGCTGCAACGCCCGCTCGGCCGTGATCGGCGCGCCGAGCAGGCACAGTTCCAATGCCGCGGCACGGCCCGCCAGCCGCAAAAGCCGTTGGCTGCCCCCGAAGCCAGGTATCAGTCCCAGGTTGATTTCGGGTTGGCCGACTTTGGCGCTGTCCGCCGCGATGCGCAGATGGCAGGCCATGGCCAGCTCCAGCCCGCCACCCAGCGCAAATCCGTTGATCATGCCGATCACCGGTTTGGGCAGGGTCTCGATACGGCGCATCAGGCGCTGGCCACGCAACGAGAAGTCGCGGCCTTCGGTCGGCCGCAGATCCGCCATTTCGGCGATATCGGCACCGGCCACGAAGGCTTTCTGACCAGCCCCGGTCAGTACCACCACCCGCACTGCGGCGTCCTTTGCGGCCTGCTCGAACGCCTGCGACAGCGCGTCCAGGGTGGCGGCGTTCAAGGCGTTCAGTTTTTCCGGACGGTTGACGGTGATGCGGCGGATCGCGCCTTGGTTGGAGATGGCGACAGGAATATCGGACATAGGGAAAATCTCTGGCAACTTGTAAATATTAAGTAAAAGGGAACTCTTCCATACCAGCCGCGGTCGCAAGAACCGGTCGTGCAGTGGCGGTTAAGCGCTTCGACGGCTATCCTAGCGCGTCATTCCAGGCGGTATGTCCGCCACCACCCGGAGAATCGTTTGATGAAGTTGCGTTCGTTAGTGGTCGCTGTTGCGGCATTCGCCATGGCCGGCAGCGCCTTGGCTCAGGACACCACGTCCGAGAAAGGCAAGCTGAGTTATTACTTCGGCTACGACTATGGCAATAACCTCGCCGAACTGACTGGCCGAGGCGAACAGCTCGACATCAACACGGTGATCAAGGGCTTGCAGGACGCGTATGGCAAGAAGCAGCCAGCGCTGACCGCCGACCAGTTGCGTCCGGCGCTGGAAGCTTTCCAGAAGCGTGAGCAGGCCCGGGCCGAGAAGGCCAAGGCCGATTACGACAAGGTGGCAGGCGAGAACAAGACCAAGAGCGATCAGTTCCTGGCCGGAAACAAGGCCAAGCCCGGCGTGCAGACGCTGCCCAGCGGCGTGCAGTACCGCGTGATCGAAGCAGGCAAGGGCGCCAAGCCGACCCAGGCCAGTACGGTTGAGTTGGAAGTCGCTGGCCCGTTCCCCTTCGGCCAGCGTCCAGCCGAGGCACGTCCCCCGCAGCAGATGAAGGACCTGAAGGTCAGCGCGGTCGAAATGGCGGCCATGCGCGAAACCTTGCTGCAGATGCCAGCCGGTTCCAAGTGGGAAATCGCCCTGCCGCCGGACAAGGCATATGGCGCCGACCCGCGCACCGGCTTCCCGCCCAACTTGGCGGTAGTGTTCGAAATCAAGCTGATCAGCGTCAAGTGACGCAACGGCGCGGGCGCACAGCGCCCGCCTTTGCCGTTGCGTCATCCCCGCGCAGGCGGGGATCCAGCGGTAATGTTCACGGGCGCACAGCGCCCGCCTTTGCCGTTGCGTCATCCCCGCGCAGGCGGGGATCCAGAGCCTTTGCCGTTGCGTCATCCCCGCGGCTTTCAATCGCCGAATGGCGGGTCAAGCAGGAAGCGCTTCTCAACCGCCACGTGGCGGAACCCAATGGCTTTCAGCTTCATCCATTGCGCCGGCCTAGTGCCGGCGCAATGCTTTAAAGGCGGGGCGTTGCGTGTCGTGTCCCCCAGGTGCCAGAGTCCATGAATAGCGCTTTTCGCGCCGTGCTCAGCCCGTGCATCGGCGTTTGTACGCTGAGAGACGACGGATTGTGCGAAGGTTGCTTGCGTACGACTGCCGAGATTGCACGCTGGTCGCAGATGAATGACGACGAACGCTTGCGTTTGATGGAAACCCTGCCGGCCCGCGGACATGCGCGCGCGCCGTTTGTGGCGGAGCTTTCCGAGGCTTCCGCCCTACGAAAAGCGTTGTATCCGCTCAACGCCACGCCAATCGGCCGTGGCTGGAATCATGAGGAACTGGCCGATCTGCTGCCGCCTGGCGAGCCGGCTGAGGCGGCGGTGCTCGTCGGTCTGGTGCCGCGCCCGAAGGGCACGCATGTGCTGCTGACCCGCCGCACCGATAGCCTGCGCCACCACGCTGGGCAGGTGAGCTTTCCCGGTGGCCGCGTCGAACCCAGCGATGCCAATGTGGTCGTCGCCGCCTTGCGGGAAAGCCAGGAGGAAATCGCCCTGGCACCGGCGCAGGCCGCGCCGTTGGGTTTCCTGGATCCTTTCACAACCATCAGCGGTTTCCGCGTTACGCCGGTCGTGGCTGCGATCGATCCTGGTTACGTCGCCAAACCGCAACCGGGCGAAGTCGCGGATGTGTTCGAGGTGCCTCTGGAATATCTGATGTCGCCAGGCAATCTGCGCCAAGTAGAAATGGAGTATCGCGAGCGTCGACGCGTGGTGCTGGAATACGATTGGCCCGGCCACCGGATATGGGGAGCGACGGCGGCCATCTTGTTCAATCTGCGACAGCGTCTGGAGGGTTCCTTATGAAAGAGCTCGTCAACGACGAGACCACCTTGGTAAGCGCTGCCGATCTGGCGGCGGCGTTGGGCGATGGCATGTTGCGAATCGTCGATGCGCGCTTCGCGCTGTCCGATCCAGGCGCTGGCCGCGCAGGCTACGCGCAATCGCATCTCCCGGGTGCGGTGTACGCCGACCTCAACCAGGATCTTTCCGACCTGGGTAAGCGCGGCGTGGGGCGTCACCCTTTGCCAGACGACACGGCGTTTGCCGACAAGCTCGGCGAGTGGGGTATCGGCCCTGAACATCGGGTCGTGGTCTATGACGCTGGTGACGGCAGCATGGCCGCCGCGCGTCTTTGGTGGATGCTGAAGCTGCTGGGGCACTCGCATGTTGCGGTGCTGGATGGTGGCTTGGCCGCATGGCGTGAGCAGGGACTGCCGGAAACCGACGCCACTTCAGAATTTCCGTCCGTGCCGAGCTATCCGGCGCACTTCAACGGGCACCGCATCGCGACAGCTGATGAAGTACGCGAGCGACTGGACGAAGACAGCGGCTGGCTATTCGACGCACGCGCGGCCGAGCGATTCCGCGGTGAAGTCGAGCCTATCGATCCGGTGGCCGGCCACATACCAGGCGCAATCAATCGCCCGTACGCAGAAAACCTTGAGAACGGTCGATTCAAGCCTTCGGAAAAATTACGCGAGGAACTGATCCCCATGCTGGCCGGCCGGGATCCTTCCGATACGGTTCTCATGTGCGGCTCCGGCGTTACCGCCTGCCACCTCCTGCTGGCATTCGAACATGCCGGATTGCACGGCGCGAAGATCTATGCCGGCTCGTGGAGCGGCTGGATCAGCGACCCGACGCGTCCGATCGCACAAGGCGATTAGTCGCGAAGTAGGGCGGGTCTTGACCCGCCATCGAATGAAGCGGGCGCCCTAAAAATGTCGTTCACGTCGCCGGCCGAATCGGCTGAGTCGCATCCGTACCCACCACCGTATGCCAGGTCCGGATGCGCCACTTTGTGATCAGGCCATTTCTAACGTAAGGATCCGCCTTTGCGAAAGCCTCGGGGATGGCAGGCGAATCGCATTGGAAAAGCAGCAACGCGCCATCCAGCGGATCATCCATGGCACCGGCCAGCACCAGTTCGCCGCGTGCATGCGCCTCCCATGCGAGCTTCAAGTGTTCCGCACGAAACTCAGCACGTCGCGTCAGATAATCCGGCGCGCAGTCGTAAATCATGACGTAGTGCATTCTGATGTCTCCGCTGTTTGTCCGTGAAGGGCAACCGTTGAAGCGCGCCGTTATTTCTTGAGTTTGGCCACCAAGGCTTGCAACGCGGCCTGCGTATCCGGTGCGTGCCACGCATCAATGAAGCGATCCAGCTGGATGAGATCGGGGCTCATCGCTTCCACCAGATCACGACGCGCGATGGCGCGCGTTTGCAGCATGGGATGGTGGGGCAGGCGGATCAGATCCTGCAGCCAGGCGACCGCGCGGGCGGGAACTCCGGATTGGTCCGTCAGTTCGTCTACCAGTCCAATTTCCAATGCTCGCTCCGCCGGTACCATTTCACCGGCCACCAACAATCGTTCGGCGCGGTAGGGCCCCACCACACGGCGCAGCAGGCGCTGGATGCCCTCAGGAACCACAAGGCCCACCTGGGTTTCGTTGAGCCCGATGGCGAATGGGCGAGCCGGGTCGATGCTGCGCGCCATGATGCGATAGTCGCAGCACAACGCCAGCACGCAGCCGCCAGCCGGCGCATGCCCGGAAATGGCCGCGACGACCGGAATTCTCGATTCGGCCAGCGTGCGTGCGGCGCCGAAGAAGGCCTGCCAGCTGTCCATCAGCGCATGGCGATCCTCGCCCACCGACATCAGGTACGGCACATCCATGCCGGCCGAAAAAATCTTCGCGTTGCCCGACAGCACGATGCCGAGCACGCCTTCGCCCATGGCCGAATTCAAGGCCGCGATCAGCGCCCGGCACAACTCGGTATTGAGGGCGTTGACCGGCGGCCGCGCCAGTCTGATTTCCCGGATATCGCCGTGGACGACTACCTCGATAAGGTCGGTCATTTACCTTCTCCGTGTTTGCGGGCGGATATGTTCGCGGACGGATATCATAGGGCCATGAGCCACCATCCTGTCCGTCGCCTTCTTGCCGCTGCGCTGTTATTAGCTCCGTTGTTGCTGGCCCTTCCTGCCCGTGCCGCCGGCTGCCTGCCCAAGGCAGGCGAGGGCTGGATACGGCTACCGCCGGTGGCAATGCCGATGATGGCCGGCTTCGTACGGATCGAAAACCCGTGTGCCCAGGCAGTGGTGATCGTTTCAGCGGAAAGCCTTTCCTTCGGCGAAGTGAGTGTCCACGAAACGACCGAAGTGGATGGCGTCAACAAGATGCGCGAAGTACAACAGTTGCGTGTCGAGCCAGGCAAAGCGGTCGAGTTGAAGCCCGGCGGCATGCATCTGATGCTCTATCAGCCGTATGAAGCGCTGAAGGAAGGCGACGAAGCAGTGATCGCTTTGAAATTGCAGGATGGGCGATCGATTCCGGTCACATTTTCGGTTCGCAAGGCGAAACCCTAATCTGCTGAGACGTGAGCCCGTGTACGAGCGACCTTGCCATGTAGGAGCGGCGTCTCGCCGCGAGCTCTTCCCGTCAGGTTGCGACAGAGGCGAAAGGCTCTTCAACAGCGAAGCTGGTCAAAGCTCGCGGCGAGACGCCGCTCCTACAGGTGATCCGGATTTATAGGGAAGCCGCGCGAATCGCGTCCGGCAACGGCGCGCTGTGCCCGGTCTGGGTATCCATCCACACCACCACCACATTGCCATCCGAATACAGCACGGATCCGTCGCTTGCCGATACGATGCGATGGCCGATGGTCACGCTGGTGGTGCCCAAGCGGTCGACGTAAAGCTCAACGGCGACGTCGTTCGGCCATGTCAGCGGGCGCTTGTAGTTGATGTTGTTGGCGGCCACCACCGGCGCAATCCGATCGGTCATCGATACACCGGGCACGGTCAGCATCCAGCGCACGCGCGCTTCTTCCAGATAGGAAATGAACTTGGCGTTGTTGACGTGGCCCATGCTGTCCATGTCGCGCCAACGCACGCTGATCGGAATGCGCGCCAGGAGCTTGCGTGGCGGAATCGTATCGTCAGTGGCGGGACTCATCGTGCAGCCTTCTTCTTGGTGGCGGATTTCCTGGGCGGAAGCACGTCGGGCTTTGCGATAGCGGCGGGCTTGCTGGCCTTCGCCGCTTTCGATGTCGGCAGCAGCTTGGCCAGGAATTGACCGGTATGCGAATCAGGATGTGCGGCGATGTCTTCCGGCGTGCCGGTAGCCAAGATCCGGCCGCCGCGATGACCGCCCTCCGGCCCCAGATCCACCACCCAGTCAGCAGTCTTGATGACGTCCAGGTTGTGTTCGATCACCACGATGGTATTGCCGTCGTCGCGCAGTTTGTGCAGCACGGCGAGCAGATGCTCGATATCGTGGAAGTGCAGGCCTGTGGTGGGTTCATCCAGAATGTAGAGCGTGCGACCGGTATCCCTGCGCGACAATTCCTTGGACAACTTGACGCGCTGCGCTTCGCCGCCGGACAGCGTGGTCGCGCTCTGGCCCAGCTTGATGTAGCTCAGGCCGACATCCATCAGCGTTTCCAGCTTGCGCGCGATGCTGGGCACCGGCTCGAACAACTTCAGCGCATCCTCGACCGTCATTTCCAGCACGTCGTTGATGTTGAAGCCCTTGTACAGAATCTCCAGCGTCTCGCGGTTGTAGCGTTTGCCGTGGCAAACATCGCAAGGCACATATACGTCCGGCAGGAAGTGCATCTCCACCTTGATCAGACCGTCGCCCTGACAGGCTTCGCAGCGGCCGCCGCGCACGTTGAAGCTGAAGCGGCCCGGCGAGTAGCCACGCGCGCGCGATTCCGGCACCTGCGCGAACAGTTCGCGCAATGGCGTGAACAGTCCGGTATAGGTCGCCGGGTTGGATCGTGGCGTGCGGCCGATCGGCGACTGATCGATATCGACCACTTTGTCGAACAGGTCCAGTCCTTTCACTTCGCGGTACGGTGCCGGCTTGTGCGAAGCGCCATTGATTTCGTTGGCGGCCAGCGCATACAGCGTGTCATTGATCAGCGTCGACTTGCCTGAGCCGGACACGCCGGTAATGCAGGTGAACAATCCCGATGAGATATCCAGATCGACATCTTTCAGATTGTTGCCGCTGGCGCCACGCAAATGCAGCGACATCTTTGGGTTCGGCTTGTGCCGTACTTTCGGAACCTCGATCTGGCGTTTGCCGGACAGGTACTGGCCGGTCAGCGAGCGTGGCGCTTTCAGGATGTCGTCCAGTTGGCCTTCGCCCACGATCTCGCCACCGTGCACGCCGGCACCCGGACCGATGTCCAGAATGTAGTCGGCGGCGCGGATCGCATCTTCATCGTGTTCCACCACGATTACCGTGTTGCCGAGATCGCGCAGGCGCGTCAGCGTACCCAGCAGCCGTTCGTTGTCGCGCTGATGCAGGCCGATACTGGGTTCGTCCAGCACGTACATCACGCCGACCAATCCGGCGCCGATCTGCGATGCCAGGCGAATGCGCTGGGCTTCGCCGCCGGACAACGTATCGGCCTTGCGTTCCAGTGTCAGGTAGTCCAGGCCGACGTCGACCAGGAAGCCCAGGCGCTCGGCGATTTCCTTGACGATCTTCGCGGCGATCTCGCCGCGCCAACCAGGCAACGACAGCTCGCGGAAGAACTTCAGCGCTTCATCCACCGGCAGCACGACCAGGTCGGATAGTGGACGATCCGCGACGAAGACGTTACGCGCCGACTTGTTGAGGCGAGCGCCACCGCAGGTCGGGCAGGGCTGTTCGCTGATGTACTTGGCCAATTCCTCTCGCACCGCGGACGATTCGGTTTCGCGATAGCGTCGCTCCAGGTTCGGCACGATGCCTTCGAACTTGTGCTTGCGCTGAGTGCGGCCACCAGATTCGGTGAGGTAGGTGAAGGTGATGATGTCGCTGCCGCTGCCGTACAGCACGGCCTGTTGGACGTTCTCAGGCAACGACTGCCAAGGCGCATCCACGTCGAAGCGGTAGTGCTTGGCCAGCGAAGCGATCAACTGGAAGTAGTAGGCGTTGCGCCGGTCCCAGCCACGCACCGCGCCAGCGGACAGCGACAGTTCCGGATGCACGACCACGCGGCCAGGGTCGAAGAACTGCGCCACACCCAAGCCATCGCAAGTGGGACACGCGCCGACCGGCGAGTTGAACGAAAACAGGCGGGGTTCCAGCTCCGGCAGCGAATAATCGCAAACCGGGCAGCTGTATTTGGACGAGAACAGCAGCGGCACGCTTGCCGCATTATCAAGAGACTGCACCGATGCCATGCCGTCGCCAAGCTTAAGCGCGGTCTCGAAACTTTCGGCCAGGCGTTGTTTGATTTCTTCACGCGGTTTGAAGCGATCGATCACCGCTTCGATGGTGTGCTTCTGGCGCAACGCCAGCGGCGGCACGGCATCGATCTCGTACAGCTCACCATCCACCCGCACGCGCACGAATCCCTGCGCACGCAGTTGGTCGAACACCTGCGCATGTTCGCCCTTGCGCTCGCGGATCACCGGCGCCAGCAGCATGTAGCGCTGTTCGGGATCCAATGCCAGCACTTGGTCGACCATCTGGCTGACCGTCTGCGCTTCCAGCGGATAGCCATGATCCGGGCAGCGCGGCAAACCGACCCGGGCGTATAGCAAGCGCAGGTAGTCGTAGATTTCCGTGATGGTGCCGACGGTGGAACGTGGGTTGTGCGAGGTCGATTTCTGCTCGATCGAAATCGCTGGCGACAGGCCTTCAATGTGGTCGACATCGGGCTTTTCCATCACCGACAGGAACTGCCGCGCGTAGGCCGATAGCGATTCGACGTAGCGGCGCTGGCCTTCGGCATAAATCGTGTCGAACGCCAGCGACGATTTGCCGGACCCGGACAGGCCGGTGATCACGATCAGCTTGTCGCGCGGCAGATCGAGATCGATGTTCTTCAGGTTGTGCGTACGAGCGCCGCGAATGCGGATGAAATCCATAGCCATCGGGTGGGGGTCCGGAAAGCGAACAAGGAAGCGTAGCGGTCTCCCGATCTGGGGGCAAATACCTGATTTACCAGCGAGCACGGGCCGCGGCAGTCAGCACCGGCTGGGGAAGATCAGCGAGGCCGCAGGCGGGCACCTGGCAGGGCGGGGTGGAGTTGTCGGCAGGCCGTGCGACCGCCGCTTTTTCCGCCGAGCTCGCTTCGCTTCCGGCTCCCCGGTCCGGAAATGCCGGGCCGGGCCGCCGGGAGGCTGAACGGAGCGCGCCATCACCGATCCACGGGGTATGTTGACCCTAACCCCATGAAAGCTCTACAATTCCGCTCCTGTCTGCCCTCGATGGCGGGCAGGGCATAAAATAACTACAGAAGAGGAAACACCCATGTACGCAGTTCTAGTCACCGGCGGTAAGCAATACCGCGTGATGAAGGGCGAAACCTTGCGCGTCGAGAAGCTCGACGTCGAGGCCGGCAACGAGATCACCTTCGACAACATCCTGATGTTGGGCGATGGCGAAGGCGTGAAGCTGGGCGATGCGCTGAAAGGCGCCACCGTCACCGCTACCGTCAAGTCGCAAGGCCGTGCCGACAAGGTCCGCATCATCAAGTTCCGTCGCCGTAAGCACCACAAGAAGCAGCAGGGGCATCGGCAGTACTACACCGAAATCGAGATCACCGGCATTGCCGGTGGCGACAGCAAGTAAGGAGAAGCAGTCATGGCACATAAAAAGGGCGTAGGCTCATCGCGCAACGGCCGCGACTCCAACCCGAAGATGCTGGGCGTCAAGGTTTATGGCGGCCAGGCCATCGACGCGGGCAACATCATCGTGCGCCAGCGCGGCACCCAGTTCCATCCGGGTCCGGGCGTCGGCCTGGGCCGCGACCACACGCTGTTCGCGTTGGTCGATGGCAAGGTCGAGTTTTCGACCAAGGGTCTGAAGAAGCGCCGCACCGTCAGTGTCGTTACCGAGGCGTAAGCCCTTCGGTTCGCACTGCACACTGGAAAGCCCCGCTTCGGCGGGGTTTTTCGTTTGGGATGCCGGGAATGGGGAGTCGAGAATGGGGAATCGTAACTGCGGTTTCCTGACGCCTGCACCATCACCGCACGCCCGATAGACTTTCCGAATCCGGGCGAGCCGCTTTTCCCATTCCCGATTCTCGACTCCCCATTCCCGGTCTTATCCCATGAAACTCGTAGACGAAGCAGAAATTCAAGTCATCGCCGGCAATGGCGGCAATGGTTGCATTGGCTTCCGGCGGGAGAAATTCATTCCCCTGGGTGGGCCGGATGGCGGCGATGGCGGCAACGGTGGCAATGTCTGGGTGGTCGCCGACGAAAACCTGAATACGCTGGTCGACTTCCGCCACCAGAAGCAGTTCCGTGCCCAGCGCGGCGAAAACGGTATGGGTCGGCAGATGTACGGCAAAGCGGGAGACGACCTGGTCATCACCGTGCCGGTAGGCACCGTCATCATTAACGTCGAGACCGATGAAGTCATCGGCGACCTGACCCGGCATGGCGATCGCCTGCTGGTGGCCAAGGGCGGCAAGGGCGGCCTTGGCAATATGCATTTCAAGAGTTCGATCACTCGCGCGCCGCGCAAGGCAACGCCGGGCGAAGAGGGCGAGCAGCGCCTATTGAAGATGGAGCTGAAGTTGCTGGCCGATGTGGGCCTGCTGGGCTTTCCCAATGCTGGCAAGAGCACCTTCATCCGCGCTGTGTCCGCGGCGACGCCAAAAGTGGCGGACTATCCTTTCACCACGCTATACCCGAACCTGGGCGTGGTTAGCGTTGAGGCACATCGCAGCTTTGTGATCGCCGACATTCCCGGCCTGATCGAAGGCGCGGCCGACGGCGCTGGCCTGGGTGCGCAGTTCCTGCGCCATCTGCAGCGTACCCGTCTGCTGCTGCACCTGGTGGATATGGCGCCGGTTTCGGAAGAATTCGCCGACAGCGGCGTGGTTGCTTCGCCGGCAGAGCAGGTGCGCGCTATCGAGCGCGAACTGCAGCGGCACGATCCGGAACTGCTGCAGAAACCGCGATGGTTGGTGCTCAACAAAGCCGATCTGATGTTCGAGGATGAAGCGCAGGCACGTGCTCGCGAAATCATCGACGAGCTAGGCTGGAAGGGTCCCTGGTACTTGGTCTCGGCGATCTCGCGTGAAGGCACCTGGCCGATCATGCAGGACGTGATGGCGTTCTTCGACCGTCAGCGCGAAGAAGCGCAAGAGGCCGCGCAGAACGATGGTTGAGCCGGCTAGAACAAGCCAGCCGACCTTCCTCGTAGAGCGGAGCTTGCTCCGCTGCTCTTTCTCTTCTGCCCGCCGTGACGACCAGAGCAGCGGAGCAAGCTCCGCGCTACGTATTCATGGCGGAGCAAAGACAACAAAAAACCCGGCCGAAGCCGGGCTTTTTTGTTTTCCCGTCAATGCCGTATCAGGCGGCGACCTGAAGGGCCTTGATGCGGGCGGTCAGGCGGCTCTTATGGCGAGCAGCCTTGTTCTTGTGGATCAGGCCGCGCGAGCTGAAGCGGTCCAGAATCGGCTGGGCCACGGCGAAAGCGGCTTGGGCGCCAGCGGCGTCGTTGGAGTCAAGGGCCTTGAGCACTTTCTTGACGGCGGTGCGCAGCATCGAACGCTGACCTGCGTTGCGCGCATTGCGCACGACGGTCTGCTTGGCGCGCTTCTTGGCGGACTTGATATTGGCCACGGTGGGTTCCTGAAAGCTGGGGTAGAGATGAAATTGCGGGAAATTAGACAGAAAAGTATGGACTATTCAGGGGTTTGGGTCAACCCGGGTCGTCCGGCCGCGGGGAGTGCCCGATGAGCGGCCACCGCCTGCTGCGGTCCTCGGTCATTTTCAGCGCGATGACTTTCATTTCGCGGGTTTCGGGACTGGTCCGCGACCAGATATACGCCATCGTGTTCGGGGCGAATCCGGCCATGGACGTATTCATTGCCGCGTTCCGGATTCCCAACTTCATGCGGCGGCTTTCGGCCGAAGGCTCGTTTTCGATGGCTTTCGTACCGGTGCTGGCCGAGTACAAGGAAAAGCATGGACCCGAGGCCGTGCGGGAGTTGATCGACCGGGTTACCGGCACCTTGACTGCCGCGCTGGTGGTCATGACCGCGCTGGTTATCGCCTTCGCACCTTGGCTCACCCAGGTCATAGCGCCAGGCTTCGATGCGGGCGGCGAGAAGCACCAGTTGCTGATCGAGATGCTGCGCCTCACCTTCCCGTACGCGTTGTTCATCTCGCTGGCCTCGCTGGTTGGCAGCATCCTGAACAGCTATCAGCGCTTTGCCATTCCCGCACTGTCGCCAGTCCTGCTCAACCTGGCGATGATCGCCGCTGCTCTAGGCTTGGCTCCGCTGATGGATGGTTCCGTCATGGCGTTGGCCTGGGGCGTGTTCTTCGCGGGCATCCTTCAGTTGTTGTTCCAGTTGCCAGCCCTTGCCAAGTTGGGATTGCTGCCGCGCCCCAAGTGGGGTGCTGCCCATGCCGGCGTTCGCAAGATCATGAAGCTGATGGTGCCAACGCTGTTTGGCTCGTCCGTGGTGCAGTTCAACCTGCTGTTCAACACCATGGCGGCGTCGTTCCTGATCGGCGGCAGCATGACCTGGCTGTACTACAGCGACCGTCTGCTGGAGTTCCCCCTGGGCATGTTCGGCGTAGCCATCGGCACGGTGATCCTGCCGCATCTATCCAGCCGCCATGCAGTCACCGATCCGGAAGGTTTTTCCAAAGGGCTGGACTGGGGTTTCCGCCTTTGCCTGCTCATCGGCATTCCGGCTTGTTTGGGCTTGATTCTCAGCGCCGAACCGCTGTTCGCGACGCTGTTCCAATATGGCAATCTGACCGCAGAAGACACGCGCATGATCAGTTGGAG
Organism: Pseudoxanthomonas sp. CCNWLY206-1; assembly: GCF_039710385.1. NCBI lineage: Bacteria > Pseudomonadati > Pseudomonadota > Gammaproteobacteria > Lysobacterales > Lysobacteraceae > Pseudoxanthomonas > Pseudoxanthomonas sp. CCNWLY206-1. Next base: position 93,921 of record NZ_JBDKXI010000002.1, on the reverse strand, counting down.
CCTGATGGCCCAGTCCACTGCGGTGCCTGCCTTTCTGCTGGTGAAAGTGCTGGCGCCGGCGTTCTACTCGCGTCAGGACACGCGCACGCCGGTGAAGGCGGCCGTGGTCTCGGTGTTGGTGAACGTGGTGGCCACCGTTCTGTTCTTCGTCGGTCTGCTGACGCTGACTGAGGCCGGGCAGGCTGCGCTGGTGAAGGCGGACGGCCGGTACTTGGACGCGCTAGCCCACATCCCCGGTGCGCATGCATTGCTGGCGCTGGCGATTGCGGTGGCTGGCTGGACCAATGCGGTGCAGTTGGCGTGGTATCTGCGCCGCGCCGGTGTCTATCAGCGCCAGCCTGGCTGGGGCCGTTTCCTGCGTCAGATCGGCGCCGCCTCTCTGGCCATGGCCGTGGTACTGATCGCCTTTCGGCTGCTCTGGCCGGACTGGTCGGACTGGGCCTGGTGGGAGCGCGGTTGGCACTTGGCGGTACTGGTCGGCTCCGGTGGTGTGCTGTATGCGGCGCTGCTCTGGCTGCAAGGCATCCGCCTGCGCGATCTGAAGGGGCATTGAGACTGGACGGGCCGGCTATACTTCATGGGATGTGCGCATTTTCGCCTCGGTTCGGCCGTTCGGTCGCACCACACCAATCAAGAGTCCAGGGCCTGTTAACACTTATGGAGTATGCCGCGTTGTTTTCCAATGGCCGCCATGTGGTGTTGCGCAGCGCCGCGCCTTGCTGGTGGCCAGGTCAAGCTGCGCGGCGCCGCATGGTGGCCATTGGAAAACAACCCGAAGGGCCGGGCCTGTGGACGCGCGTGGCCGCGTCATCACTCGGTTGCGTATCGACATACGCGCCCTCGTTCTTCCTTGCCTCGCACGCCCACAGGCCCGGCGCGGCATGCTCCATAAGTGTTAACAGGCCCTAATGAGCAGGCTGTTTCGTGACGTCGATGGCGGGCCTTTGTGTCCGCAGGGAAGCGTGGTCTGCATCGGCGCCTTCGATGGCCTCCATTCGGGTCATCGCGCGCTGGTGCGCCATGCGGTCGCGCGCGCGCGCGAATGCGGCGCGACGGCTGCGGCCCTGACCTTCGAGCCGCTGCCGCGGGAATTCTTCGCCAGAGATAATCCGCCACCGCGACTGACGCTCGCTCGCGCCAAGGTCGAAGGGCTGCACGCATTGGGCGCGGACCTGGTCGGTCTGCTGCGTTTCAACGCCGCCCTGTCGGCGATGAGCGCAGAGGATTTCGTCAGCACGGTGTTGGCAAAGCGCTTGAAGGCGCGGGAAGTGTGGATCGGCCCCGAATTCCGATTCGGCCATCGCCGCGGCGGCGACCTTCCCCTGTTGCAGCGCATGGGCGCCGAGCTGGGTTTCTCCGCTGGCGAAATCGAGCCCGTGCATCTGCAAGGCGAGCGCGTCTCCAGCACTCGTATCCGCGAAGCGCTGCGCAACGGCGATTTCACCAGCGCGGCACGCCTGCTGGGTCGCCCGTACGCTATCGGCGGACGCGTGGTGCGGGGCAAGCAGTTGGGCCGCACGCTGGGCTTCCCCACCGCCAACTTGCGCTTTCCGAAAACGCCCGCCTTGTCCGGCATCTATGCCACTTGGGTGCATGGCGTGGGCGACCATCCGATGCCTTCGGTTTCCAGCTTCGGCACCCGGCCGACGGTGGAGGGCGTGGAGCCCCTGCTGGAAGCGCATCTATTCGATTTTGATGGCGATCTGTACGGCCGCCATATCGAAGTCGAGTTCGTCGCCAAGCTGCGCGACGAGTTGAAATTCCCAGATCTGCCCAGCCTGACCGAGCAGATGCAACGCGACGCCGAAACTGCGCGTCGTCTCCTTACTGCAGAAAAACAACGAGCGACGGCGTGACCCAGGACTACAAAGCCACACTAAATCTACCCGCAACGGAATTCCCGATGCGTGGCGACCTGCCCAAGCGCGAGCCGGATACTTTGGCGCGCTGGGAAGCCGATGGCTTGTACGCGCAACTGCGTGACAACGCCAAAGGCCGTCCGCTGTTCGTGCTGCACGACGGCCCGCCCTATGCCAACGGCACGATCCACTTGGGCCATGCGGTCAACAAGATCCTCAAGGACATCATCGTCAAGTCCAAATACCTGGCTGGCTTCGACGCGCCCTACATTCCGGGTTGGGATTGCCACGGTTTGCCGATCGAGATCGCCATCGAAAAAAAGTACGGCAAGGTGGGCGTGAAGCTGGATGCGGTGGAGTTCCGGCAGAAGTGCCGCGAATACGCCAATGGGCAGATCGATATCCAACGCAAGGACTTCAAGCGCCTGGGTGTGATCGGTGATTGGGAAAACCCGTATAAAACGCTCGACTTCCGCTTCGAAGCCAACGAGATACGCGCGCTTGCCAAGGTGGTCGCCAACGGTCACCTGACGCGTGGCGTGAAACCGGTGCACTGGTGTTTCGATTGCGGTTCGGCACTGGCCGAAGCGGAAATCGAATACCAGGACAAGGTTTCGCCTGCGGTCGATGTCGCCTATGCGGCGCGCGATAGCCAGGCGCTGGCGCGGATATTCGGCGTGGAGCTGCCGGCGGGCGTCGATATCGCGCTGCCCATCTGGACCACCACGCCCTGGACGCTCCCGGCTTCGCTGGCGGTGTCTTTAGGCGGTGATCTGGAATATGCCCTGGTCGAAGGTCCCCCGCATGACGGACATCGCCGCTGGTTGATACTGGCTGATGCCCTCGCGGCGCGCGCGCTGCAGCGATATGGCGTGCAGGAAGCCGTCGTGCATGCGCGCGTTAGCGGTACGGCATTGGAAAACCAGCTGCTGGCGCATCCGTTCTATGCCGAACGCGACATTCCCGTCGTGCTGGGCGATCACGTGTCCGCTGAAGACGGCACCGGCGCCGTCCACACGGCGCCTGGCCATGGCCAGGACGACTACGTGGTGGGCAAGCAATATGGCCTGCTCGAAAAGTACACGGCGGCGCAGCTCAATCCGGTGGACGGCCGTGGCGTGTATCTGCCTTCGACACCGCCTGCGAATGGCGTCGAACTAGCCGGCCTGCATATCTGGAAAGCGAATGACGTGCTTGTCGACGTACTGCGCGAGAACGGATCGCTGCTGGCATTCGCCAAGTTCGAGCACAGCTATCCGCATTGCTGGCGCCACAAAACTCCCATCGCATTCCGTGCCACACCGCAGTGGTTCATTTCGATGGAGCAGGCCAATCTGCGCGCCGATGCGCTGGAAGCGATCAAGCATGTGGGCTGGTTTCCGCAATGGGGCCAGGCACGCATCGCCGGCATGGTGGAAGGTCGCCCGGATTGGACCATCTCGCGCCAGCGCACCTGGGGTGTGCCGATCGCCTTGTTCGTCCATCGCGAAACCGGTGAGCCGCATCCGCGCAGCGTGGAACTGATGCATGCCGTTGCCGACCGAGTAGAGCAGGGCGGCGTGGATGTCTGGTACACGCTGGACACGGCTGAACTGTTGGGCGCCGAAGCCGCCGACTACGACAAGATCACCGACATCCTGGATGTCTGGTTCGACTCTGGCGTGACCCATGAAGGCGTGCTGCTGGAACGAGGATTGGGCAAACCAGCCGACTTGTACCTGGAAGGTTCGGATCAGCACCGCGGTTGGTTCCAGTCGTCCTTGCTTACCGGTGTGGCCATCGACAAGCGTGCGCCGTACAAGCAATGCTTGACGCACGGTTTCACCGTGGATGAGCACGGCCGCAAGATGTCCAAGTCGTTGGGCAATGGTATCGAGCCGCAGGACATCATGAAGAACCTGGGCGCGGACATCCTGCGCCTGTGGATCGCCTCGGCGGACTACAGCAACGAGATGTCGCTGTCGCAGGAAATCCTGAAGCGCAATGCCGACGCCTATCGCCGCCTACGCAACACCGCGCGCTTCCTGTTGGGCAATCTGCATGGATTCGAGCCCGCGGGCGATCTATGCCCGCTGGAAGACATGGTGGCGCTGGACCGCTGGATCGTGCACCGCGCCTGGGAGACCCAGCAGAAGATCGTCGCTGCCTACGAGCGCTACGATTTCGCCGAGATCGTGCAGGCGCTGTTGAATTTCTGCAGTGTCGACCTGGGTTCGCTGTACCTGGACGTCACCAAGGATCGTCTGTACACCATGCGCGAGGACTCGCGCGGCCGCCGTTCGGCGCAGAGCGCGATGTACCACATCGCCGAAGCCTTCGTACGTTGGATCGCGCCGGTACTCAGCTTCACCGCCGACGAGATGTGGAATTACTTGCCCGGCAAACACGCCGGCAATGTGCTGTTCGCCACGTGGTACGACGGTCTGGCGCCGATGCCGGCGGATGGTGCGTTGTCCGCGGAAGACTTCGATCAGCTGCTGGCGTTGCGCGAACAGGTTTCCAAGGTGTTGGAGCCGATGCGCGCCAACGGATTGATTGGCGCCGCGTTGGAGGCGGAGATCGCAATTTCCGTCAACGCCGCGACAGCCGCCAAGTGGCAGCCGTTGGCCGAAGAACTGCGTTTCCTCTTCATCAGCGGCGACGTTACGGTAACGCCGGTGGACGCGGACGAAGTCTTCGTTCTGGCCGAACCGACCAAGAAGACGAAGTGCGTGCGCTGCTGGCATCACCGCACCGATGTCGGCGTGCACGCCGAGCATCCGGAGTTGTGCGGGCGCTGCGTGAGCAATGTGGAAGGACCGGGAGAAGACCGGAAGTGGTTCTGAGTCGTGCTGTCTCCGCTTGAGGGAGTCGTCCGTTCGTATTCCTGCAGCACGCTTTCGGTGACCCGATAGCCCATTCCCTCATCCGCCTTCGGGCGCCTTCTCCCGGAGGGAGAGGGATTAAAAGTAAAGGCCTTATGTCCAAACATCCAAAACCCAACGCGTTGATCTGGCTGATTCTGTCGGTGGTCGTCATCGTGTTGGACCAATGGTCGAAAGCCTGGGTGCTGCGTGAATTGCCGGAGTACACCTCGATCCCCGTCATCGAAGGTTTCTGGAATTGGTTTCGTACCTACAACACCGGCGCTGCATTCAGCTTTCTGAGCGACGCCGGTGGTTGGCAGATATGGTTCTTCACTGGCCTGGCCGTGGCGATCAGCGGATTGCTGGCATTTTGGCTTTCGCGTGCCGCCCGTGGCGACTGGCGCCAGGCGTTGCCGTACTCGCTGGTGATTGGCGGGGCCCTGGGCAATGTCATCGACCGGCTGATGCATGGTCACGTGATCGACTTCATCCAGTGGCACTGGCGCGATCACTATTGGCCCGCGTTCAACCTGGCCGATTCGGCCATCGTGGCCGGTGCGGTCGGTATCGCCCTGTTCGGGCTGTTTGACGGCAAGCGTAGTAAGAAAGCGGGATAATGGCATGCCAACGTCCCTGTTGAAGAATCCGCCTGACCGGACGGTCTCCCTATGAAAGTCCTGCTCGCCAATCCCCGCGGTTTCTGCGCCGGTGTCGACCGCGCCATCGAAATCGTCAAGCGCGCCATTGAAACGTTGGGTGCGCCCATCTACGTTCGCCATGAAGTGGTGCACAACCGATTCGTCGTGGACGATCTGAAACAACGTGGCGCGATCTTCGTGGAAGAGCTGGATGAGGTGCCGGATGGCGCCACCGTGATCTTCAGCGCGCATGGCGTATCTCAAGCCGTGCGGAAGGAAGCCGAGCAACGCGGTCTGAAGGTGTTCGATGCGACTTGCCCGCTGGTCACCAAGGTGCATTTCGAAGTCGCACGCCATTGCCGCGCGGGTCGCGACGTGGTGCTGATCGGACACGCCGGTCATCCGGAAGTCGAAGGCACCATGGGGCAGTGGAGCGCCGAGGGCGGCACCGGGCACATCTATCTGGTCGAAGACATCGATCAGGTGGCTTCCTTGCAGGTCGGGCAGCCGGAAAACCTCGCCTACACCACTCAGACGACGCTGTCGGTAGACGATACCGTCGGCATCATCCGAGCGCTGCAGGACAAGTTCCCGAAGATGCAGGGACCCAAGAACGACGACATCTGCTACGCCACTCAGAACCGGCAAGATGCCGTGCGCGATCTGGCCAAGCAATGTGATCTGGTGCTGGTGGTTGGTTCGCCCAACAGTTCCAACTCCAATCGCCTGCGCGAGCTGGCGGAGCGTGATGGCGTGGAGGCCTACCTGATCGACGGTGCGCAGGAAATCGACCCCACCTGGGTCACGGGAAAGCAGCGCATCGGTGTAACCGCCGGCGCCTCCGCCCCCGATGTGCTGATCGAAGGTGTCATCCAGCGCCTGCGGGAGCTGGGGGCCAGTGGTGTCGGCGAGTTGGAAGGCGAGCCGGAGAACATGGTGTTCGCCTTGCCCAAGGAACTGCGGCTGCGGTTGGTAAGCTAGCGGAAGCGCTCCCCTGCGGGCGCCGGGCCGCTCTGCCGGACCTTGAGTATTCCATTTACCTGCCCATTGGCCGGCCATCGCCGGCTTTTTCGTCTCTGCTAGTTAGGTTCGGCCCGAAAATAGCTTTCGGCCATTCGAACGGGAGGCGAGGTGATATCCGACTATCGAAGCGATCCGTTTTCGGAGATCGAAGTGGATCTTTGCATCATCGGCGCCGGCCCGGCGGGCATCACCATCGCCCGACGATTCCTCGGCGGGTCGGTGACCGTTTGCGTGCTGGAAAGCGGCGGCACGGGCGCTGAAACAACCAGCCAGATGCTGTGCGAAGGAAGTTCGATCGGCCAGGCCTCCTTCAATGCCGCCAACTGCCGCATGCGTGCCTTTGGCGGCAGCACCAATGTGTGGGGCGGCGGCTGTATCCCATTGTCCAATCTCGACCTCGAAGCCCGCCATTGGGTTCCGCATAGTGGCTGGCCGCTGAGCTATGAACAGCTGCAGCCTTTCTATTCCCGCGCCCGCTCGCTATTGAAGATCGACGGGCACGACTTCGGCGAAGGTTCTTTTCATACGCCCCCTGCGCGGAAGCCTCCGTCTTTCGACGAAGACAAGCTGATCAACCGCAATTTCGTTCTCAGCCCGGTCTACTTCGCCGAAACCTACGGAGACGATCTAAAGCGCGCACCCAATATCCAGGTGTTCCTGCACGTCAACGCACTGGAACTGGAGAGTTGCCCTGATGCGCGGAGCGTTCGCCAGGTGCGCGTCTCCTCGCTCCACGGGCAGCGTGGAATCGTGCGCGCGAAGCAGTACGTCCTGGCCGGCGGTGGAATAGAAAACGCACGGCTGCTGTTACTTTCGGATTCGGTGGCAACAGCGGGGCTGGGCAATGACCATGACCTGGTCGGTCGCTATTTCATGGATCACCCCAGTGGAACCTTGGGAACCTTGACCACCGGCGCCCCGGAGTCGGTAACCCGGGCCTATAACCGGAAGGGCGGAAAAGGCATCGCCCCGGCCTTTCCGGAACTTTGCCTGTCCGAGCCAGCGCAACGCGAAAATCGCCTTCTAAGCGGCCGGGTCCGGCCGATTGCGGTGGAGGGTCCGGTTCCCCGGGGCCTGGCCGCTTTGCGTGGTTTGCGTAAAGCCTTGCGTAAGCCCACGCGCGACGATTCGATGGCGTTGGAAGGAAAGATCCACACCGGCACAGGCATGGCGGGTTCCGACGAACCGCAGCCGGCGCGAACGATAGGCTCGTTGGCGCTGGATATCGGCGTAGGACTGGGAGACATCGCCCGGGCCATGCTGCGCAAGAAGGCCGGAAAGCCCGCCGTGGAAACCGAGCGCGTCGACGTGGTGGGCTTTTTCGAACAAGCCCCCAATCCGGACAGCCGGATAACGCTCGGGCGAGAAGTCGATGCATTGGGTCAGCGCAAGGTGTGCATAGACTGGCGGCTGACCTCGCTCGATTGGCACACCTATCGGACCGCTGCTGCAGTGTTCGGATCCGAGCTGGCGCGCGCCTGCAACGGTCACTTCCAACTCCAGCCTTGGCTGGCCAGTGGACGCGATGAAAGCCCGCAAATCCAGGGAACCGCCCACCACATAGGCACCACGCGCATGGCCGAACACCCCCGCCAGGGCGTGGTCGACCTCAACTCCCGCGTCCACGGCATGAGCAATCTTTATGTCGCTGGCAGCTCGGTATTCCCCACCGGCGGGTGGGCGTTTCCCACGTTCACCCTGGTATCCATGAGCCTGCGCCTGGCGGACCACTTGGTGCTTTTGTTGTGATTAGGGTTAAACCCAGCGTTTGGGGCGACGCATCAAGTATGCGCCGCTCTGCCGTATGATCCCGACGAGGATGATCCTCGTTACGGACGGACACGCAAGTAATGCCAACTGCACTCGATGAACGACTAAGCCGACGATTCTGGTTTGAACATAGTTCCGGGGAACGCTTGTACCCATACAAGCTGCGGGACAACAAGACCCGGCGCGTCACGTACCGAGTTGCTGAAGGGCGGGCGCCAACAAGGTGGAAAACCAGTTGCAGTTAGATGACGTTGAAGACGTGTACCGGTATGTCTTCAGCAAAGGCTATTCGGTACGGATGTGCTCCATCGATGGCAGAACCGAAGGGTTGTATGCCAAAGACGGTTACAGCATTGTCCGGACTTCGGAAGACTAGCGTTCGAATCGACTTGGTGGGAATTGCCCTCAGTAGGAATATGGAAGTCCTAGAACGGTGCTGGAACTGCTACCCCGAGCGCGCCGAAGTGGAGGGCAGGGTGGGTGCACTCCATACAGGGAATCTGGTCGAAGCGTCGCTCAGCCACGCGCACCAATGACGGTTAAAGCTCCGCCCAAGCCGGCTATTTGGTGAGAGGCGCTGTTCAGCAACGTGCAAAGCTGTGCGTGAGGCTTGGAATTTCCAGGATTTCGGAAAACGGGTCGCAGGGTGTGTGGCTGAACGATCACAACATGGAAGTTGATTCTTCCCGAATTCCAAGTTGAGATGTGCTTAATGAAGTCCGCGGCTGGCAGTACGGTTGCCGCGCCATTTTTGACATTCCAGGCTGGCTTCTGGCTGTTGGCTGGCACTCTGGCATCTAATGCTGCAACGACATTTGCTTTGTTTAAGCTACTGATGTTCTTGATCGCTTGGTTGATCACAACGTCATGTGCCGATACCGATATCAGGCGACTTGGCTGATCTGATCCTGCAGCCTTGACGTGTATCAACGTCAGGTGGTGGTGGTTGTCTAGTGTGGTTGCATGTATGAAATCAGAGATTTCGCCGGAGCCGTCATCGCAAAGGAGCCAATCCGGTTGTTCAGTCATCTTCAAGTGTGAAAGGCGCTTCGCTTTTGTTCCGCGCTTTAATGCATGATAGATCCACGAGAACAGCGAGTCTTCTCCAGCACTTCCAATATTGGACAAGAAGGCGCCTATCGCGGGTTTCAATGGCTTCTCTTTTAATACGTCAAAGCCAGAGAAATCTGCCCAATACATGCTATTGAAGGGCGCGTTCTTGTAGCTGACCTCATAACAGCCACCGCCCGTAATGGCATGGCCACTGTCGTACCAAGCCTGAACAAGAGGCGGATGGTAAAAGATTCTGGCGAACTCCTCTAGCTTTCCAGACTGTCCCTTCTGCGTGTTCACCTTCGCGGTTGCGAACTTTAGCTGGCTGCGGGAAAGCGTCGGCTCCGCGTGAACCTCGCCAATGTATGAAAGAAGGCCATTGTGCTTATGGTGGACTCGCACGCGAATTAGATTGTCCTGGACAACTTGATGAATTGATTCGAATTCATACTCGGAGGCAATCTTGTCGAGGAGAGCGATCCTGGCTGTGCCGAACCCTGATCCGCTGAAGTTGGTCGGATCGATGATTGCGAAATCGTAGGCACCCTTCATTGAAGCTGTGTTGCTGATGGGGTGTGAGACGGTATCCAGTGGTGTGCTTGATGAAGTTCCTTTCGCTTTGTGGAGTATGTCCGTTAGCGCGTCGCAAGCGGCAAGAAATTCCGGCCAAGTGTTCATCCGATATAGCCAGATGTATGCCTCGGTGAGGTTTACGCCGAAAGTTCTGTCCTTGTGAAAAAGCTCGACATTGCCGCGCAGAGAGTTGTACGAGTAACTTTGGTCGCCGCTAGGATCGAGCGCCATTCGCAAATCAGATCCGGTTAATGCTTTGCTATCTGCCTTGACCGACGTTTTGTTGTGTATGCCGTGCAGCCACAGGGTCTTTACTGCGCTTCCTTCAATGAACGCATAGTTCAATACTTCTCTGGACACTTTTGATACCGGAAATGTATCCCCTTCGAGGAGGTCTAGAACTATCTCCCGGACGTCGTTGTCCGAACAGTGGAATACAAGGTAGCCGTTCGCTAACCCGACAGTGAAGTAGGCGTACGTTACTTCGAGAACCCCAGATTTCGGTGCCCAATGTGGTGGTCGCTGGTGAGAGAAGAAGCACGTTAGATATCTTCCGCCATGCGCGTTGTCATGATCGTGCGATATCCAAGTTGCCTTGAGTTGTTGATTGACCCTTTTCTTTAGGGTCTGCACGACTAAGGTAAGCCCGATTGGCTTGTCGGCTGCGGCGAGCACAACGCCGCAATATGGGACGATGTCATCAGTATTAAGCATGGCTTGTCCGCATGGTTGCTCCCCAGCAACGCAAGATGCTTTCCGTGCTTCCCGAAAGCGGATTGGCCGATCCTCTACCCGAATGTGATGGAAGTCAAGTGCATTCAGGTGTTGGTAAATGAGTGTACCGAGGAGTGGTGACTTGGCTACTCATTCAGTGCTACGCAGGAATAGGGATTCAAGCACTGCTGGCCGTCGGTATCTTTGCAAGCATTGGCGTTCAATGCCTCGGTCACTTCTTTGCACGATACGGCATCGTCCATAAAGCCATGGACGGTGATGACGTGGTTCATCTGGATTGCCAAACTTGATGGTTCCGTAATCAGGGAATGCGCCTGATTTGTGCGTTGCAAAGAATTTTCTCGGGGCATCCAGAGATGAGCCACTGTCCATCGTGCAGGATGCCAAGGCCGCGATGCAGATCAAGGTCAGGGGTCGGGCTCGCATAGGGATGGCTATGGAAGAATCAAAGCACTAGCGGTCTTACTAGAACCCAGCACGCTACCGAGCCGCCAATCAGCAGTGCCGAACGAAGAATCCAAATGGAATGGATGTATTCGGTGCCTTTGTCCTTCGTCGCCCACGTCTTGTAGAACTGGAATCCCAGCTTGTCCCGTGCAGCATCCAGTCGCGCTTGTCTGACAACGATGGAGCTCTGAAGCTTCGTGAGAAGAATCTGGCCCGCCGTGACCACGAGGACGGCGAGCCCGGCGAGGATGATATGTTCGAATGGTGTAGTGCTTTCACCAAGTAGCTGTTTTGTACCTACCAGTGCAGCCAGTAACAGGAAGGAATGATTGGTCAAGGACCACTGCTGGGACTTGAAGTAGGTTAGGTCATTGACGGTGATCTGATAGATCATCATCTGGCCTTCGCGGTCACTGGTTGAGCCGTCCGGCGCTATGCTGTCCATTGTGGTTCCGGCTTAGATTGGCCTAATTGCAAGTTGTGGTCGCCGAGTTCCCGTAGCCTACCGTTCTGCAAGTCACCGTCTTAAGGCTGTTCAAGAAACTTTGAAAGTTTGCTTGCTGCTGCGCGCGCGCTTGGGACTGCATCGCAGCGGCTTGATCCTGCATTGCCATGGCCTTTTCGCGTTCGGCAGCAATTAGGCCCCGTTCAAACATTTGCTTCTGCTGGATGGCGTCCTGCTGATCCCTGATCTCTGCTTCCTTCTCGATAGCGAGGTAGTCGAACTCCTCGACCGAAATTTCCTTCTTGGCAAGCCGGGAGGCCAACAGGCGGTAGTAGGTGACCAGTTGCTTCTGGCGATGGGCCTCCAATGCCTGGGAAAAGTCGAGTTCGGCTTCCTTGTACTCGACCGCAGCCTGGCCGTAGGAGATTTGCCCGGATGCATGCCTTTGGCTGATTAGCTCGCCTTGGATGTTCAGCTTCGCAAGGGCAGCAGTTCCACCATAGGCATCGGTCAGCTTGTCGTCTCGAAACACCGCAACTACTGGTCCGCAGTTGTAGGGCAGCCCATTGGCCAGGAAGCCGGTGTACTCACGGATGACGAAGCCCGTGCCGGGGATCTGCTCGGTTGTGCGAGGCATGCGTGCAAGCGGCTGGCTCGCCGAGATCGCCACATAGGGCGTGTCCTTCGAACTCTGTAGGAAGCTGAAGTCGCTGCACATTGTGGACAGTGACGCGGCGATCTCGTTGGTCAGCAGCTTGGTGAAGTCGTTGTACGAACCGTGGATCTTGCGTTCGCCGTTAGAGCCCTGCTTGAAGTCCAGTTCCCGACTGTCGGCATAGGTAACAGATACCGACTGGGGAGTGGTCGTCAGATAGGCATAGATCACATGCCGGTTATTCCATTCCTTGGTGACCCGCATGCGGTAGCCGCCCGGAACCTCGGTCATCCCGTATGAGCCATCCACCTTCCAGTCGTTCTTGGACGACTTGACGGCTTCGAGGGCAACGCCCAGCAGCTGCAATGGATGCCGTTGCGGGTTTATCGATATCGGGGCCGGTTCCTTCAGAGTGGCCGCGATGGAAGGCAGCGAGCCCAACGCAATAGTGAAGCCCACGGCAAAGGCAGTGAATCTGGTGCGCATCCTTGTTGTCCCCTTACAGATCAGTACTTTGGCGCTATGGCATGCAATTGCTGGGCCACCCCGGGTGCAATGATGCGCCTTCTCGGGCGTTTGTGGATGATCCCGCTCGCCTGAGGGATACTGAAGCGAGGGGGGCGTGCGCTAAATGTTGCCTTCCGTGGACATGTCACTCCCCCGTTGGGCCGTTACGACTTCATTGCATTCCTGATCTTGAGGAACTGAGCATGCGCATCTGGTTGCCCATCATTGTGGCGTTGGTCGGCATGAGCATCGCCGGCCCGTCGCAAGGCATAGAAGTCCAGAACGACAGATTCACGGGGAAACGCTCCGTGTCCAATACCGTCAGCCCGGCCAAGGGTGACCTGCAGACGCCCATACGTGTGTTCAAGGTGGTGCAAGAAAAGACGGGCCAAGTCACCTACGGCGCGATCTTCATGACCGTAGCGAGAGAGTGGCGATACTTGAATTGCCATTCTTTCGATTGGTTGATCGACGGTGAGCCTATGAAGCCCATCGAGCCGGCAGCTCATCGCGGAGAAGTGGTGAGGGGAGGGACAGTGTCGGTCTTGGAAGTGGTGTACATGGGCCTATCCCGTGAACAGTTTCAGCAATTGGCTGATGCACAGAAGGTTGAGTACAGGATCTGTCGGGACGAGTTCCAACTTACCGGGGAAGATCTGGTGGGCATCAAGGAAGTCATGCGGCTGTTCGACGACCCTACTGCCGTACCGGCCAAGGAAGCGGAGTCCCCCGCGAGAACGGATATCAAGCCACCCACCTCTGGGGATATGAAGTACGTGCCACGCATCCGCTGAGTGTCATGTGATGAACAGTTCTGTGTTGTGCATGATGTCAGAAGGGTGAAACTACAGAACTGCGGGCAATCAGGTTTTACCTGCCTCTCCGTTTTGTTGAGCTGGTGCCGGTCCAATGGTTCCAGTTGCACTGAACTTGATCCGGGTACTGGCTGCCAAATCGTATACTTCCATTGCCAAGTCTGGGCCCAAATACTCCAGCGCATCGTCGGGAACAGCGTCTAGGTACTGCCGAAGGAAATCGACTGCCCCCTGGAATGCGGCGCGCGGAGGTTTGAGGACGCCACGCATCGCGTCAATAACTGCGTCGCTGAGGTTTTTCCGTAAAGCGGATCTTGCCTTTTCCGTGCCGGCAAAGTACGAGCTTATCGACCTAAAGTTGGAGCACTGGTCGCGAATAGATTGATCATCGAACGTCAGGCCATGATCAAAGCTATGCGCAAACCGATTTCGCACCTCGCGCACTATGTTCAGATCTTTGAAGGCATCATCGCTAATCCATCCCAGTGAATGGCTTAGTCTGATCTTGACGGAGAAGCTTCCCAGTGGTCTTCCATTTGCAAGAAGCTCGTCAGGCTGACCAATCAGTCTCGATCGAAACAACGACTCCAGACGTGCATCAAGCATTGCTGCGCCGAGAATGGCACATGCCCGATCGGTTTCTTCGCGCAGGCGGGCATTGAATTCGTCTACGTCGATCTTGAAAGATTCTCTCTTTGCCATGTTCTACGTGCCTTGCTTAGATTGATCCGGCCTAACAATAGTGGTTCGCAGTGGGATCCGATCCCCAGCTTGTACTTTTTCTTGGAGATGCCGAAGGGCTGCTGCTGAGATCTGATGTAAGTTCGTCTTGGACAGCTTTCTGTTCATAACGGCCTGCCAAGCGATCTCACCGGGACCGTTAAATATTTCATCAAAGGAACCATCTGGGTGCACATGCACTGCCAGGTAGTAGCTCGGGATGTGATCACAAGGAAAGCTAAATTTCCCTCTCATAGATGCCTTTATCTGGACGAGCCTTCCGTCGCTTGTTTTCGCATCGTGATGCTTCTGCATGTCAGGAAAAAGCTCAAGCTGGTACGCCTCCTCAACAAGGATTTCGCCGATATCCCCCACCAGACGACCATCTAGGGTGAACTTCTTTTTTGGGTAGGCGTTGCATAGCTCGTCTACGACTGCGAGCATCTTCCGGACGGCGATGGGAATGGTGATTTTTGACATTGCGTTCCTCGCCTCTTGTAGGACTGAGGCATGTCCCCGGTTTACCAGAGGCTTATCCCAGCCCCGACAGGCTGGCACACGCCCCAATCCCCGTTGCCATGATGCCCCCGATCCGGCGCGGGCCGCCATATCCCAGACGATTGATCAGCCGAAGGCACACCCGGTCCCATCGAGGAGCAAGGCCCCTCTGGCCCTTGGACATCAGACACTTGGCGCGTTGGCTCTGGTGTCCATGAGCCTGGGCCTGGCCGACCATCTGCGGGTTCTGCTGTGAACGGGGCCAATCCGCGGACGATCCCGAATTGACCATATCCCGCGCGACGCCTAGAATCTGCAGCCCCGCCGGAATAGCTCAGTTGGTAGAGCGGCGCATTCGTAATGCGTAGGTCGTAGGTTCGATTCCTATTTCCGGCACCAGGTTAAGCAAAGCCCCGCTGATGCGGGGCTTTTGTTTTTTGGGCTTTCGTGAAATGGCAATGCTGGATGCGAGATGGTGTGCGTTCTTGCGGTCGGCGCTTAGTGGCTGATCCGCGGTTCTCAGCGTCAATCGTGTCGCAGCTCGCGTTCGAACTTGAAGTCCTCGGCTTTATTGCCGGCCGAAACCCTGACGTGCAACTGTCGGCCGTCTTTTTTATATTCGATCTTCTGCGGAAAATCGTGCGCGGGATTCTCGAATGAGAATCCACTTGTACTGAGCTCGGTAAGCTTGAAGTAAACCGGCTGCGCATTTTCCGGAACATCGGCCACGTAATAGACCGTGCCGTCTTTCGGCACGATGCGCAGTTTTTCCTCGAACGTGGTCTTGCCGTCGCGCTCGGTTACGCCAACACCCGCGAAACCCTGCGCGCCGTCGTATGTCCAACGCTCGTAACCGCTCTGACCCTCAGGCAGGTCGACACGTTGCCAGGTACCTGCGAGCCAAGCCATCTTCTGCAGCTGCGCAGGCGCATCCGCGGCCTGCAGGTCGCCAGGCACGGCGCCGACCAACAACATTGCGAGCAAGAGGATCTGGCGCATGATTATCCTATTGATCCGTGAAGAGCGATGGCGACGGTTCGTTATTATTTCAGTGGTCCCAGGCAGGCCGCTTGGCTGAAGTGTAGGGGCTTTCGGGGATGCTGGTGCAGATGAAGTGGGATGACGTGGTTGAGGTGGTCGGGGACTTGCGGCTCGAAGTCCGCGTCAAGTGCCGAGGGCTCGAGCTGCCTGGCAGGTGGACGTCATTTCTGATCGTTCCTGTTCCGGGATACCTGGAATCCTCACCCTGTGGTCCTGTTCCATTCCCGGATGTCGAGTGGATCGATGTCAATCCTCTGCGCATTACCGAGCGAGGGCGTCTTGTCACCCCGCTCATTGAAGATATGTCTGCGGAACTGCAGTCCCGCATTGCGGCGTTGGGCGTGGAGAGCATCGTTGAGAGCGACAGCGTACGGATTCCGGGGCGCACGGCGAATCCCTGATTTGTGGAGCAGAAACTCGTACCCCAATCTGATGTCTCTACTTGCGTGCTCGTGCTCTCGTTGCCATTGTTTCTCTTGCAACGAAATCAGCGACAGCTTCCATGTACCGGTTGGCAAGTCTGCCACGTCGTCAGGATGCCGTAATCGCCACCAAGCCCGTGTCCGCCTGATTGGATTCGCGTCAGCCGCAAAGCCACAACGTGGCGGGCGTATCAGTTGCTGACATTCGGGAAGACGCCGATGCGAGCGTCATTGCCGGTGATCGATATCGAGCCGGTGAAATCCGTGACCGTTCCGGGCTTGCGGGAATGTGATGACTGCACTCGTGTGGATTGCAGGTTTGTGCGAGCCGTTGGGGATGCCTTCTCGCGGAGGCCTAACCGATTCAGAACGCTGGACTATTAGCTTAGTATTCGAACGCACCTAGCGGCGGATCTACCGAATGCCATTCAAGTTGCCAACACGCCCGTGGGTGGACCAGCTCACGATGGGGTTCCTGATAGGGGCTACCGCATGGTTGTCCCTGACGTTGGCGAAGGGGCCCGGCGAACTCGCTGCGATCTGGATCGGCAACGGCATATTCACGGGTTGGTTGCTTTCCAAGCCAACCTCCGCCTGGCCTGCATACCTGGTTACGGGCTTCCTGGCCGGTATCGCCGCCGAGCTCCTGTCCGGCAGCTCGGGGCTCTATGCCGTACTGATAAGCCTTTGCGATCTCATCGAAGTGCTTACGGTAGCGGGCGCGGTTCGCTACAAGATTCCCGATGTGGGTGACCCTAAGCGCTGGGTCAGCCTGGGAGGCGTTGCCACCGCCAGCACGTTGGTGGCGTGTGCCTTGTCGGGCTCACTCGCATCCGCCGTGACCTGGTTTGTCTACGGCAGCACGTTCTGGACCAACTTCGTCAGTTGGTACGCCGCGCACGTTGTCGGCATGGTGATCATCGCAACCACCACGTTGGCCATTCATCGCCAGGGATTCCGCACTCTCGCGCCATCAGGCAAACGATTCAGTTTCATCATCAGCATGGCGCTCATCGCGGTCATCGGGGTCGCGGTGTTCCTGTCCGACTATCCTCTGCTTTTCATGACGTATCCGCCATTACTACTGGGGGCCTTTCGGCACCGGTTCCTGGGCGTGGCCGGTGGCGTCATTCTCTTGGCCACGATCGGCAGCGCCTTCACGTCGGCGGGCCATGGTCCTTTGTGGCTCCTGGAAGACATCGGGAGCGCGGGGAGGATCGCGCTGCTTCAGTTGTATATCGCGGGTGGTTGCCTGATGACGATCCCCGTGGTGCTGGCCATGGCCGAAAGGGACCGGCTCAACACCCGCATGCGCGAGAGTGAACGCAGGTATCGGTTGCTTGCCGACTATTCCGGGGACCTGATCGTTCGACTCACCGCGACCGGTGAGCGTGTCTACGTATCACCGTCATCGAGCGACATACTGGGTTGGCAGCCATCTGAAATGCTGGGCCAGCGCTGGGACCTGGTCCATCCCGCCGATCGCGAAAAGCAGCGGGCGGCCATGAACGAAGTACTGACCTCCGGAGAGCCGCAGACGCTCAGGTATCGCGCCCGCCACAAGGAAGGTCACTACTTGTGGATGGAAGTCATCATGAGCCCCATACCTGGCGAGCAACAGATCGGCGACAAGGATCTGATTCTTGCGGGCCGCGACATCAGCCGCAGGGTGGCCGCTGAAGAAGCCCTGGAGGCAAGCCGGCGTGAGCTGGAGCGCCTGAGTCAAGTGGATGCGTTGACAGGAGTGGCCAATCGCCGGCAACTGGAACAACGCTTGCCTTTGGCGATCTCGCGCCTCGAACGCAGCGGAAGGCCGGTTGCCTTGATGTACTTGGATATCGACCACTTCAAGCGAATCAATGACACCTACGGTCATGCGGCCGGAGACCGGGTGATCCAGACGTTCGCGCAACGGCTTATGTCGAACGTTCGGGCCACGGATTTGGTGGTTCGGCTAGGTGGCGACGAGTTTGTCATCCTCATGGAGGACGTGACACGACTGCAGGCCGCTGAAGCGATCGCCGCCAAGATACTCAAGGCAATGAGGGAGCCGGTTGAGATAGGCGCAACTGCGCTGACGATCACTACCAGTATTGGAGTGGCGTTTGCCGCGGGGAACGTGGTCGCGGAGGATTTGATGGTGGGTGCGGATGATGCCCTCTATGCGGCCAAGGAGGGCGGGCGAGACGGATACAGGGTCATTGAAACAGGAAAGGGCAGCCATGTTGTAGGAGCGACGTAAGTCGCGACTGCACCCGCGTGCTCGTGCGCACCGCTCCCCGATAGATTTCTAGCGCCTCCGCCCTTGGCGAGAGATTTTGCTTCTTTCGCGATCGGGCAGGAAGAGCTCGCGGCGGGACGCCGCTCCTACAGGAACGTGCCCTCTCCGATTTTGCTTTATTGCCACTGATGGCCATGTTCCTCCAGGCCGGGACGTTGCCGGCGAACCACGCAGAATCGGTGCCCGGTCGGTGCTTCCATGATCCACCATGTGCGGATTTGCTGGACGCGGCGAGCGCCCAGCGCTTCCAGCCGTTGTACTTCGGCTTCGACGTCGGTCGATTCAATGTCCAGATGCACGCGGCTTGGGTGGTTTACCGCCTGCAGCAGAATGCACAGCTGCCCCTCCTCAGTGATCAGTTGCCGATAATGCGCATCTGCCGGGTCCTTGAGGTGTCGGCACTCGTATCCCAGCGCCGACGACCAAAAGTCCGCGGCGTTATCGAGGTCGGTGACTTGGCAATCGATGATGATTTGCCCGAGCCTGCTGCGATGCACGTGGAAGACCTCGCACATGTTTCCGTTTCAGGTTCACGTTAGGTCAGCGGGCATGAAGGGAGCGTAGAGCGAAGCCGTGTCGGTTCCGCTGCCGAGTCCGTGGCTGATGGCAATGGCGGCACGGCGGTGTATCTTTGGCGCACACCGTGGCAGGCCCAAGATGAGCACATATCGACTGCAGTCGGTCTTCCAGCCGGAGTCGGTGGCGATTGTCGGCGGAAGCCCGCGCGAGCGTTCGGTGGGCCGCATCGTGCTGCGGAATTTGCGCGAAGGCGGGTTTGCCGGGCCCATCGGTCTGGTCAATCCGCGCCATCGCGAGATCGATGGCGTCGGCGCAGTATCGCGCATCGGCGATTTGCCGTGGACGCCCGAACTGGTGGTGATCACCGTGCCGCCGCAGGTGCTGCCGGATGCTATCCGCGCCGCCGCGGACAAGGGGGCTTCCGCTGCCGTGGTGCTCACCGGAGGCCTGGGTGAAGGGCCGGGTTCCATCGCCGAACAACTCGAAGCGCTTGCGCGTTCCAGGAGCCTGCGCATCGTCGGGCCGGGCAGTTTCGGCATCATGGCGCCACGTGCCGCGTTGAACGCCAGCATCGCGGCACGTTGCCCGCCACCGGGCGACTTGGCGCTGATCTCGCAGTCCGGCGCAATTGCCGCGGGGTTGGTCGAATGGGGCATGGCACGTTCGATCGGATTTTCCGCGGCGGTTTCATTGGGCGGTTCGCTGGATGTCGATTTCGGCGACTTGCTCGATTTTTTCGCCACCGATTCGCATACGCGCGCGATCCTGCTGTACGTCGAATCAATAAAAGACGCACGTAAGTTCATGTCCGCGGCCCGCGCCGCGGCCCGCGCCAAACCCGTCGTCGTGGTCAAGTCGGGCCGCCATATGCCGGTGATAGGCGAGACGTTCACGCATACCTCGGCGTTGGCGCGTCCTGACGCGGTCTACGACGCGGCGTTCCGGCGTGCGGGCCTGCTGCGGGTCATGGCGTTGGACGAATTGTTCGCTGCAGCCGAAACCTTGCACCGGCTCAGCACGTTTCCCGGGCGCCGGCTGGCGATCGTCACCAACGGCGGCGGTGTAGGGGCATTGGCGGCCGATCGCCTCGTCGACCTCGGCGGGACCCTGGCGACGCTGTCGGACGAAACGGTGCGCCGTCTGGACAAGACGCTGCCGGCGGCTTGGTCGCGTTCCAATCCAATCGACATCGTCGGCGATACCGACAAGACAGATTACGAGGCCGCGCTGGAGGCGGTGCTGACCGACCCGGACAACGACGCCGTGCTGGTGGTCAATGTGCCCACCGCGCTTTCGTCTTCCATCGAAACGGCACAGGCATTGACGCGCGTGACCGGCGAACGTCCCCGGCATTCCGGCGGCAAACCTGTGTTTGCGGTCTGGCTGGGTGACGACGGGGCGATCGAGACCCTCAATGCAGCGCGAATACCCAGCTATCCGACGGAAGCCGACGCGGTACGTGGATTCATGCATTTGGTGCGTTACCGGGAGGCGCAGCAGGCATTGATCGAAACACCGCCCAGCTTGCCCGAGGATTTCAGCGTCGACCTCGCCGCAGCACAAGCCATCGTGGCGGAAGCGCTCGCGGTTGGCCAAACGTGGTTGGGTCCCCAGGCGACCGTTCGCCTTCTGGATGCGTACGGGATTCCGGTTGTTCCGGTTGCAGTGGCGGACAATCCCGACGCCGCCGTGATCATGGCGGCGCCGCTATTGGCTCGCGGTGAAGCCGTTGCCGTCAAGGTGCTGTCACCGGACATTCCGCATAAATCCGATGTCGACGGCGTGCGGTTGAATCTGGTCAGCGAAGAGGCGGTGCGCACGGCAGCAGAATCCATTCTGTCCCGCGCTCGCGCACTCAGGCCACAGGCGCGCATAGAAGGCGTGGTGGTGCAGCCAATGATGGTCCGGCCGAAGGCGCGGGAGTTGATCGTCGGCATCGCGGATGATCCGACCTTTGGTCCGGTGATCGTATTCGGGCGTGGCGGCACGGCGGTCGAAATCATCGATGACAAAGCGTTGGCATTGCCGCCGCTGGATCTGCGGTTGGCGCATGAGTTAATCGGGCGCACTCGCGTGTCGCGGCTGTTGAAGGCGTACCGCGACATGCCCGCCGCGGATGAGCGCGCCGTGGCGCTCGTGCTGGTGAAACTGGCGCAACTTGCAGCGGATATCCCGGAAATCCGCGAGCTCGATATCAATCCGCTACTGGCCGACAAACATGGTGTTGTCGCGGTCGATGCCCGTGTGGCGATTTCCAAGCCTCGCCGCCTGCACAAAGGTCGCGGGCACTCCCGTTTCGCCATCCTGCCTTATCCGAAGGAATGGGAAAGGACGATCATCCGCGCTGATGGCCATCCAGCATTCGTCCGCCCGGTGCGCCCTGAGGACGACGCGATGTTCCGCGATTTTTTCGCGAAGGTGACCGAAGATGATCTGCGCCTGCGTTTCTTCCAGGCGGTGCGGCATTTCAGCCACGAATTCATCGCCCGATTGACACAGATGGATTACGCGCGCTCGATCGCCTTGGTCGCCATCGATCCCGAGAGCGGCGAGATGTTGGGCGCGGTACGTTTGCATGCCGACGCCGACTACGACCGCGGCGAATACGGCATCCTCGTGCGCTCCGATCTCAAGGGGCAGGGGATCGGCTGGCAGCTGATGCAGATCATGATCGAATATGCGCACTGGCTGGGGCTGCGTGTCGTCGAAGGACAGGTGCTGCGCGAAAACCGCACCATGCTGGCGATGTGCCAGCAGCTCGGTTTTCGGGTCGTGCCCGATCCGGATGATGCTCTGCTGGTGGACGTGGTGCTGTCGGTCCGGGAAGACCCGGTGACCGAACACCTATAGCAGCGGGATGTCCTTTTCTTCGCTGGGCAGGCCGAGCTTTTGCCTGCGTTCTTTCAGGTATATGGGCATGGGCGGTCGTTCGATGCCGCGGTCGCGGAGCCAGTGCTGGCACTTGCGTTGCCACTCCACCATCTCGGGTTTGACCGGCAGCCAATAGATTTCATCGACGATGGGCATACGGGTGGGATTAGCCGATCCAGGTTGCGTCGGCGTTGTCCTGGTAACGTCAGGTCCTTTTTTGAGAAGCCAATGGACTTTATCGAAATTGCCAAAGCTTGAGTACCAACCGACGACCGTGTTGTAGCTGCCTGCTTCGTACAGGCCTTCATTGATATTGGCGCCGCGCTCGATCAATAACTGCACGTTTGGCCATTGGTTGCGCAAGTAGGCAACATAGGTCAGCGCTTCGCCATTGGAATTATGAGTGTTCGGATCGCCTCCATGATCCAGCAGCATCGCCAGATAGCGGGAGTCCGGCTCAGAAGCCGCCAGCACCATCGCGTTGTTACGCTGCTGGCCACTTTTGCGCTTCGCATCGATGCGGCGAGCATTGGGGTCAGCGCCGGCTTCCAGCAACAACCGTAGCCCGGTCAGGTTCCTATTTAGGACAGGCCAAGCCACCATCGGCATCGCCTGATCCGTGAAGATAGTGTCGGGGTTGACGTCTTCTTCCTTGATCAAACGTCGGATCGCAGTCGCGTCGTTGCGGTCGACCGCCTTCGCCAGTTCCAGCGCTTTGCCTTCGAAGTAACGCTCGGCAGTGAAACGCGGCGTGGTCCGTTCGGTGGGCGGTACCGCCCAGCAGGCTGTGAGGTTGGCGAGCAATCCCACAATGGCCAGCAAGGCCAGTAGCGATAATCGCATCCGTTGCGGAGGCATAGGCATGCAGTCCGGGGCAATTGTTAAAGTGGGCAATGGTTCCGTTGCGTTGACAACCCTAAGCAACGCTGGCAGGTTGGCGAGCATTGCCGGTGGTGTCAACCCAAGACAAGGAGCCAGGCCATGCCAACGCCCGCCGTCCGAATCGAGCCGGAGCTTCCTTTGCAGGAACCGCGTTCGCTCGAAGAAAAGGCACTTCAGATCCGGCAACAGCAATCGTTTGTCGCGAGCCTGCGCACGTCGGATGATCCGGAACTGGTGGAGCACGCTGACCAGTTGGAACGCCAGTACCACACTCGGGAGATGGCCGGGCTTGCTGACGATGTCTATCGATCCGCCGCGCATGAACCGCCACTACAGTTTGGCTGGCGGCGCGCCAGCGAACACCCGGAGTTGCTGCGGCAGGCGGGCGTGAACTGGACTGACGAACAGATAGGCCAGTATCTGCAACCCAACGACTCCAACTTTCGCGCCGAAATCTATCTGCCCGACCCCGCTGTTTTTGGGGCTGATGCCAGGCCAGTGATTTGCTACAAGGGCTCCAACGGACCGGTCGTGGCTCGGGATGAGCAGGGAAATCCAATGCGGCGCGAATCGGCGCCGGAGGATTGGCTGAATAACGGGCTGCAAGGTACTGGTCTGGAAAGCGACTACTACAATCGAGCCATGAGATTGGCTTCCGATTTAAGTGGCACCGCTGTAGGTAGTCGCTTCGAAATCGTCGGCCACTCGCTCGGTGGCGGCTTGGCTTCCGCCGCCTCGGCCGTGACCGGTATTCCCGCTACCACCATCAATTCCGCGGGACTTCACACCAACACTGCGCTGCGCTTTGCCCAAAGCAATGGCCTGACTGTATTCGATACCCAACAGACGGTTACCGCGATCCAGATACAAGGCGAGGTGCTGACCGACGTGCAAACCGGAGTAGGGCAGTTGAGCGGCTTGCGCCGCATGCAACTGGGTGTGGTTGCCAACATGGCCGCCGATGTTTCCCGCCTTCCCGGTGCGCGCGAGCGGGTGGAGGATTTAATCGAGCAGTCATTCCCGCACAGCACGCGAGCGCAGCAAGACGCGTTGGGGTTGATCGATTACCTGGCGGAAAACTCTGGCAATCAAATCCTCCAGCGTGTTCCTACCGCCGCTGGACAAGTGCAGCCCACGTTGCCGGCGAAAATGCGCGATGCCAATGGCCAACTGGTTGATCGCCCAGCCGAGTTGGCGCTGAGCGACGTCGGCAGGGATGCCGGACCCCTATTGAATGTGTTGACCGGAGCGCTTGTCGGCGCGCAGGCGGGCAAATATGCCGGCGGAGCGATCGCCCAGGGCGGACGAGTCACCGAGGTGGTGCTGGACAAGTTCGGAGACGGTTACCAGGTAACTGGGAAGATCGCTGGCCAGACGGCGGAACTGGGCGCGCAGACCATCGGCCAGGTAGCCGGTTGGCAGGTACGCCAGGGCGGTGAGGCGGTGGCGCAGGTACGGCTTGGCGCCGGCTATCTGGGTGCTGCGCTGCCGATAGTGCAATGCGCGGGTGCGCAATGGAGCAACGAGACTACCAATGGGTTGCTGCGGGCGGTGGACAAGATTCCGTTCGCTGACCGGCTGTTTCCTGGAATCGACCAATTGGTCGAACGGCGCGAGCGCGCCACGGACGCATTCTGCGAAGACAAGCGCGAGCAAGCGGCGCACAGCATCGAGGCCGCGCGGCAGGACGCTCAAGGTATTCGCGGATGGGCAGACCAAGGTGCACAGGGCATACAACAATCCGCCAACAGCGTTGGCGCTGACTTGCGCCGCGTCAACGAGCAGGCGGGACTCAAGGTAAATCTTGCACTCGACGAAGCCGGGCGCAGTATTCGCGGCGCTTCCGAACATGCGCCTACGGCGCTCGCTGCGACTGGCGCGGTAGTGGGAACGTTGGGAGCGGCCCAGGCCACTTATCTGACCAACGGACCAATCAGTTGGATCAATCTCGCCAAAACCGGCGTAGTGGTCACTCAGGGCAAGGACGCCGCGGCGGAAGCCGTACTGCGTCATGGCATGACCAGTACCGCCATTCCCAGCCTGGACGCACGCACGATGGCGCTGGAGCACGAGGCTGTCGAGCAGCTGGCGCGCTTCCGCGCGCTGCAGGAGCGGCAGAACGTCTCGCCAGCAACAGAATCTCATCAGCAGGCGCCTTCTGGCGGCGCCGGTGTTTCGGATACTCCCATTAAGACCGGGCTACTGCTCAATCAGCCAAGCCACCCCGACTATTCCTTGTTCCGTACCGCCGCCGAAGGTGTCTATGCACTCGATGCGCAGGCGAATCGTGTTCCCGATCTGCGTAGCGATCAGCTCAGCGGACACTTGGCTGTGGCAGCCAAACGAGAAGGCCTCAGCGCTATCGATCATGTCGTCCTGAGCCATGACGCCAGCCGCACTTTCGCAATCCAGGGGCGGCTGGAAGATCCAGCGCACCAACGCGCCTCGGTGGACACCACGCAGGGATTGAATACCTCGTTGGCTCACAGTACCCAACGGATGGCGGAGGTCCGCGGTGAGCAGGTCGAGCAAACACGCATCCAGACGCGGGATCAGCAACAAGAACAAGAAACAGTCAATCGTTCGCTACGATTTGCCTGACTTGCGGGCCCGCGAGCCGGCCAGATAAAAACCCCATCCATTCGCGTCATGCCGACGACGCTGGCGCCTGCTAGCCGCCGTGGGCGCTGTGTCTCGCGCACTGCGACGTGACGCGGCTATTCTGTACGCCGTCAAGCACGATGGAAATTTATGGCCAAGAGTAAGACGGCGACCAAGACAGCGTATGTCTGCGGCGAATGCGGCGCCGATTTCAACAAGTGGCAAGGCCAGTGCGGCGAATGCGGTGCGTGGAATTCACTTTCGGAAATCGTGTTGGAGGCCGCCGGCAGCGCACCGCCCGCAGCACGACGTTCGGGATGGGCAGGTAAAGCGGACGCGCCGAAGATCACGGCGCTGAAAGACGTGCGCCATAGCGAAGAAGCACGCGTTTCCACGGGCATCGGCGAGTTCGACCGAGTGCTGGGCGGCGGCCTGGTGGAAGGCGCCGTGGTATTGGTCGGTGGCGATCCGGGCATCGGCAAATCCACCTTGCTGCTGCAAGCGCTGGCGGCGATGTCGGCGAATTTCCCTGCGCTGTACGTGACCGGCGAAGAATCGCTGGCGCAGGTGGCGGGGCGCGCCGTGCGTCTGGGCCTGCCGCTGGATGACTTGCAGGCACTGGCCGAAACCGGCATTGAGAAGATCCTGGACCAGGCGGTTGCCACTCGGCCCAAGCTGATCGTGGCCGATTCAGTGCAGACGCTGTGGACCGAATCACTGACCGCCGCGCCAGGGTCGGTCAGCCAGGTGCGCGAGAGCGCGGCTCGGCTGGTGCGCTATGCGAAGGAAACCGGCACGGCCGTATTCCTGGTCGGCCACGTAACCAAGGAAGGTGGCATCGCCGGTCCGCGAGTGCTCGAGCACATGGTCGACGCGGTGCTGTACTTCGAAGGCGAAAGCGGCAGTCGTTTCCGGGTGTTGCGCGCATTCAAGAATCGCTTCGGAGCGGTGAACGAACTCGGCGTCTTCGCCATGGGCGAGAAGGGGCTGAAGGAAGTGCCGAATCCATCGGCCATCTTCCTGTCGGGCGGCAGCACCCAGCAACCCGGCAGCTGCGTGCTGGTGACGCGCGAAGGCACGCGTCCACTGATGGTGGAAGTGCAGGCGTTGGTCGATTCATCACCCTTGTCCAACCCACGCCGCGTGGCGGTTGGCCTGGAACAGAACCGCCTGGCGATGCTGCTTGCCGTGCTGCATCGGCATGGGGGCGTGGTGGTCGGCGACCAGGACGTGTTCGTGAACGTCGTCGGTGGCATCCGCGTGCAGGAAACCGCGGCCGATCTGCCGGTGTTGCTGGCGGTGCTGTCATCGCTGCGCGATCGGCCGCTTGCAGACAAGACGGTCGCGTTCGGCGAAGTGGGCCTCTCCGGTGAAATTCGCCCAGTACCCAACGGCGAGGAGCGCTTGCGCGAAGCCGCGACCCATGGCTTCAAGCGGGCCATCGTGCCCAAGGGCAATGCACCGAAATCAGGTGCATTCAAAGGATTGGAAGTGGTCGCGGTGGAACGGCTATCGCAGGCGTTGGAGGCGGCAGCGGAGTAGGGTACGCAAGGCCCGCCTCGCCCTACGTAGAACGGAGCTGCGCCTCGCGATAGGTCCGATCAGCAGCAACGGCGCCGTTCTCGTAGAGCGGAGCTTGCTCCGCTGCTTTTCATCCCGAACCTGATATGCCGGATGCTTCCGGAGCGGTGCGCCAAGAGCAGCGGAGCAAGCTCCGCTCTACGAAGCTTCGCTGCCTAAAGGCGCATCCCCAGCCAGATAACGGCTTCGGTTGATGCACGAACAATCGGCGAAATCAGCAACGGCCAAAATCCGACACGAGTCAGGCGCTTGCTATGGTCGTGGTGTTCGCGCTCGTCGGCGACGATATCGGCGATAGCGGTGTAAGCCGTCGGGTCCTGATCTCGCAATTCCGCCATCTGCCTTTCCAGATGCTCAAGAACCACGCTCTCGACAGCATGGGTAGTGGCGGCAATCGCGCCACCGCCCAACATGGCGGTGAATAAACCCAATGCGAACCCACCCAGGCCGCACAACAAGTAGCTGCGGCACCTGCGCACTCTTCGCGCTTGCAGGCGTTCCCAAAATAATGCGCGGTGGCGAACCTCGTGCGACAGAAATTCGCGCAGCATGTCAGTCATATGGGGGGCGGAAAATCGGGAAACCACTATCTGCGCTCGATAGATGTTCACCGCTCCGTTCTCGCCAGCGTGGTTCACCTTGAGGATTCGGCTACCCCGTGTGGTTGTCATTCCCGCTGCAGCACCAACTCAAGCACGAATTTGCTGCCGAAGAACGCAAGCACCAACAGTGTCATCGCCACCAGCGTCCAGCCCACCGCTTTGCCGCCACGCCAACCGTAGCGCCAGCGGCCCATCAACAGGGCGCCGAAAGCGAGCCACGAGAGAATGCTAAGCACGGTTTTGTGCGCCAGGTGCTGCGCGAAAAAGTTCTCCACGAACAAAATGCCGGTCAACAACGTCACGGTCAGCAGCGCGAAACCGACCGCGATAGTGCGGAACAGCAGATCTTCCAGTTCGGTCAGCGGGGGCAGGGCACGTAGCCAGGCGTGAAATTCGCGCCGGCGAAGCGCACGTTCCTGTGCCCACAGCATCACCGCCAGCAGCGCCGCGATCGCCAACGTGGCGTAGGCCAGCAGCGCCAGCCAAGCATGCAATTGCAAACGCCAATCCAGGGCGGGAGCGGAGACATGGCCGTTGGCGTGATACGTGAACAGGAGCAGCGCCGCCAACGGGAATGCAACCACGCCCACTGCCGCCATGCGACCCTGCGCGCCCACCACCGATGTCATGGCCGCCATACCCAGGCCGACCAGCGAGAGCGCGGCGAAAAAGTGCATGTCCGGCCCGCCTGACGTGCCCCACGCGACCCACAGGTGATAGCCGCCATGCAGCAGTACCGCCGCCAACGCCGGCAGTAACCAGAGACGCGGCCTATTGCCACTGTCCTGGATCACGACCCGGACCAGCAGCCCCGTCGCCAGGAGATAGAGCGCTATCGCGATGAGAATTATTGTCATCCCGGAAGTGTCGCATATCGGCATTGCCCTTCAAGGGGCGCCTGCTGGCTGCGAACCCGCCCAAGGCTCTTTCCGCCCAGTCCTGCTGGCCGCTTCGAAAGGGCCTTGGCTTCGCCGGGCTATAATCCGCGTCCGTTTACCGTCCGCAGTACGCCTCCATGTTCGAATCCCTCACCCAGCGTCTTTCCGGCACCATCGAGCGCCTGCGCGGCCGCGGCCGCCTGAGCGAGGAAAACATCCGCGAAGCCACGCGCGAAGTACGCATCGCGCTGCTTGAGGCCGACGTGGCGCTGCCGGTGGTGCAGGCACTGATCGAGCGCATCAAGGTGCGTGCGGTCGGCCAGGAAGTGCTGAAGAGCCTGACGCCCGGCCAGGCGCTGATCAAGATCGTCCGCGACGAACTGACCACGGTGATGGGTTCCAGCGCTAGCGACCTGAACCTCAACGTTCCGGCGCCGGCGGTGATCCTGATGGCCGGCCTGCAGGGCGCGGGCAAGACCACCACCGCGGCCAAGCTCGCCAAGCACCTGAAGGAACGCCGCAAGAAGAAGGTGATGGTGGTCAGCGCCGACGTCTATCGCCCGGCCGCCATCGAGCAGCTCAAGACGCTGGCCCAGCAGGTGGACGTGCTGTTCTTCCCGTCCGATGCCGGGCAGAAGCCGGAAGACATCGTGCGCGCCGCCATCGACGATGCCCGCAAGTCCTTCGCCGACGTGCTGATCGTCGACACCGCCGGCCGCCTGGCGATCGACGAAGCAATGATGGCCGAGATCAAGGCACTGCATGCGGCGGTCAAGCCGGTGGAGACGCTGTTCGTCGTCGACGCCATGACCGGCCAGGACGCTGCCAACACTGCCAAGGCATTCTCCGAGGCGTTGCCGTTGACGGGCGTGGTGCTGACCAAGACCGACGGCGATGCGCGCGGCGGTGCGGCGCTTTCGGTGCGCTACATCACCGGCAAGCCCATCAAGTTCATCGGTGTGGGCGAAAAACCAGACGGCCTGGACGTGTTCCATCCCGAGCGCCTGGCCAACCGCATCCTGGACATGGGCGACGTGCTGTCGCTGGTGGAGCAGGTCGAGCAGAACGTCGATCAGGAAAAAGCCGCCAAGCTGGCGGCCAAGGTCGCCAAGGGCAAGAAGTTCGACCTCAACGACATGCGCGATCAGTTGGAGCAAATGCAGAACATGGGCGGCTTGAGCGGCCTGATGGATAAGCTGCCCGGCATGGGGCAGATTCCCGACCATGTGAAGCAGCAGGTGGCGGCAGGAAAGGAAGTGCCGCGCATGGTTGCCATCATCAATTCCATGACCAAGAAGGAGCGCCGCAATCCGGCGTTGCTCAACGGCTCGCGCCGCGCCCGCATCGCGCGCGGGTCCGGCACTACGCCGGCGGACGTCAACAAGCTGATGAAGCAGTATCAGCAGATGGAAAAAATGATGGGCAAGCTCGCTGGTGGCGGAATGAAAGGGTTGATGCGCGGCATGAAGGGCATGATGGGCGGCGCACGCGGCGGCATGCCGTTCCGTTGATGCGCTTCTCTTGTAGGAGCGACGTGAGTCGCGATTCGATATCTGGTTGATCATCGTGGTCTGGTGCCGCAGCACGCTGGCATCACTTCCGCAGGCAAGGCTGAGATCGCGCACATCGGAGACACTGCTCACCCCATGTCCATCGCCTTCCTCAACGGTCACTCCGCCAGTGCCGATGATCTGCGTGCGCTGGCGCTGACCAACTACGGCCACTTCACGTCGATGCAGGTGCGCGGCCGCGCGGTGCAGGGCCTGGACTTGCACCTGCGCCGATTGCAAAGCGCCACGCGCGAATTGTTCGACAGCGATCTGCCAACAGCACGCATCCTGGACAACCTGCGCATCGCGCTGGACACCGGCGAACCGGATTGCTCGCTCCGTCTGACAGTATTCGCCCGTGCCTTCGACTACCGGCATCCTGCCGGTGCGTTTCTGCCGGATGTGCTGGTGTCGTTATCGCCGCCTGCGGATCCGGAAAAGCCGGCCTTGCAGCTCAAGTCGTATCCGTTCGTCCGTCCACTGCCGCACATCAAGCACGTGGGTACGTTTTCCTTGTTCCACTACCGGCGGCTGGCGATACAGGCCGGATCCGACGACGCATTGTTCGTTACCCCGGACGGGGCTGTTTCGGAAGGCTCCATCTGGAACATTGGCTTTTGGGATGGTGCGAGCGTGGTCTGGCCTGAAGCGCCCGCCCTGCGCGGCGTAGGTGAACAGCTGCTTCAGGCAGGCTTGAGCCATCTTGGGGTGGCGCAGCAGCATCGTCGGGTGACGCTGGGGGAGGCGAAGGGGTTTCGCGCCGGTTTCGCCGTCAATGCCAGCGGAATCCAGCCGGTGCTGGGCGTTGATGGGGTCGTCTTCGGTAGCAGTGAGACGCTAATGGCGCGGCTGAAGGCCGCCTTGGCCAGCCAGCCCTGGCAGGCGATCAGCTAGAACAGGCGCATTCCCCGGTTTCCTTCAAGCATTCAATGGCTTAGAATATCCGGCTTACCTCGCCATTCTGGCGACTGGGCAACACTGGAAAACAAAGCAATGGTCAAGATCCGTCTCACCCGTGGCGGCGCGAAGAAGCGTCCCTTCTACCACATCATCGTCACCGACTCGCGCAGCGCGCGTGACGGCCGCAATATCGAGCGCGTGGGTTATTACAACCCTGTCGCCGCCGGCAACGAAAAGCGCGTCGAGCTGGACATCGCCCGCGTTGATCATTGGGTGGGCAATGGCGCCCAGCTGACCGAGAAAGTCCGCAGCCTGTACAAGGAAGCGGCCAAGACTCAGGTTTCGGCCTAAGCGGTGGCGCCGCTGCGGCGGCGCATCCTCCGAACGTAATGAATACCGAGCGCCCCACCGCCCAGCAGAAAACGATTCTGTTGGGGCGGGTAGTGGGCGCTTTTGGTGTGCGCGGCCAGATCAAGATCGAATCCTGGACCGAACCGCGCGACGCGATTTTTCGCTATCAACCATGGACGCTGCGCGATGCGGCCGGCAACGAGCGCGAACTGAGCGGTGCACGCGGAAAGGACTCGGGCAAGCATCTGGTTGCGACGTTTCCAGGTGTGGAAGACCGCGATGCGGTGGAAGCACTGCGCGGCACCGAAATCCATGTACCGCGTTCGGCGCTGCCGCCCCCAAAGCCCGGTGAGTTTTACTGGGTGGATTTGGAGGGGTTGCGGGTAATGAATGCGGACGGCACCGACTTCGGCCATGTTTCGCACTTATTCTCGACCGGTGCCAACGACGTGCTGGTGGCGCGCGGGGAACGTGAGCGATTGATTCCGTTCGTCGAGCCCGAATTCGTCAAATCGGTGGATTTCGAAGCGGGCGTAGTGACGGTTGACTGGGATCCGGATTTTTGAAGTGGCCAAATGGTGAAGAGTAAATAGCCAAGGGTAGATAGCCTAGAGAAGCCAGGCATCTGCTTTTACCCTTCACTATTTACCCTTAACTCTTTACTGCTTCCCCGCCATGCGCATCGACGTCGTCAGCTTGTTTCCAGAATTCGTCGCGCAATGCGCGGGCTTCGGCGTCGTTGGCCGGGCGCAGGAGCGTGGTCTTCTGGCGCTGCAAGGTTGGAATCCGCGCGACTATGCCGTAGGCGGTTATCGCCGCGTCGACGATCGGCCCTTCGGTGGCGGTCCGGGCATGGTGATGATGATCGAGCCGCTGCTGGCCTGTCTTTCGGCCACGCGTGGGGCCGACCCAGAGCCGGCACCGGTGGTGTATTTGAGCCCGCAAGGCCAGCCGCTCACCCAGCGGAAGGTTCGCGAATTGGCCACTCGTCCGCGTTTGATTCTGTTGTGCGGACGCTACGAGGGCGTGGACGAACGCCTGTTGGCGGCCGAGGTGGACGAAGAGATTTCGATCGGCGACTACGTGCTGTCCGGCGGCGAACTGGCGGCGGCGGTCGTCATCGACGCGGTCGCACGGCTACAGGATGGGGTTCTGAATGACGCGGAGTCCGCGGTTCAGGACAGCTTCGAAGGCGATGGTCTGCTGGATTGCCCGCACTACACCCATCCCAGCGTCCATCCGCTGGGCGAAGTACCTGCGGTGCTGCGGTCTGGCGACCACGCTGCCATTGCTCGCTGGCGGCGCCAGCAATCGCTGGGCCGGACCTGGTTGCGCCGCCCGGACCTGCTGGACGAGACCGGGTTGTCCAAGGCCGACCGCACCCTCTTGGAGGCGTTCCGGCAGGAATGGCGGGAAAGCGGCCAGGAATAGGCCAGATTAAGGGGCAATCTAGCCACACGAGCCGGAAATCGGGTAATATGCGCGGTTCCTAGGCCACGACCGGCCGGCGGAACCCCATAAGAATATCGTGCAGCGCAATTCGGCGACTGCATCAGTTTTTGTTGTCGAACGACACAACCACGCTAACAAGTAACGGTGCCATCATGAGCAATCTCATCCAGGAATTCGAAGCCGCCCAGATCCAGCGTGAGCTGCCTGCGTTTGGCCCCGGCGACACGGTTGTCGTCAACGTCAAGGTTAAGGAAGGCAACCGCGAACGTGTGCAGGCGTACGAAGGCGTGGTCATCGCCAAGAAGAACGCCGGCCTGAACTCCGCCTTCACTGTGCGCAAGATCTCGCACGGTTACGGCGTTGAGCGCGTGTTCCAGACCCACAGCCACATCATCGACTCGGTCGAAGTGAAGCGTCGCGGCAAGGTTCGCGCCGGCAAGCTGTACTACCTGCGCGAGCTGGAAGGCAAGGCTGCCCGCATCAAGGAAGATCTGGCCGGCAACGCCGCTGCCAAGCAGGCTCGCCAAGCCGCCGCTGCCGCCGCCAAGTAATCGGCGTTTTCGGTGTCGCAGCAACGGCCACCTTCGGGTGGCCGTTCGCGTTTGTGATCCGTGGCCGACGGGAGCAAACTGCTGCTACCCGGATCGTCGGAGCCGACTCCATGTACAGGAAGATGTTCTTGGTTTTGCTGTCTCTGACTGGCTTCACCGCAGGCTGTGCCAGCGGCGGATATGGTGTCCAGGACGCGTCCCCGCCGCCGCCGCACCTCTGGTGCGCTGATGAGGCGCGCGCTGTCGCATCGCAGCCGTTACCCGTCGATGCCAGTAGGGAACAGCGGGAAGCGGTTCGCGACTACCACATGTCCAAGGCGTGCCAGCAGGCTTACGAGCAATCCGCCGAAATCCGGCTCCCAGCAGGCAAGCCGCCGTCCTGAGCCATCTTTCGATACTGCAAACCGAACACCGTATGACAGATATTCCCGCTCCTACACCCAGCATCCGCCTCGATATCTGGCTGTGGTCCGCACGTTTCTATAAGACCCGCGCATTGGCCAAGCAGGCCGTGGAGACGGGGAAGGTCGAGATCGGCGGCCAACGCGCGAAGCCCGCGCGCGGCGTTCGGTCAGGCGATGAATTGAAGATCGCGCGCGGCGAAGAAGTGTTCGAGGTTCAGGTCACGGCACTCAGTGACCAGCGAGGTCCCGCGATCTTTG
Source organism: Pseudoxanthomonas sp. CCNWLY206-1 (assembly GCF_039710385.1). Lineage (NCBI taxonomy): Bacteria > Pseudomonadati > Pseudomonadota > Gammaproteobacteria > Lysobacterales > Lysobacteraceae > Pseudoxanthomonas > Pseudoxanthomonas sp. CCNWLY206-1. Next base: position 60,193 of record NZ_JBDKXI010000002.1, on the reverse strand, counting down.
CAAGGACGCTCTATCACGAGAGCGAAGACTCGCGTATCAAGCGGGAAGCCGCGGCCGCGCAGCGTCGCGCCGAGCGCACCGGCTACCAGGCACCGCAGTCCAAGCCCGATAAACGGGCAAGACGTCTGATCCGCGCATTAGGCGACATCGACGCGTTGTAAACGACCGAAGCGCACAGCATGCGCTCCGGTCGCAGGCTTTCAACCGCCACTCCTCAGCGGCGGCCGCCCAACAGTCCGCCGCCAATCTTCAACAGGTCGCCTAATCCCAGCTGGCCGTCACCGTCCTGATCCAGTACCGCGCCCAGCAGACCGCCACCTACACCGCCCTGCTGTGCGATTTGCTGCTGTTCCTGGCCCAGAGTGCGACTGAGGCCGGTGGCGTCTTGCCCGCCTTGCGTCATTCGTTGTGCCAGAAAAGCCATCACGATGGGTGCCAGCGTCTTCAACAGTTGGCCGGCACGATCGCCGTCAAGACCTGTGGCCTGGGCTAAACCCTGCTCGGCACGAGGCTGATTGCCGCCGAAAATATGCCCGAGCATGCCGGCGCCGTTGGTTTGCGGAGTACTGGAACCACCCATCACCGCCCCCAGTACGCTGCCGATGTCCAAGCCGCTGTGGTTGCGCTGCAATGCTCCGAACAATGCTTCAGCGCCCTGCGGTTGAGCGCTGTTGCGGCCCAATGCGCCCATAAGCAAGGGTAGCGCAGCACTGACCGCGCTCGAGGCCTGATTCTGGTCGATACCGAGCTGCTGAGAGAGTTGCTGCAACGGGGCGCCTTGAAGTTGCGCGGAGAGCTGTTCAGTCAAAGATGCATGGTTGCTCATGGTCGGCCGTCCTCCTGGACGTTTGGGGTAAAGCGAGCGGCCATGCTAGCGCTAATCCAGGCATCCGCCGAAGCGAAACAGACACTGCCCGACCGGCGGGCATCCGCAACAAGAAAGAGCCGCATACCTGACGGCACGCGGCTCTTATATTCGCCTTATCGGTCGGGGCCAATCTCTACGGTCTACTCTCCGAGACGACCACTTCCGGGATCAAGCAAGATCAAAGCGATCGAGGTTCATCACCTTGTTCCAGGTCGCCACGAAATCACCGACGAACTTCTCCTGTGCGTCCGAGCTTGCGTAGACCTCAGCCAAGGCGCGCAGTTGGGAGTTGGAGCCGAATACCAGATCGGCTCGAGTCCCCGTCCACTTGAGTTCGCCGGTTTTGCGATCGCGTCCTTCGAACACGTTCTTGTCATTGGAAACCGCTTTCCACTCCGTGCGCATGTCGAGCAGGTTCACGAAGAAGTCGTTGGTGAGTGCTTCCGGCCGTTGGGTGAAGACACCGTGTTGGGATTGACCGGCATTCGCATTCAATACACGCATGCCGCCAATAAGAACCGTCATCTCCGGCGCGGTCAGCGTCAGCAACTGTGCTTTGTCGATCAGCAGGGCCTCGGCGGGGACGCTGTACCGGCCCTTGAGATAGTTGCGGAAGCCATCTGCGGCGGGTTCGAGTGGCGCAAACGAATCCACGTCGGTCTGTTCCTGCGTGGCATCGGTGCGTCCCGGCGAGAAGGGAACCGTTACCGCGTGGCCCGCATTCTTCGCAGCCTGCTCGATGCCTGCGCAACCGGCCAGTACGATCAAGTCGGCCAGGGACACCTTCTTGTCACCCGCTTGCGCAGTGTTGAAGTCGTTCTGGATACCTTCCAACGTCTTCAGCACGTTCGCCAACTGCGCGGGCTGGTTGACCGCCCAATCCTTTTGCGGCGCCAGGCGAACGCGAGCGCCGTTGGCACCGCCGCGCTTGTCGGAGCCACGGAAGGTGGAAGCCGAGGCCCACGCGGCGGAAACCAGTTGGGAGACCGACAAGCCCGAAGCCAGGATCTTTTCCTTGAGGGAAGCAGCATCCTGCTCGTCGATGGGCTTGTGTTTGGCCTTGGGAAGGGGGTCCTGCCAGATAAGCTCTTCAGCAGGTACTTCCGGGCCGAGATATCGCGCAAGCGGGCCCATATCGCGATGGGTCAACTTGAACCATGCGCGGGCGAAAGCGTCCGCGAACTGATCCGGATTTTCCAGGAAACGGCGCGAGATCTTTTCGTAGGCGGGGTCCAATCGCAAGGAAAGATCCGTGGTCAGCATATTGGGAGCGCGCCGCTTCGAACCATCATGCGCATCCGGAACCGTATCAGCACCGGCCCCCGCTTTTGGCTGCCATTGATGCGCGCCGGCCGGGCTCTTGGTCAGTTCCCATTCGTAGCCGAACAGGTGCTGGAAAAAGTCGTTGCTCCACTTGGTCGGTGTCGTGGTCCAGGTGACCTCAAGGCCGCTGGTGATGGTGTCGGCACCCGCGCCTTTGCCAAAGCTGTTCTTCCAGCCGAAGCCTTGGTCCTCGATATCGCCGGCTTCGGGTTCGGCCGCCACGTGTGAAGCGGCGCTCGCACCATGTGTCTTGCCGAAGCTGTGTCCGCCAGCGATCAGTGCAACGGTCTCCTCATCGTTCATCGCCATGCGCGCAAAGGTTTCGCGAATATCACGTGCAGCGGCAATGGGGTCCGGGTTGCCGTCAGGCCCTTCCGGGTTGACGTAGATAAGACCCATCTGCACGGCAGCCAGCGGGTTTTCCAGATTGCGTGTATGCACGTCCCCGTCCGCCGCGTTCTCTGTCACCAGCACGCCGCCTTCCTTCTCGACGCCTTCGGAACCGTGCGCGTAGCGTTCGTCGCCTCCGAGCCATGTGGTTTCGCGACCCCAGTACACGTCCATATCCGGCTCCCACACATCCTCGCGTCCACCAGCGAAACCGAAGGTCTTGAATCCCATCGTTTCCAGGGCGACGTTGCCGGTGAGAATCATCAGGTCGGCCCAGGAAATCTTGCGGCCATACTTTTGCTTGATCGGCCAAAGCAGACGGCGTGCTTTGTCCAGGCTGGCGTTATCGGGCCAACTATTGAGAGGCGCGAAGCGCTGCTGGCCACGCCCGCCGCCGCCGCGACCGTCGCCGATGCGGTAGGTGCCGGCGCTGTGCCACGCCATGCGGATGAACAACGGGCCGTAATGACCAAAGTCCGCCGGCCACCAGTCCTGGGAGTCGGTCATCAGCGCGGCGAGATCCTTTTTCAAGGCGGCCAGGTCGAGGCTCTTGAACTCCTTGGCGTAGTCGAAGTCCTCACCCATCGGATCTGACTTGGACGAGTGCTGATGCAGCAGATCAAGCCGAAGTTGATTCGGCCACCAGTCCCGGTTCGAGGGACCGACGCCGGCGCTGTGCTTGAACGGGCATTTTGCTTCTGATGACATGGTTCTGCTCCTTGTAGTGTTTGCATCCAACTCGATCCGGATTTGGAGTTCGAGTACCGGTGGAATCTTTTTTGATGCGATCTAACGATGCACCCATCTTTGGCCAGTCCTGGAGCAACGGACCGCCGTTTCGTTGTTTGGCGATTCTGGTTGCTGTCCATGCACGGGTACTGACTGGAGCGGCTTCGGGAGCCGGGCTGTTTTCCTAGTTCTCGCTGTTCTAGGAAGTCAAAACAGCCTAGCCCTGTTGAACGATTTGTGAAAATCGTTTGTGGTGAACCGTTCGATAGAGAGGGGCTATGACAATGTCACAACAGGCGGAGTCACATGAGAGCCGCCCGCTCTCGTAAAGCGGAGCTTGCTCCGCTGCTCTTCTTATCGCAATGGTTCCGGTGGCCAATTAGCCGAGCCCCACAAGGGGGCAAGCACAAGCTTGGTCTGCGACAGACGGCTATTCGTTATTGCCTGCCGTTGCGACGGCATAGTTGCTACCAATTCGGCCTATGCGGGGCACAGCTCGGCTCTGCAGAAAAATGCACTAAGTGATGGGATATCGCTACAACAGCGACTTCAAACGATACAGGGCTTCCAAGGCCTGCTTGGGCGTGAGCTCATCCGGATCGATGGCTGCCAAGGCCTCCAGCGACGCAGACGTCGCAGGTGCGAACAATCCGAACTGCTGCGGAGCATCCAGGGCCTGGGGCGCCATGTCTGAAGCGTGCGTCTCGCGTCCCCGCTGTTCCAGTTCCGCCAGGCGCCGACGCGCCTGCTGTACGGCGGACTTGGGCAAGCCCGCCAGCGCAGCGACTTGCAAGCCGAAACTGCGATCTGCCGGGCCGTCTTTCACCGCATGCATGAATACCAACGTGTCGCCGCGATCTTTGTCGTGGTGCTCCACTGCATCCAGATGTACGTTGGCGATGCCACTGCCGGGCTCAGCGAGTGCGGTCAGTTCGAAGTAATGCGTGGCGAACAAGGTGTAACAGCGGTTGTTGGACGCCAGGTGGCGCGCCACTGCGTCCGCCAGGGCCAAGCCGTCATAAGTGGAGGTGCCGCGACCGATCTCATCCATCAACACCAGCGAGTGCGGCGTGGCGTGATGAAGGATGTAGCTGGTTTCAGCCATCTCCACCATGAAGGTCGACTGGCCGCGAGCCAGGTCGTCGCCGGCACCGATACGCGTCAGGATGCGGTCAATGGGACCGATGCTGGCGCGCGAGGCCGGCACGAAACTGCCGATGTGCGCCAACAGCACGATCAATGCGTTCTGGCGCATATAGGTCGATTTACCACCCATATTGGGGCCGGTGATGACCAGCATGCGACGGTCTTCGCGCAAGACCAGATCATTGGGTTCGAACGGTTCCTGCCGCACCGCTTCCACCACGGGATGGCGGCCGCGTTCGATTTCCAGACCGGGCGCTTCGCGCAGTTCCGGCTGCGACCAATCCAACGCCTGCGCACGTTCCGCGAAGCCTGCCAGCACATCGAGTTCGCTGAGCGCCGCCGCGCAGCGTTTCAATGGCTCGAGATTCTGGTTCAACGTGTCCAACACGCCTTCATACAGCAGCTTCTCGCGTGAAAGCGAACGTTCGCGCGCCGACAGCACTTTGTCCTCGAAGTTTTTCAGTTCTTCGGTGATGTAGCGCTCCGCATTGGTCAGCGTTTGCCGCCGGGTATAGTGCACCGGTGCCTTATCCGATTGACCCTTGCTGATTTCGATGTAATAGCCGTGCACCCGGTTGTAGCCGACTTTCAACGTCGGAATACCACTGCTTTCGCGTTCGCGGATTTCAAGATCGATCAGGAATTGATCGGCATGCGTGCTGAGGCGCCGCAGTTCATCCAGTTCGCCATCGAAACCGGTCGCGATGACACCGCCATCGCTGAGTTTCAGCGGTGGCTGTTCGGCCACGGCACTCATCAGCATCGCGGCGGTGTCGTCGTGTTCGCCAAGTTCCGCCGCTAGGGCGTTCAACCTTGGCGAATCCAGCGGCGCAATGACTTGGCGTATGGCGGGCAGCAGCGCCAAACCGTCGCGCAGAGTGGATAGGTCACGCGGACGTGCCGAACGCAACGCGACGCGAGTGAGGATGCGCTCCAGATCGCCCAGTGCGCGGAAACGATCGCGCAGATCGCGATCCGCGCCTTGCCGGATCAAGGTATCAACGGCTTGGTGCCGTTCGGCCAGTACGCGGCGGTCGCGCAAGGGCCGGTGCAGCCAGCGCCGCAGCAGCCGTCCGCCCATCGGCGAGACGGTGGAATCCAGCACACCCAGCAAGGTGTGCTTGGTATCGCCGTCAACGCGGGTATCCAGTTCCAGGTGGCGCCGAGTGGCTGCGTTCATCGCTATCGCGTCGCCAGCTGATTCCACCGCGATGGCGGTCAGATGCGGTAGGCGCTGCTTTTGGGTTTCTTCGACATACCCCAGCAACGCGCCTGCGGCGGCGGTCGCTAAGGGTTTGTCGTCGATGCCAAAACCTGTCAGATCGTGCAGGCCGAAGAACTGCAGCAGCTGCCTGCGCCCGCTATCCGGATCGAACAGCCATGGCGCGCGGCGACGAACGCCGCTGCGCTGGCGCAGGAACTCCGGCCAGCCTTCCTCGTCCGGCATCAACAGCTCGGCGGGCTCAAGGCGCGATAGTTCCGCTTCCAGAGCGTCGTCGTTCTCGACTTCGTTGACCATGAAGCGGCCGCCGGCCAGGTCGGCCCAGGCCAGGCCATAGCCGCTGCGGCCGCGGGCGATCGCCATCAGAAGCGTATCCCGCCTTTCGTTCAGTAGTGCTTCGTCGGTGACCGTCCCAGGGGTGACGATGCGCACTACCTTGCGCTCCACCAGCCCCTTGGCCAGCGCAGGGTCGCCGATCTGTTCACAGATGGCGACCGATTCGCCTAGCGCCACCAGCCGTGCCAGGTAGCCTTCGTAGGCATGGACCGGCACACCCGCCATGGGAATCGGCGCACCGCCCGAACTGCCGCGCTGGGTCAGGGTGATATCCAGCAATCGTGCGGCTTTGCGCGCGTCGTCGTAGAACAACTCGTAAAAGTCGCCCATGCGGAAGAACAGCAGCAGATCGGGGTATTCGGACTTGGCGCTGAAGAATTGCTTCATCAGCGGGGTGTGTTCGGGGGTCTTCTCGATGCTCATAAAGCCTGACGTTTTCGCGCACGGCATTGTGCCGGAAAGCGGGCGAGGATGTCCCCGTTCCACAAGGGCGTGCCGTTGTTTCGGTGCAGATCTTGAACAGAACGCGGCATTTTCCGTCGGCAACCTGGCGGCGCACCAGTCGGTGCGCCAGCGCTGCTGAAGCCCGAGTATGAAATTCGGCAGTGGCGGCGACCTGATGCGCCCGTTAGTCTCGTGTCGGGCCCATCCTTGGCTGACAGCTTGGGTATCGATGCAGTGCAAGATGCCCAATTGTGAAATCGGAGTACAGTCGGCCGGGTAGGGGTCTACAGCGGTTAATCGTCCAACCAAGGTGGAAGTACGTATCTACCGGCTCCAAGCCGGACAATTCAGTCGAACAATCCAAGTCGAGCAGTTGCTGCAAGAACATGACCCGGGGAGGGGACAACATGGTCATCGCAAAGCAAAAGAAGAGGACGCTCACACTCGCCGTATTCGCTGCGCTATGCATGGGGCCGCAGGCCTACGCGCAACAGAATGCTGCCGCGGAAGAAGAGCCCACCACGCTGGCCACCATGACGGTGACCGCGCAAAAGCGCGAAGAAGCGATGCAGGACGTGCCGATTTCGGTCACGGCGTTGCCTGAGCAACTGCTTCAAGACACCGGCGTACGCGACATCAAGGACCTTCAGGTACTGGTGCCTGGCATGACGGTGACCAGCACGCAGAGCGAGGCGATCACCACTGCGCGCATTCGCGGCATCGGCACCGTGGGCGATAACGTCGGCCTGGAATCGTCTGTGGGCATCGTCATCGATGGCGTGTACCGGCCGCGCAACAGCGTGGGCTTCGGCGATCTCGGCCAGTTGGAGCGCATCGAGGTCCTGAAAGGACCGCAGGGCACCGTCTTCGGCAAGAACACGTCTGCTGGCGTCATCAACGTGATTACCCGCCGCCCCAGCTACACCCAAAGCGCCGAGGGCGAGGTCACCGTAGGCAACTACAACGCGCTGGGTGTGTCGGGTAGCTACAATGATGCGCTGGGCGAGATTGGCGCATTCAACATCTACGCGGCCAAGCGCAAGCGCGACGGTTGGATGGACGTGCGTACCGGCACCGGCCCGCGCCGTGAAACCGAGGACTACGACCAGAACTTCCACACCTTGCGCGGCAAGCTGTTGCTGGAACCCACCGAGAACCTGGAAATCCTGCTGACCGGCGACTTCACCAGCCGCGAGGAAAACTGCTGCACCGCGGTGCAGACCACGGTAGGCGCCACTGCGAACATTCTCAATGCGCTGGTGGGCGGCCAGGCGCTGGCCCGCCCCGGGGACGATCCTTTCAATCGCGTTGCCTACAGCAATCGGCCCACCAGCCAGGACATCAAGGACAAGGGTGTTTCGGTCGAGGTCAATTGGGACACGTCATGGTTCGGCAATGCGACATTGACTTCGATCACCGCATCGCGCGATTGGCAGGCCATCAATGGCTTGGATTACGACTTCAGCACCGCCGACGTTCTGTACCGCAATCCTGATGAAGGCGAATCCTTCACCGGCTTCGAGACTTTCAGCCAGGAGTTTCGCCTGACCGGCGCCACCGACCGGCTGGATTGGATGGTGGGCCTCTTCTACTCCGACGAGGACCTGGACCGCACCGAGACGTATAGCATCGGCCGTCACTATGAGCCGTATTTGTCGGTGGCGTTGCTGTCGCTGGTCAATCCTGCGCTCGGTGCTTCGCCGACGGCTCCCTTGTTCCTGTCTCAGGCCACGGGCCTCGCGCCGGGAACGGTATTCGCTGGGCTCGGCGCGTTGGACACCTATAAACAAAGCGCCAAGAGCACGGCACTGTTCACCAACAATACCTGGCACGCGACCGATGCCTTGGACCTCACGTTGGGGCTTCGCTACACCCGCGAAAAGAAGGAGTTGATCTCCAACTACAGCAATCCCAACGGCAGTCCGGGTTGCTCTGCGATGCTTGGTCCTGGCGGCCAGGCGCGTATCGCTTCGGCATTGATGGCGCGCGGCGTGCCCGCGGCCGCGCTGCCAGCGGTTATCCCCCAGGTCATCGGCTACGGCTGTCTGCCTTGGGCCAATCCGCTGCACAATTCGCCCACGCGCGATACCGTGCAGGACCGCGAGGAAAAGGAATGGTCGGGCACGTTGAAGGCCGCCTACCGGTGGAACGAGAACGTCATGACCTACGCCTCGGCCGCGCGCGGCTACAAGGGCGGCGGTTTCAATCTGGACCGCGTGCAGTCGTCGAATGGCTTGTCCAGCGGCGGTGCCGGGATCGTGCCGGTGCTCGATACGTCTTTCGCCGGCGAGTTCGTCGACAGCTTCGAGCTGGGCGCCAAAACCACCTGGGCCGACGGCAATTTGTTGCTGAATGCCACGCTGTTCCATCAGAAATACGAGGACTTCCAGCTCAACAGTTTCCTGGGTACCAGCTTCGTGGTGCGTTCCATCCCGGAAGTGGTGTCGCAGGGCGTTGATGCCGAAATTCTCTGGCAGCCGCGTGCGATACGCGGGTTGATGCTGCAGAGCGGATTGATGTACGCCGACACGCAATACGGCGACAACATTCCAGGCGGGGATTTCGTCGCGCCGACCGGACAGTTGTACAAGTTGCCCGGCGGGCAGATGAGCTTCGCACCCAAGTGGTCGGGTTCGGCTTCGGTGACCTACGAGTGGGATTTCGGAGATCTCATGGCTCGCTTCAACATTGGTGCCAAGTACGTGTCCGAGTACAACACAGGCTCGGATCTCGACGTTGAGAAGATGCAGGACGCGTACACCGTGGCCAATGCGCGCTTCGGCATCGGCGCACAGGATCAGCGCTGGATGCTGGAGCTGTGGAGCACCAACCTGTTCGACGAAGACTATGTACAAGTGGGCTTCGACGGACCGTTGCAGAACGTCTCGCCAGCACCGGGCAATCCGTTCAACACCTACAACGCGTTCCTGGGCGCACCCAGGATGTACGGGATGACGCTGCGCGTACGCTACTGAGTCAGTCCAAGTAATCGACAAAGCCCGTCACGGAAGTGGCGGGCTTTGCTTTTTCCCGAACCGGCGAGGAACAGGCAGACAGTTACGCCGATTTCGGATACAACGGCGGTTTCCCCCCCCGATGATCGCCGCTGATGTCCACATTGTCCGATAGCGAACTGCGCCAGTTGGCGCAGCAACTTGGTGAACGCCTGCGCGATGCGCGCGAACACCTGGTCACCGCGGAAAGCTGTACCGGGGGCTGGATCGCCAAGTGCATGACCGATATCGCCGGCTCCTCGGATTGGTTCGATTGCGGCATGGTGGCTTATAGCTACGAAGCCAAGCAGGCATTGCTGGGCGTGCGCCCGCAGACGCTGGAAAACTTTGGCGCCGTCAGTCGCGAAACGGTGATCGAAATGGTCTCTGGGGCATTGGTCAATTCCGGCGCCAGCGTCGCGGTCGCGGTCACGGGCATCGCGGGCCCGGGCGGTGGCAGCGCCGACAAACCGGTGGGCACCGTCTGGATAGGTTGGAAGCGGCGCGGCGGCTATGCGCGCGCGGAGACTTTCCATTTTGACGGCGATCGTGAGGCCGTGCGCCGGCAGACGGTTGCCGCGGCGCTGCGAGGTGTGGGGGTGCTGGTGGCTTGAGGCTCGGCATCGGGCCGGGCTGGTGGCCGTCTGGAAAAAAGGCGCTTGCGGATTCTTCTAGTTAGTAGTATTACTACTAACCATGGATCTGACCGATACGCAGCAAGCCATTCTCGCCCTGATCACCGAGCGGATCGGTAGCGAAGGCGTGCCGCCTTCGCAGACCGAAATCGCCCGGGCTTTTGGTTTCAAGGGTGTCCGTGGCGCCCAATACCATCTGGAAGCGCTGGAACAGGCGGGCGCCATCCGACGGGTGCCGGGGCAGGCCCGTGGCATTCGCCTGGTGCAGCCGGCTACGCCGGAACCGGTGGCCAACGTTATCAATGACGACAACGCCTTGCGGGTTCCCATCCTGGGGCGCGTCGCAGCGGGTGCTCCCATCGGTGCCGATGCCGGCAACCACGACTACGTGCTGTTGGATCGGACCTTTTTCGCGCCGCCGCCGGACTATCTGCTGAAGGTCAAGGGCGACTCGATGCGTGACGAAGGCATCTTCGATGGCGACCTGATTGGCGTTCATCGCACGCACGACGCCCGCTCCGGCCAGATCGTGGTGGCGCGCATCGACGATGAGATCACCGTCAAGCTGTTGAAGATAGGCAAGGACCGCATCCGCCTGTTGCCGCGTAATCCGGACTATGCGCCCATCGACGTGCTGCCGGACCAGGATTTCGCCATCGAAGGGCTTTACTGCGGTTTGGTGAGGCCAAATCGGTGAGTGCATCGATACTCAGGTCATTGCGGGCATCGCTCGTGGTGTTTCCCGACTTGCCCGTGCGGATTTCTCCGATGGCATCCGCCGCCTCCAGCACGATAATTCCAATCATGGCTCCAGCGTCGCAGTCCGTGCGATCCGAGCCCGATAGCCTTGCATCAACCTAAATTCACCGAGGAATCCGACGATGGACGAGAACAAGAAGCGTGCCCTTTCCGTGGCCCTGACGCAGATCGAGCGCCAGTTCGGCAAAGGCTCGGTGATGCGCATGGGCGACCGAGTGATCGAGCCGGTCGAAGTCATTCCCACCGGTTCGTTGATGCTGGACATAGCGCTCGGTATTGGCGGTCTTCCGCGCGGTCGCGTCGTTGAAATCTACGGGCCGGAATCCTCCGGCAAGACCACTTTGACTCTGCAAGCCATCGCACAGTCCCAAAAGCTGGGCGGCACCGCTGCGTTCATCGACGCTGAGCATGCCCTGGATCCTATCTATGCCGCCAAGTTGGGCGTCAATGTGGACGATCTGCTGCTCTCGCAACCGGATACGGGTGAGCAGGCGCTTGAAATCGCCGACATGCTGGTGCGCTCCGGATCCATCGACATCGTGGTGATCGACTCGGTGGCGGCGTTGACGCCCAAGGCCGAAATCGAAGGCGAAATGGGCGACCAATTGCCCGGTTTGCAGGCGCGTCTGATGAGCCAGGCCCTGCGCAAGCTGACCGGTAATATCAAGCGCTCCAATACCACCGTGGTCTTCATCAATCAGTTGCGCATGAAGATCGGCGTGATGATGCCGGGCCAGAGCCCGGAAGTGACCACCGGCGGCAATGCGTTGAAGTTCTATGCCTCCGTGCGCTTGGATATCCGCCGTATCGGTGCCATCAAGAAAGGCGACGAGATCATCGGCAACCAGACCAAGATCAAGGTGGTCAAGAACAAGTTGGCGCCTCCGTTCAAGCAGGTCGTCACCGAAATCCTCTATGGCGAAGGCATCAGCCGCGAAGGCGAGCTGATCGACATGGGCGTGGAAGCCAAGCTGGTGGATAAGGCCGGTGCCTGGTACAGCTACGGCAGCGAACGTATCGGCCAAGGCAAGGACAATTCACGCACGTTCCTGCGCGAGAACCCGCAAATCGCCGCGAGACTGGAAGCCGAATTGCGCGAGAAGTTCCAGCCCGCCGAAATAATTGGCAGCGATGCTGCCGAGGTTCTGGAAGAGTGATCCTGGACGAGTAGCGGACGGATAACGTTCTTCCCTTTCCCTCCTGGGGAAGGGAAGAGGGACGATGAAATGGAAGGTGAGAGCGAAGGCAGACGCAAGGAGCGCCGCCGAGGCAAGGCACAAGAGCAAACGCCCTTGCAGCGCGCCTTGGGCTTGCTGACACGACGGGAGCACTCACGCAAGGAGCTGACGCGCAAGTTGACCGCGCGGGGTATTGAGGCAGAACAAGCGCAAGCCGCCGTGGAACGGTTGGCAGGGGAGGGCTGGCAGGACGACAACCGCTTTGCCGAGGTCCTGGTACGGACCCGGGCCGGCGGCGGTTATGGCCCTCTGCGCATCCGCGCCGAATTGGCAACCCATGGTCTGGACCGGGAAGCCATTGCGGTCGCGATGGAGACGTTCGAAAGCGATTGGACCGAAACGGCGTGCGACCTCGTCCGCCGCCGTTTCGGTCCGGTTCGCCCAAATGATCTCGCACAACAACGAAAGGCGGCCGAGTTCCTGGCGCGCCGAGGGTTCGATAGCGCCAGCATTCGCGCCGCGACCCGGGTGGACCCTGACGACTGGACGGGTCCGGCCTGATAATCTAAGGCATTGGGTTGCTTGCTCCAGCCCGCGCCCGCATCTTGCGGGAGACGCGGCGCGTGGATGCGCCCTCCAGCCAATGCCAGCCAGATGACCAGTCCTTCTAGAATCAGCACGTCCCAGATCCGCAGCGATTTCCTTGAGTTCTTCAACAGCAAGGGCCACACCATCGTGCCGTCCGCGCCGCTGGTGCCGGGCAATGATCCCACTCTGTTGTTCACCAATTCGGGCATGGTCCAGTTCAAGGACGTGTTCCTGGGCGCTGAAAAGCGCAGCTACGTGCGAGCGGCGGACGTGCAGCGGTGCCTGCGTGCCGGTGGCAAGCACAACGATCTGGATTCGGTGGGCTATACCGCCCGTCACCACACCTTCTTCGAAATGCTGGGCAACTGGTCTTTCGGCGACTATTTCAAGAAGGAAGCCATCGAATGGGCCTGGGAGCTGCTGACCCAGGTCTGGAAACTGCCCAAGGAGCGATTGCTGGTCACGGTGTATCACACCGATGACGAGGCATATGACCTGTGGCATACCCATATCGGGCTGCCTGCTGAGCGCATCGTTCGCATCGGCGACAACAAGGGCGCGCCCTATGCGTCCGACAACTTCTGGCAGATGGCCGATACCGGTCCTTGCGGCCCCTGCACCGAAATTTTCTATGATCACGGCGAACACATCGCCGGCGGTCCTCCCGGATCGCCGGACGAGGATGGCGACCGTTTCATCGAAATCTGGAATCTGGTGTTCATGCAATTCGATCGCCAGCCCGACGGCACGCTGATGCCGCTGCCGGCGCCGTGCGTAGATACCGGTATGGGTCTGGAGCGCCTGGCCGCGATCCTGCAGCACGTCCATACCAACTATGAGATCGACGTCTTCCAGGCGCTGATCAGCAAAGCCGCGGAGCTGACCCACACCAGCGATCTTGAGAACAAGTCGCTGCGGGTGATCGCCGACCATATCCGCGCGTGCGCATTCCTGATCGTCGATGGCGTATTGCCCTCCAATGAGGGCCGGGGCTACGTATTGCGCCGGATCATCCGCCGCGCATTGCGCCATGGCTGGATGCTGGGCGTGCGCCAGCCGTTCTTCCACCAGTTGGTTGGCACTCTGACCGAACTGATGGGCGATGCGTATCCGGAATTACTCGCCGCCCGAAATCTGGTCGAGCGGGCTTTGCGCGCCGAGGAAGAGCGCTTTGCCGAGACGCTGGATTCGGGCATGCGGATTTTCGATGACATCTCCGCGCGCGCGCGCGGCGTGATACCGGGCGTCGACGCTTTCCGCTTGTACGACACCTATGGGTTTCCGGTCGATTTGACTGCCGATATCGCACGCGAACGTGGCTTGTCGGTCGATATGGCTGGCTTCGAGGCGGCCATGGAGCAGCAGCGCGAAACAGCACGCGCCGCGGGCAAGTTCTCTTCAGGTGTTGGTTTGCCAGCCGAGTTGGTGGCGCAGCTCAAGCCGACGGAATTCCTGGGCTATGACCATCTGGATGCCGGTGGTTTGCAGGTGGTGGCGATTCTGAAGGACGGCCGTCCGGTCGACATGGTCTCCGCGGGCGATGAGGCGGTGGTGTTTCTGGACCGCACACCGTTCTACGCCGAGTCGGGTGGCCAGGTCGGTGATGTCGGGGTGCTGGCGGAGCAGGGTGTCGAGTTCGACGTGGCCGATACGCAGAAGTTCGCGGGGCAGTTCCATGGCCATGTCGGCAAGATCGCCAAGGGTTCGCTGAAGCTGGGTGCCCACGTGGTCGCCTCCGTGGACGCCCAGCGTCGCGGCGCCACCATCCTCAACCATTCCGCCACCCACCTGCTGCATGCCGCCTTGCGGCAAGTGCTGGGTACGCATGTTCAGCAGAAGGGCTCGTTAGTTGCGCCCGACAAGCTGCGTTTCGACTTCTCCCACTTCCAGCCGATGACCTCAGCTGAGCTCGCGGAGGTTGAGCGGCTCGTCAATGCACAGATCCGCACCAATCATGCAGCCGAAGTGCATCACATGGGCATGCAGGAAGCGCTGGATTTCGGTGCCATGGCGCTGTTCGGGGAAAAGTACGGAGAAAACGTGCGTGTGCTGAAGATGGGTGATTACTCCACCGAGCTCTGCGGGGGGACCCACGTGCGGCGGACTGGCGATATCGGTCTGTTCAAGATCGTCAGTGAGGGTGGAGTCTCGGCAGGTGTTCGACGTATTGAGGCCCTGACCGGGGAGGGTGCCCTGGATTACGTAGCAGACGAAGAGCGGCGTTTGGGAGATGCGGCGGCCTTGTTGGGCGGCAACGCCACCGATGTGGTGGAGAAGATCCGAGCATTGACCGATCGCCAGAAGAAGCTGGAGCGGGAACTGGAAGCCCTGAAGTCCAAGGCCGCGTCCGGAGCAACGGCCGATCTGGCCGGCTCAGCGCAGGATATTCACGGGGTTCGGGTCCTGGCCGCGCGACTGGAAGGATTCGACGCCAAAGCTCTGCGCGACGCGGTGGATCGCCTCAAGCAGCAACTTGGCGATTCAGTCATCGTGCTGGCCGGCGCAAGTGAAGGCAAAGCCGCGCTGGTGGCGGGCGTCAGTGGCGCTGCGGCCGGCAAGGTCAAGGCGGGGGAACTCCTGGCGCACGTTGCGAGTCAGATCGGTGGCAAGGGCGGCGGCCGTCCGGATCTCGCCCAGGGTGGTGGCGAGGATGGGCCCGCCCTTGCTTCAGCCCTTCGCGGTATTCCTGACTGGGTTCAAGAGCGCCTCATCTAATACTAGCTAATGTGAGAACTGCTTGCGGGCTGGCAGCTCGGCCCGCTAACATGCTTTACGTTCATGAATTTACCTGGAGCAGTTTGTCGCCTTGACAGCGCAAACGCACCCCCGGCGGTAATATCGCCGGATTACGGAGAAGAAACATGTTGATTTTGACCCGCCGTGTTGGCGAAACCTTGATGATCGGCGACTCGGTCACGGTGACCGTCCTCGGCGTCAAGGGAAATCAGGTGCGGATCGGAATCACCGCCCCCAAGGATGTGGCCGTACATCGCGAAGAGATCTATCAACGGATCCAACGTGGTGAGGAAGCCTCGGCTCCCGCATCGGAAAGTACACCCTCGGATTAATTTCGTTGCCGCAATCACGGTCAGCCGTTATCCTATGCGGCCGCCGTGGCGATGCCGCAGCGTGCAACAACATCCGGAGTGATGCCCGAGCGGCTGAAGGGGCTCCCCTGCTAAGGGAGTATAGGGTCAAAAGCCTTATCGAGGGTTCGAATCCCTCTCACTCCGCCAGTTGTACAAGCTTCCTTGCATAGGCGGCTGACTGGCCAATATCGCGCGAATCTTCGCACCGCGATTCTTCTATATTTCGCTCCTGGGCGCGCAGATTCATCTGCTGATTGCCGCGTGCGAATGACGCTCGAACTGAAGTCAGCACCGTCAAAGCGCACGCTGCGCTGGCATCCATCGCCGATCAAAATGCCTCGCGCGAGCTGGAGCATTTTCGTATCAGCTGCTGACTCACCATCGATAAATTCCCGTCATGCGCCTCCGGCATGTGCCGGGAACCAGTAGGCCCCGCATTCGACGTCAGTTCGCTTTTTTCAATGCCGATGAGCGGGTTAAGCCGCACCTCCGGCTCGCGACCGAGGCGCACTTCAATTGCCGAATGGCGAGTCATGGCGAATTTGGCTTGAGGGCGCGAAAGGACTCGGCATTTGTCGCGCAATCGGCGACCCGCCAGTACAAAAAAAGAAAAAGGACCAGCGAGTTTCCTCGTGGTCCTTTTCTAATACTGGTGCGCCCGGAGAGATTCGAACTCCCGACCGCCTGGTTCGTAGCCAGGTACTCTATCCAGCTGAGCTACGGGCGCATTGAGTAGGAGCGGAATTTTGCACGAACTGATTCGTGGCGTCAATCATTCCGGCATAACAAAGTCGGTCCATACCCGGGACGACTAAACACCCGCTTAGCCCGAAGGCCGCCAACGGTTGATCGATGGCCGGTTTTCTGTCCTTTTAGACGTCTCATAACGCGTCATGGCGCCCCAGAGAGGGTGCGGCTAAGTGTGGCGTGGAGCTTCCATGTGGCGGCGAATGGCCAATCTAATGGTTCGCCAAGCTTGCCGACAACGGCCCATCGAAGGCCAACAGGAGTCCGAAAAAAGATGCAAGGTTTAGTGAAATGGGCAGGTCTGTGCCTACTGGCGACCGCCCCGGGAATAGCCGCGGCTGCCACGTTCACCGTAGGGCCGACAGGCCGTCAATACACCCAGTTGTCCGCAGTCTTCAGTAGCAACAATCTTGCACCCGGCGATATCGTCGAGGTCGATGGCAACGCGACTTATTCAGGAAACATCGTCGTGGGTTCCGATGACGGAGGCACCCAGGCCAGCCCCGTCATCATCCGCTGGCGCCGCGTGGCCGGTGCTACACGCCCCGTGCTGCAGGGAGGAACCCACACCATCAAGTTCGAACAATCGAACCACGTGGTATTCGAAGGTTTCGAAGTCGTTGGCGGCTCCAGCACCTGCGTGTTCAGCGAGGCGCATAACGTCACCGTGCGCGATGCCTATATTCATGACTGCCCTTCGCACGGCATTCTCGGCGCGGATCAGAATTCCGGCTCGTTTACCCTGGAATACAGCGAGATTGCGCGCTCCGGTTCCAGCACCACGCGCCACTCCATCTACATGCAATCGGACGAAGTGACGTATCCGAACTCGGTTTTCCGGATGCACTACAACTATGTGCACGACGGCACCGGTGGCGTGCTGGTGCGCACACGCCACGAGCGCAGCCTGATCTATTACAACTGGATCGAAAATGCCGTCTATGGCGAGATGGAACTGATCGGCCCCGACTGCGATACGCAGAAGGCCGGATGGACAACCAACCTGCGGCGCGAGGATGCCGATGTGGTGGGCAATGTCATCGTGCACACCAACAGTTGGCGCAACGCAGTGCGCGCGGGCGGAGACCTCGACGGCCGCAGCCAAGGACGGGTGCGCATGGTCAATAACACCATCGTGTTCGATCGCAGCGGCGTGGCGAACGCAGTGATGGTGCAGTTGGGACTGGGTTCGCTGGAGATGCACAACAACGTGGTTTATCAGACGGCGTCCGGCAGCACGCCGAATATTGTTCGTGAAAATCCTGCCAGCGATGTGGGCCAGCCTGATTTTTGCGAACCACAGAGCCGCGAGCCCTGGTCCGGAACGCGTCAGGTCGCCGGCAGCAACAACTGGGTGCAAAGCGCGGCGACGTTGGTGCCCGCCGAATGGTCGGGCACATTGCGGGGCGCCGACCCGATGTTCGCCAACGTGGCGCAGCGCAATCTGCGTCCGCGAGCAGGTAGTCCGCTGATCAATGCCGGCAACAATTCCCCCACCACGCCGGCGGCTTTTCCGTTCCCATCACCGCAGCCGCTGCCTGCCTTTGACCCGCCGCTACGCGCCAAGATGGCCATCGGCGACCAGCATGCCCGTTTGATGCTGGCGGACCGGATCGATATCGGTGCGCTGGAGCAATTCGACATCGACGAAGCGCCTGCGATGATCCGCGTGAACGGCTCGCAGCCCTTGATTCCGCCACGTTCCCAAGCCACTTCTGCGCAAAGCCAACCTGCGCAGACGGCACCGGCTCCCGCTGTGAAAAGGCAGTCGCAACGTTTGCGGCAGAGTCCGGCGAAGCGCTATCGCCGCGGGGTTGTGAGGCAGATGCTTTAGGCAGAAAAAGAGGGCGGGTGATGGGGGTTACTTAAGGAGCAGAAGCAAATCCCCCTCCAATGCTTTTCAACCGCCGAATGGCGGGTCATCCCCCTTTTTACAAAGGGGGAGGCAAAGCAAAGCCTTTCTCGCTCTCGCTTCCGACTCTCGCTTCCGGGATATCGATTCCCCGTTCCCCGTTCCCCATTCCCGCTTCCCAAACGCCCCCCATCGCGCCGTACTTTGGCCGGATCGCTCCCTTTGCGCCGTTAGTGCCTGTGTTGCATCAGGAACACGGGGCTGCCTTATGGTCGAAATAGGGCTCACTGCTCTGGCGCGAAACGGTCGCGTCTGGGAATGCGTACTACAGGGGGCGATATGCACACGCTGGTGACACTGCGGGGCGGCTACGGCCGCGAGTCCTTCGGTGCGGGGTCTTGCCATGGATTATCCGCGGGCTTTCCGAGAGGAGGAGTCGCGTGATGAAGGCCAATCCTGCGAGCCGCAAATCGCGTGCTACCCGGCTGTTGTGGATGGCCGAAGTGGTGCTGCTGGTATTGGCGGTGCTGATTGCCGCCTGGATCCGCTTCCATAACGATCCGGAAACCCAGGTCAGCTTCGTCGAGCAGGCACCGTTGCGCGCCATGCTGGTAGCGCTCTTCGTTACCGGGTCGATGGCGGCATTCGGGCTTTACCAGGTCCACGTACGCCACAACCGCATGGACTTCGTGCTGCGCATCGCGCTGTCCTTTGCCTTCGGTGGCATAGGACTGGTGGTGCTCTATTACCTGGTCCCGCAGACGTATATCGGCCGCGGTGTGTTGGCCATGTCGCTGGCGATCGGCTTGGTGGCGGTGGTGCTCGCGCGCGTGCTTTCCATTCATGTGTTCCGCGCGGACGTACTCAAGCAGCGGGTGCTGATCCTGGGCGCCGGCAAGAATGCGGACCTGGTCAACAGCCGCATGCGCCGCCAGTCGGACCGGCGGTCGTTCGTGGTGGTCGGGTTCGTGCCGGTGGCGGGACATCCGGTGATGGTCGCTGAAGATCTGTTGTTGCAGCCGCAGAACGGGTTGGCGGAACTGACTGAGCGCCTGCAGATCGATGAGGTGGTGATCGCGCCGGACGAGCGCCGCGGCGGACTGCCGATGGAGGAAATGCTGGTCTGCGTGCAGCGCGGTGTCTCGATCATCGATCTTTCCACGTTCTTCGAGCGCGAAGCCGGCATGGTGCAGCTCAATGTGGTTGATCCGTCCTGGCTGGTGTTTTCAGGTGGCTTCGACTACTCCACGCCCCGTCGCCTGAGCAAGCGCTTTTTCGACCTGGTCGCGGCGACCGTGCTGCTGCTGTTGGCCTGGCCGTTGATGCTGGTGGTGGCGTTGGCAGTCTGGGTGGAGTCAGGCACCCCCATTTTGTATCGGCAGACGCGCGTCGGTGAACGCGGCGAGCATTTCGTCTTGACCAAGTTCCGCAGCATGCGCGTGGACGCCGAGAAAGATGGCGTGGCGCAGTGGGCTACCAAAAATGACGACCGCAGCACCCGCGTAGGCCGCTTCATTCGGTTGACTCGGTTGGACGAGCTGCCGCAGTTGTTCGCGGTACTGCGGGGCGATATGAGTTTCGTCGGGCCGCGTCCGGAGCGCCCGCATTTTGTCGATCTCTTGAACGATGAAATCCGCTACTACGGCGTGCGCCATTGCGTGAAGCCCGGGCTGACCGGCTGGGCGCAGTTGCGCTATCCCTATGGCGCATCGGTGAAGGATGCGGAAGAGAAACTCAAGTTCGACCTGTTCTACGTCAAGAACCACGGTCTGGTATTCGACCTGATGATCCTGTTACAGACGGTCGAAGTCGTGCTGTTCGGTCGCGGTGCCCGCTGAATGGCAGGTTCTATCGCCGGCAGATTATCCCGGCAGCAGTCCGCGTACCGCACGGCGCAGGCCGAAGGGAATCAGCTGCAGCAGGTCTCGTCGCAGCGTGGCATCCGGCGTAAGCCGCCACGCCTGCGTCGCCAGCCGATAACCCTCGCGCCAGCGCTTCTGGATCAACAGGCCGCGCGCGTTGCGCGCATAGGTCGCCGCCAGCGCGCGATCCAGCTCCGCGGCATCCACTTTGCCGCGTGCGTTTTCGACCGCGCGCTCGACCACGCGGACATAGTCGTCATAGGTGCTGGACTCGGCGGACAGTCCGTCGTGCCCTCGCATGGCCCGCACCAGTGGCGCCTCTACCACGCCGATCTGCCAGCGATGCGCGACGCGCAGATGGAAGTCGATATCTTCGGCCGTGCGCAGGTGCTCGTCGAAACCTCCGACGTCCTCGAAGACTTCCCGGCGAAGAATCGCCGACGCGGGCGCCAATGCCGGGTTGCGGATGATCCAGCGCAGAGCCCAGCCATCTTCGCGGATCACTTCGCGGCGATGAAAGATATCGATGACCTGCCGTTGCGCGTCGATGCGCTCGACGTCGCACAGCACCATGCCGAAATCGGGGTGCGCCTCCATCCACTCGATCTGGCGCGCAGTCTTTTCAGGCAGCCATTCGTCGTCGCTGTCCAACAGCGCGAAATATCCGCCTTGCGCGATCGACATGCCGTGATTGCGTGCGGCGGAAACGCCGGCGTTGGACTGGTAGACGTATCGGATACGCGCGCCGTAGCGTTCATGCAACAGCTCTCCGGTACCGTCGGTCGAACCATCGTCGATCACGACGATTTCTTCGACGCTCCGCGTCTGGGCCAGCACCGATTCGATGGCCCGTATCACCAGGTCCCGCCGGTTGTAGGTGGGTATAATCGCCGAAACTTCGATCGCTGACGCCATGCTGAAGGATCTCTCCAAGAAGCTGCTTTATGTCAGCGGTCTACTGGGCCTGTACCACCGCTTCCGCAACGCGGACAGTCTAACCGTGGTGATGTTCCACCGCACGCTGAAGCCGGAAGATCCCCGCTGGCACAGCTGCGATCCCGATTACACCCTGGCCACCGGATGGCTGGCGGAGTCGCTGGCCTTCTTCAAGCACCACTACAACGTAGTGTCGCTGGCGCAGGTACTGGCATCGCGCCGCAGCGGCACCGCGCTGCCGCCGCGCGCTTTGTTGATTACCTTCGATGACGGCTGGGCGGACAATGCCGACTACGCGCTCCCGGAACTCAAGCGCGCCGGGCTGCCCGCGCTGATGTTCGTGGTGGCCGATGCCGTAGGCACGACGCAGCCGTTCTTCCAGGAGCGCCTGATCGCAGCGTGGCGGCGCAATACGCTGCGCGTCGCCGATCTGGCGGCGGCGCTGCAGCCACACCTGACGACGGCATGGGCACCCGTCGACGAGTCGATCGGCAGTTTGCGCGAAGCCATCACCCTGCTCGAACAACTGCCGGCGACACAACGCGAAACCGTGCTCGCACCTTTCATGGCCGCTTTCGACGACGGTCTTCGCCATATGGTCGATATCAGCGAACTGCAGCAGTTGGAAGCCGGCGGCGTAGCGCTTGGGTTGCATGGCAAGACGCATACGCCGATGACCCTGGCGCCGGATCTGGATGCGGAACTGACCGGCGCCCGCACCGCATTGGGGAATCTGCTGGGACGGGCACCCAGCGCTGAATCCATGTCGTTCCCGCATGGCGCGTTCACACCTGCGATCGCACGGCAGGCTCATGACGCAGGTTACGAACTGATATTCACCAGCGTGCCGGTGTTGAATCCGGTGGCGCCTCAGGTGGGCTGGTTGCTGGGCAGGACGGGCTTTGAAACTGACAGCGTCGTGGACCGGCGCGGTCGCTTCCGCCCGGATTGGCTAGCGCTATATCTGTTCCGGCGCGAGGCGCGGCGGTTGGCCTGAGCGATTTGGCTGTTAGCTTTTCCTTCTCCCCTCGGGAGAAGGTGGCGCGCAGCGACGGATGAGGGAGTGCAGTGTCCGCATGTAGAAAGCTTTGATAGCGGGTCATTGCCATTCCCTCATCCGCCCTCCGGGCACCTTCTCCCGAAGGGAGAAGGGCAAGCACTATTCGTCTTCATCAGCTGAGGTAAGAAACATCTCAGCACCTTCATGTTGCTGTTCGCCGCTCCACCGCCCGAAAACCGGCCGGCGACCGCGCGCGACGAAACCGCAGGCGCTCCAGTTCGCAATCACTGGTGCCGTGCCTGCGATTTCCACCGATACAGACGCATAACCCGCTGTCCGCGCTGCAGCGAGCAGCGCAAGCACATACGCCTGATCGCCAGCGGCACCGTTCCGAGACCAGAAATCGCGAATGTGCAAAGTGGCGCCTTCCTCTTGTGTCGCGAACCAGGCGAACAGGCTCTCGCCGTTGGATGCGGAGATCAGCAGATAGCGCGTGCGCGCCAGCGGAGATTCGTCGAATCGCCATTTGACATGCCGGCTGTCCCGGATTGCGACCAAGCCTTGCTCAGGCGCTGATTCCGCCCACAAAGCGTCCATTCTTGGATCGGCATGGTCGCGCCATTCGCTGCGCAAAGATGCGCCGCTGAGGCGCCGCCAGCCGTCACGCAGGGCTACGGCGAAATCCGCGGCTACGCCCAGTGGCAGCGCCAGCCAAGCCGGCATGCGCTCGCGAAAGTAGCGACGGTGCCGCAGGACACGTGCGTAGCGCACGGCTTCAGTCAGTTTGCTGTAGCCGATGCGCTTGAATACCGCGGCGGCCTTCGGATTGGGAAAGCCATATAGCAAATCCACCTGGCGTGCACCGGCTTCGATCAGGCCCTGTTGGAGAATCAGCGCAGGGCCGAGCGAACGATGTTCCGGCAGCACGGCCAGATCGACCAGCACGCCCGCGGCGATGTCGCGGCCCTGCCAGCGCATCCGTCGGCGACCGGCGCAGGCGGTGCCCACCCAATCGCCGCTGGCATGGCGAAGCAACTGCAGCAAGGGCGGGCCATGCGGGCAGGAGAGATAGAACCAGTCGTACTTGGCTGCCATCCGGTCCTGCTGCCCCAGATTGCCACGCCATATCGCCTGCACCGTCTCGCGCTCGCGCAATGCATCGCCGGCATGCACGACATATTGTGGTGGCGGAGACAGCGTGGTCACCGGATCACTCCAGTTCCGCGACTTCTGTTATGAGGACCGGAGGCAGGTGCAGATAGCGCGTGGTCCGGCGCTTGTTGCGGATGTCGTCGTACACGGCCTGTGCTTGAGCTTCACTGATGCCCAAGTCGATGGCCAGGTTGGCGGCTGGCACGTCGTGGTTGAGCGACCACAGCGCCAGGTCCATCTGCTGGTAAGGCAGCGCGAAATAGAACTCGTCCTGGCCTTGGCTGAGGCTGTAGGTGTCGGTGGTGGGAATGGCGGCGCAGACGCGCTCAGGCAAGCCGAGAAAACGTGCCATGCCGTATACCTGCGATTTGTACAGGTGCGCGATGGGCTTGACGTCAGCCGAGCCGTCGCCATTTTTGACGAAGAAACCCTGGTCGTACTCGACGCGGTTGGGTGTGCCGACAACCGCATAGTTCAAGCGGTCGGCGTGGAAATATTCCAGCGTCTTGCGGATGCGTTGCTTGAAGTTGGTGGCGGCGACGATGGTCAGATAATCGGCCAGCGCCAGCTCGCGCTCGTGGCGCGCGCCATCCAGAGATTCGGCGATCAGGCGAAACCGGTTGATACGTCCTTCGGTGCCGCCGTCGATAACGATCTTGAACTTCCAGCCTTCGCCGTATTCGGGCAACGCGTTGCGTACCGCGGCATCGCGGTGGCGGTAGCAGCCAATGGCGGCCAGCGCCGGTGCGATGTCCACGGTTTCAGTGCGCACGCCCAGGTGTTGCGCCAGGATGTGGGCACGCGCGGCGCTGTCGTCGGAGGAATCCTGCTCAGGCAGGATCAGCGTGAATACCCGGTCCGGTCCCAGCGCTCGTACTGCCAGCGCGGCGCTGACCGAGCTGTCGATACCGCCGGAAATGGCGACCACCAACCCGCGCCTGTGCAGCTGCCGCGCGGTTATTTCGCGCAGGCGCTCCGCAATGCGGTCGGCCTCCTGTTGATAATCGATATCGAGGACGTTGCGTTCTAGTACGGTCATGGGATGGTCTCTAGTTCCATAAGTTGGACGCGTCTGACCTTGCCCGAAGCAGTGCGGGGCAGGGCGTCGACGAAGGCGATGTGGCGGGGAATCTTGTAGGGCGCCAAGCGCGCACGGCAATGCGCCTTGATACGGTCTTCGGCGCGTGGCGGAATGTCATCGGCCACCACGAACGCCTTGATCACCTGGCCAAGAATGGCATCGTCCACACCCACCACCGCCACTTCGCGGATAAAAGGCATCTCGGCGATGACTTCTTCCACGTCGGTGGGATGCACGCGATGTGCGCCGGTCTTGATCATGTCGTTGCGCCGGCCATGCAGGAACAGGTATCCGTCCGCATCCAGCCGGCCGATATCGCCGGTATGCAGCCAGCCATCACGCAGCACGGCGGCGGTCGCCTCGGGATTGTTCCAATAGCCCAGCATCACGCTCGGGCCGCGGACCCAGACTTCGCCGTCGTGGCCCGGCGCAGCGTCGCTGCCGTCTTCGCACTGGATCTTCCAGGAAACCCCTTGCACCGGGACGCCTACCGAGCCCAGCTTTTCGTCCAGTCGCTCGGGCGGAAGCCAACTGATCCGCGAGGTCGCTTCCGTCTGGCCGTACATGACGAACAAGCGCGGCTGCGGCAGCGCCGTGCGCAACTTCTGTGTCAGCGCGGGCGACATCGCACCGCCGGCCTGGGTCAGATAACGCAACGAAGACAGGTTGTAGTCGCCTAACGCGACATGTTCCAACAGCAGCGCATAAGTCGAAGGCACGCCGGAAAATCCAGTGGCGCGTTCACGCCCCAAAGCTTCCAGCACCAGGTGCGGAAATAGCAGATTCGGTGCCAGCACCACGCACGCGCCGCTCATCAGGTGCGTGTGCAATACCGATGCGCCATACGCGTAGTAGAACGGCAGCACGCTCAGTACGCGGTCGTCAGCATTCAAGCCTAGATAGGCGACTACCGCTTCGGCATTGGCCAGCAGATTGGCGTGGCTTAGCGCCACGCCTTTCGGCGCACCGGTGGTGCCGGAGGTGTAGAGGATCAGTGCGGCCGCGGAGGGATCGTCGACCCGCGGTGGTTCCGCAGTGTCGTTGTACGAAGGGCAGAGCGGCTGCGCATCGGCGGCGGCCGTGGCGGCGGTAGAGTTGCCCAGTTGTTCCAGCGCCAGCTCGGCGTCGCGGTGTCCTTGTTCGTACACCACGTGGCGTGCATTGCAGTGACGCAACCAGGGAAGGAAATCGCGCGCGCGCGCCTGAACGTTCAGTGGCACTGCGATGCCGCCAGCCAGCCAGGTGCCATAACAGGCCACCGCGGCTTCGATGCGGTTGGGCAGCAGGATGGCGACGCGGTCGCCTGCCTGCAAACCTTGGTCGCGCAAATGAGCGGCGAATCCCTGCGCGTACGCCCACAACTGCGAGTAATCGATGCGGCGTTCGCCATCGACCATCGCAATGCGGCCAGGCGTTTCCCGTGCGACGCGGGCGACATGCTCCGACAGCGTGCGCTCCGGCAGCGTGCTTTTCTGCAGGGTGCTTTTCTGCAGTGTGTTCACGTGGATTCCAGCGTCAGCCGGCGAGCTTGCGGCTGACGAATTCGTCGACGGTCTGGATCGAATCGAAATTCGCCGGAACCATCTCGTCAGGCACGATGCTGAGCTTGAACTCTTCTTCCAGGAAGAAAATCAGCTCATGGATGCCGGTGGAGTCGATGATGCCGCCGCTGATCAGCGAATCCTGATCGGCAATGGCGGACTCGTCCTCCGAAAACAGGAAATTTTCCAGAATGAATTTCTTGATTTGCCGCCGTTGCTGCATGGTGAGCCCCTGAATTTATCTGTCTTACTAGTCTTCAGAAACGCGGCTTGAGGCACTTTCCGGCCAGCGGCCGGTGCGGTCGGACCGGTGAGCCGGCACTCACCGCGGCTGTGCGATATCCACGAATGGTTCTGCGCTGGTCGGGGTCAGGCCGGTGCTAACATCCGCGTCACCAAGGCACGGGATGGGGATCGGGTCATGCGGTGTTTGGCTGTGGTTGTTCTGCTGGGGCTGTCGGCTTGCCGCGGCGGCGAATCCGGGCCTGTGCCGGTCGTCGCGCCACAGGCGGTGCGAGACCTGGCACCGGAATCCTATGTGTCGGAAAAAGGCGGCTACGCCGTCACCGAGCTTGTCACCGGCTTGGCTCATCCCTGGGGCCTGGCGTTCCTGCCCGACGGCGGAATGCTGGTGACGGAACGCCCCGGCCGACTGCGCCGTATAGGCGCGGACGGCCAGGTCTCCACGCCGATCACCGGATTGCCGGACATCTTCGTCGATGGCCAGGCCGGCCTGCTGGATGTCGCACTGCCGCCGGATTTCAGCGCGGATCCCTGGGTCTATCTGTCGTTCGCCGAACCCAACTTCCGCGGTAACAAGGCCGGCACTGCCGTCGTGCGTGGACGCCTGCAAGGCGACGCGTTGCAGGACGTGGAAGTGATCTATCGCCAGGAACCCAAACTGTCCCACGGCACCCATGTCGGTTCGCGACTCGTGTTCGACGGCAGCGGACATCTGTTCGTCACCCAGGGCGACAATCGTGTCGCTGCCGCGGCCGCGCAGGAGCTCGATAAATTGCAGGGCAAGCTGGTGCGAATACTGCCCGACGGCGAAATCCCGCAGGACAATCCATTCGTTGGCCGAGAAAACGCGCGCCCGGAAATCTGGTCCTATGGCCACCGCAACATGCAGGGCGCCGCATTGCATCCGCAGACCGGTCAACTGTGGGCCAGCGAGCACGGGCCCATGGGTGGCGATGAGTTGAACCTGCCGCAAGCCGGTGCCAACTACGGCTGGCCGGTGGTGACCCATGGCGTCGACTACAGCGGCAAGCCGGTCCCCGGTTCAGTGGGCAAGACCGCTCCTGGCATGGTGCCGCCGCATCATGTCTGGGCCAAGTCGCCGGCGCTGAGCGGCATGGCGTTCTATACCGGTGATTTGTTCCCACAGTGGCGCGGGAATCTCTTTCTCGGCGCGCTTGCATCCAGTGAATTGATCCGGCTGGAATTGGACGGCGACAAGATCGTTCACGAGGAACGCCTGCTCGGCCAGCGTCAGCAGCGCATCCGCGATGTGCGGCAGGGCCCGGATGGTGCGCTTTACGTATTGGTCGATGCACCGGATGGCAAGTTGTTGAAGATCACCCCGGCGACACAACCGGACGGGATGCGGCCCGCACCTTAGAACTCTCGCGTTGCGCCTGTCCTTCTCCCTCCGGGAGAAGGTGCTCGGAGGGCGGATGAGGGAATGGCAACGACTCGCTAGTGGAACTCGTTACAAGCGGACACTGCATTCCCTCATCCGTCGCTGCGCGCCACCTTCTCCCGGAGGGAGAAGGGAACAGCCTTCATCTGCGGCCAGTGACATGGTCATCTGCTACGACGCGGCGCTCTCCTGAGATTTCCGCTTCCGCGCAATGAAATCCACGCTGGTAATGCAAAGCTTCTCCGCGGGAACCGACGCGAACTGCGGATGCACCGGCATTTCCGCCAGTTCCCGCAAGCGTTGCGGCCGGGCGGTGGAGGTGTCCAGCAATATCTCATAGCCCATCGCCGCGGCGCGTTCGACAAACTCATGCGCGCGCATGCGGTTCTGATACAGGAAAGCGTTGTTCCAGTATTTCCACTGGCGATCCGAATAGCGCAGATAGTTCAGCTGATGGATGCTGCGATCCACATAGGCGTAGTGGTCGCCGCAATTGACCGAGTGGAACATCAGCCCGCCCGGCGCCAGGATGCGTTGGGACTCGCGATACATGGCATCGATGACTTGGGGTGGCACATGCTCCAGCACGCTGTTGGAGAAGACGACGTCTACTTCGCCTTCGTCCAATGCCGTGCGGGTGGCGTCGGCCGGGGCTCGATAATGCACCACACCTTCGGTAGCGTGCTCCAGGTCCTGACCTTCGGCAATGGCGGACTGCAAGCGCGCGTATCGGGCGCGCACATCGGTTTCCTCCGCGCCGCTGGTCTGCGCGATCAACTCCAGCGAACGTTCCAGGCCGGCGATGCAGGCGCGCAACAGGTTGGGTTGAAGATGGCGATTGAGATCGTAGGTGGTGATTCGCCGCGCACCGGCGAGATAGCAGGCGAGCGGAAAAGTGGGATACCAGCCGGTGCCGATTTCGAACAGGCGGCTGCCTTCGATGCGAAGACCGGTCTGTCGCAAATGGCCGACCATGATCTTCCAGTCGTCCACTTTCATGGACAACTCTCGCTCGAAGTTGCTCAGGCCACCGAACCTGCGTTGCAGACGATAGTGCAGGGCAGTGCCACCCGGCATCACGCCCAAGACTTTCTGAACCGTACCTTTGATTCGCCAATGCATATGCGCTGGAAGTCCCGATCTGGAGGTGGAAAGGTCAGGTCGCGGATACTGCGGCCGGTGCAGGGGTCTGCAGCAGCGGCTCGCGCGCCGTGGGGGCTGCCTGGATTTGCTGGTGGACCAGCATGGTCGACAGCACACCGACGAAAGCCTGGTTGTCGGCAAAGCCCGTGCTGCGGCCCTGGCGGCATTTCTCGAACAATCGGTTCACCGCTGCCGGGTCGAAATAACCGGCAGCGTGGATGCTGTCCGCACTCATCAGGTCGGCCACATAATCCAACGGCTTTCCATCGAAGAAAAAGCTCTGGCTATCCGGCGCGCGATAAGGCTGCTTGGTTCGGTTCACGATTTCGTCGGGCAGCAGATCGGCCAGCGCGCGGCGCAGCAGGTATTTCTCGGTCATGCCGCGGATCTTGAAACTGGGCGGCAGGCGATTGGCGAATTCGATGACGCGATGATCCAGGAAAGGAAATCGCGCTTCGATCGAATTGGCCATCGCCACACGGTCGCCCTGCGAGGACAGCAGATAACCCGCCAGCAGCGACTTGGCTTCCACATACTGATCGCGCGCCAGACCGCTCCAGCGATGGATATCCGGCGGTAGCGTTTGTTCGTACGCGTCCAACGGGTTCCACGCGGTGGCGGTGGCACGCAGATCGGAAGACAGCAGCGACAGTGCACGTTGCGACGTGGTCCAGCGCGGCACGTGCGCGAAGATCGGCCGATGCAGGTGCTCCATGCCCTGACCGAAGAACGACTGAGCGAACGCCGGATTGCTGACGGGCGAATTGCGAAGATAGCCATACAGCCGTTCCAGTAATCGCGGCCGCAACTTCGAGTCCGGCTGGCGCGCCCAGAAGCGGCGGATCTTGGCTTCCTTGAAAAGGTCGTAGCCGCCGAACACTTCATCGGCGCCTTCGCCCGTCAGTACCACTTTGTAACCGTGCTGGCGCACGCTGCCGGCCAGCAACATCAGCGGTACCGGCGCGGTGCGCAGGACCGGCGTTTCGGTGTGGCGGATCAGCCGCGGAAACGCTTCGCCAATATCGCGTCGCGTGCAGCGCAGCGTGGTGTGGTCGGTGCCCAGGTGCCGCACCATCGTCTGCTGATATTCGCTTTCGTCGTACTCGCCGTCTTCGAACGCTACCGAGAACGTGCGCACCGGCGTATCGGTGAAACGGCGGATCAGCGCGACGATGCCGGAAGAATCCAGCCCTCCACTGAGGTACGCACCCACCGGCACATCGGCGCGCAACTGCAGGCGCACCGCGTCCACCAGTAGTTCGCGCAGTTCACCCGTGGCCTGTTCGACGGTGAGCGGATAACGCGATGGCGAAGTTTCTTCCGCGGGCGGAAACGTCCAATCCCAATACGACTTCAGCTGCTGCCGACCATCGCGTTCGACCGTCAGCACATGTCCTGGCGGCAGGCTCTGCACGCCTTCGTACAACGTATCCGGGTCCACCGCCGACCAATAGGTCAGCGTCTGCATCAGCGCACGCGGATTCAAGCGTGCGCATTCGGGCAGCACCGCCAGTAGCGCTTTTACTTCGGAACCAAACCAGGTGCGCCCGCGGCTGCGCGTATAGAACAGCGGCCGGATACCGGCGCGATCGCGTGCCAGCAGCAATCGTTGGCGCCTGCTGTCCCACAAGGCGATGGCGAACTGTCCGTTGAGGTGCTGCACGAAATCGTCGCCGTAGCGGTCGTACAGGTGGACGATGACTTCGGTGTCCGATTGCGTGTAGAAGCGGTGGCCGGCGGCTTCAAGATCCTTGCGCAGCTCCACGTAGTTGAAGATTTCGCCATTGAATACGGTCCACACCGTGCGGCTCGGGTTGTGGATGGGCTGGTCGCCGGTGGCCAGATCGATGATCGACAGCCGCGCGTGGGCCAGGCCGACGCCGGGTTCGGCGTGGTAGCCGTAGCCGTCCGGCCCGCGATGGGCAAGCGAATGAATCATCCGCTCCAGCAAGGGGCGTGTGATGCCGGTGACGACATCGGGTCCGCTGAAGCCTGCAATTCCGCACATCGGTCGAGTCGCTCCTGGCGTGATCGTCGAGAGTAATTAGTGCATTTGTTTCAGTTGTTTACGGGAAGACTGAGGATCAGAGGCCAGGATCATCCGTTAGCGCCTAAAAAACAAATGCTCTAGCTTGCGAACACGGAGCCGGCGGCGCGTGATTCGGCCAAGGCTTCTTCGCATGCGGTGTACGTGTCCTGCGCCACTTGGCGCCAATCGCGGGAGAAGCGGCGCGCCAGCGCGCTTTCATCCCAGTCGCGATCCAGCGCCTGCGCAAGACCCGTCGCCAACGCCTGCGGGTCGCGTGCAGGCACCAGCAGTCCGCAGGTTTCATCCACGACTTCGGGAATCCCGCCCACCGGCGTCGACACCACCGGGCGACCGCAAGCCAGCGCTTCGACCAGCACATTGGGGTGGCCTTCCGAATAGCTGGGCAAGGTCACCAGGTTGGACGCGCTCATCCACCGTGCGACGTCTGCCGGCGGCTGCGCGCCAGCCAACGTCACTCGCAAAGACGGGTCCGCGGCGATGGCGGCGGACAATTCGGCTTGCAGTGGACCTTCACCCACCAGCGCCAACCGCAGACGAGGCCGCGCGGCGGACAACTCGCGTGTTGCTTGAAGCAGTTCGCGCAAACCTTTTTCCGGCACCAGGCGGCCGACATAGACGATGAGCTCATCGTCGACCGAAATACCCAGCGATGCCCGCGCATCCGCGCGGTCGGCCGGGTGGAAGATGGCCGCATCGCAGCCATTGGGAATGGCACGGATGCGTGCCGCATCGGCGCCGTAGCCGCGCACGGCCACGCGGCCCAAGTCCTCGCTTACCACCAGCAGGCGCTGCGCGGCATGCAGCACCGGGCGGGTGAGGCGGCGACTGATGGCGTCGCGCACCCGCAGGTCCGACCCGCGTGCGCCCACCACCAGCGGTATGCCTGCCTGGCGCGCGCCCAGCATCGCGCCGTAGGCATCCGGATAAAGCCAATAGGACAACACCAGGTCGGGTGCGAAATCGCGCAGCGCCGGGGCGATGGCTCGCCCACACAACCAGCCATTGAACGGACGCGACAACGCCGGCAACGCCGGGTAGCGCACGTATTCGACTTCGCAGCCAGGCACCGACTGCTGCGGGTCAGAAGGCCTGAACAAATAACTGCGCGGCTGCGCCCAGCGTGGATACGTGGCGACGGGGCTGACCACTTTGACGGTGGCCAGGCGCGCCAGCTCTCGGATCGTCTGGTACACAGGGCGGCCGCGGTTGGGTTCCCCGGCGATGGGGAATTGCGAAGTGACGATCAACAGGCGCATGCGCGGTTTCCTTCGGGCTGGCCGATATCGCGCGTAAGCAGCGTTATCTGGAGCATGCAGTCGAGTTGGTAGAGGGCAGAAGATGCATCACGGAACGTCGCCTTCCTCGCGTGTGGTGGAACTGGATGCCTTGCGGGGTATCGCCGCCCTGGCCGTGGTGGCTTACCACTACACAACGCGGTATACGGAGGAGATAGGCCACCTGGGCGGGTCGTTGCCCAGTCTGCTGGCCGGCAAGTACGGCGTGCATCTGTTCTTCCTGATCAGTGGCTTCGTCATCTTCATGACGCTGGAGCGCGCGCGCAGCGCCATGGACTTCGTGGTCTCGCGCTTCTCCCGCCTGTTTCCTGGCTATTGGGTGGCATTGACGATCACCGCATTGGTGGTCTACAGCGTCGGCTTGCCCCAGCAGGCATTGCCGTGGCCGGACCTGTTGCTCAACCTCACCATGGTGCAGGACATCCTGGGCGCCGAGCACCTGGATGGCTCCTACTGGACACTCCAGGTGGAATTGTTCTTCTACGTGCAGATGCTGTTCTGGTTCCTGGTCGGCCAGCTCAAGCGCATTCACTGGATAATCGCGGGCTGGCTGTTTCTGTCGGTTCTCAATGGCGTGGTGACGCATCGCGGCGGCCACCTTCCTTACCTGGTCCGGGAACTGCTGATCCTGCGCCACATTCCCTTCTTCGCGCTGGGCATCTTGTTCTTCCGCCTGCGTTCCTATTCACAGGAGCGGCGTTTGAACCTGGCAATGATCGCGCTGTGCCTGTTGGCGATCGCAATAGCCGAGCAGCCAATATTCCTGTTGGTGGCTACGGTCTCCTGCTCCATTTTCACGCTGTTCGTGCTGGGTCGCCTTCGCTTTCTCAATATGCGGTTATTCGTTTTCCTGGGCGGCATTTCTTATTCGCTGTACCTGATCCATCAGGCCATTGGCTTCAGCGTGATCTATCGGCTGGAACACGCCGGCGTATCCAGCTTGATTGCCTGCCTATTGGCGGCCGGCGCGTCGATGGGGCTGGCGGTGCTGCTGAGCTATGGCGTGGAAAAACCCGCCATGCGCTGGATCCGATCGAACTGGCAGCGCCGGGGAAAGCCAGATTGGCAAGTGCGGGAGCACAACCAGCGCGCCCATGCGTCGCATGCGGCATGCAATGCGGAGCATCGGTTTGACGGATAAGCAGAAGATTGTTTCCGCGGCGGCATGGAGTATCGGTGCTGGTCTTCTCGGCCGCGGAGTCGGACTGATCGGCACGCTGCTGATCGCACGGCATCTGAGCCCTGGCATCGTCGCCGAAGTGACGGTGGCGACGATCATTGCCTTGACCGGCAATTGGATCTCCGCCTGGGGCTGCGGGCAGTACGTCATCGTGCGTGGTGGCGAGGGCAGGGAGGCTATCTTCGGCGCCAGCGTGTTCTATCTGGTATTCGGCATGGTGGTGATCGCCGGACTCTGGTGGATGGCGCCGACGCTGGCGGCCTGGTTCAGTACGCCGCGACTGGTCGAATATCTACCGGGTGCACTGCTGGGCATCGGCATCCGCCGCCTGGGCGCCATACCGGACAAACTGCTCGCTCGCGAATTGCGCTTCACTCGCATCGCCTTGGCCACCGCTCTCGGCGATGTGGCCTATGCATTGGTCGCGGTAACGCTGGTCAGTACAACGCAACTGGGCGGACAGGCGATGATCCTGGGATTCATCGCGCAGTCCAGCGTGATTGCCGCCATCACCATCGCGGGTACCGGTTGGCGCAGCTGGCTGACGCCGGTGATGATCAGCGCGGCGCGGTTTCGCGACATCTTTCGCTTCGGCGCGCCAATCACCGGCGAGATCACCCTGAGCGAAGGCGCACGCTACTGGGACAAACCGCTGGTGCTGCGCTTGCTGGGCGCAGAAAATGCTGGCGCCTACGGCATGGCGTTCAATCTGGCGCAATTGCCCGCGATCTATGTCGGCGGACATATTGGAACAGTGATGATGCCGGCGATCGTCCGTGCTCAACCAGTCGAGCGCGCGCCGTTGATCGTGCGTGCGCTGGGATTGACCGCCGTGGTGCTGTTCCCGATGGCGTTCGGTCTTTCCGCCTGCGCGTCGACCTTGGTCGCTGCGTTGCTACCGCCAGAGTGGTCGCAGGTGGCGCCGCTACTCAGCGTGCTGGCCGCGGTATCGGTACTGGCACCGGCAAGTTTCATGCTGGCTTCATTTCTGGGCGCATTGGGCGAAAACGGCACGGCGCTGCGTATCGAACTGCTCACCGTGCTGGTACTGATAGGAGCGCTTGCGCTGCTGTCGCGCTGGGGCGTGGTGGCGGCCTCCATCGCTGTGGGCATCGCGCTGGTCGTGCAACTCGCCTTATCGATAAGTGCCTGTCGCCGGCATGGCTTGCATCTGCATGGAGTGGGCGCCCCGCTGTTGCGAGTAACGGCCGCGTGCGCGGTGATGGTCGCCGGCGTACTACTGCTGCGGACAACAGTGAGCGCTTGGCAGGACTGGCCGGTGCTTCGGCTGGTATGCGAGATCGCCCTGGGCGCCGCGTTGTATCCTGCCGCGCTGGCCTTCCTGGGAAATGGTTTGCTGCAAGATGTCCTGCGCCTACTCAGCGCTTCCGGGAAAGCGGAACTTTCGCAGGGAAAATTAGTTGCTTCCACAGGTGCATCGAATGATTGAGCTCAATAGCATCGTCCTGCTGAGCCGCATCCGTGGCGTCATGCCGACCAAAGCGCTGGCGGAAGGACAACGCTTTATCGAACTGCGGGTGGAAGATGCGGAACGAATCTCCCAAACCGACCGTCGCTTCGGCCGCCGCGGCGACATGGCCCGCATCCTGCGCCGCTTCCAACATGGTTTGCGCTATTTCGCTATTGAGGAAAACGAAGGTCTTATCGGCTGGTTCTGGGTAGCACACGCTGTCCCGCGCTATCTGGACGAGATGCGTTGGATGATCAGCCTGGATAACAGCCAGGCATGGGCACGCGATGCTTTCGTGGCGCCCGCACATCGTGGACAAAGACTGATCGCCGCCTTGATGGAACACGCCTCCACCGTCGATAGCGGCCCCCAGCAATTCCTGTCCGACGTTGACTCCTACAACTACCCCTCATTGCGCGCGCACGAGAAAATGGGATTCCGCAGAATCGCAACCGTGCGTTCGCTGTCCATAGGCAAGCGATTCCTGCTACGCAGCCGCCCGCCAGAAGGCTTCCCTTCACCACAAGCATTGCGTCCGACAGAACGCGTGTTGTGGATGGATCCGGAAGAATGCGCATGGCATCGCGGGATGATCGCTTGAGCCCGCAGGCAAGCGCGGCCAGCTCCCCGTAGAGCGGAGCTCGCTCCGCTGCTCTCCGCATGATAATCAAGTAAGCAGCCGGCCCCTAAGGGATGTAACAAGCTCGGTTCTACTTGCTCGCTTTCCATAGGTAAGCGATTCCTGATGCGGACGCGCCTGCCAGCAAACTTTCCAGATCAAATGGACCGAAAGAGACGGTGTCTCCGAAACGATCTGGATGGCGCAGGTATATGCATTTACTTGCTGCACTTCCCACAGCGCAGTGCTCGTGGATCTAACTATGGTGGAGTTTGGTCAGCTGATGGACTATGAGGTGGCACACACGAGAATGCGGAGTGATCTGAGGGGAGGGTATGAAAATCTTCCCGCGCGCGAAACGCTTTGGGAAGCCCGTTACGGCGACTCCCTGTTCTTCGGTGCATTTGGAGGAGTAAGTTACAGGGTCTCCAGTTCTTCCGGAGCCTCGATTGGGCCTTTCAAAGGTGGTGATTTTAACTACATCAAGCAAGGCATAATTTTTAGTGCCTCAGGTGACAGAATATCGGAGATGAGAGCCGTGATTGGCATATGGAATGTATCTGGTGCAGGAACGTTAAGTAACTTGCTGCAGCGTCTGTTCTTTGCAGAGATTGGCTATCACTACAATGAGTTGCGTAATGGTGACTAGTGGATACGGGTATGCCTCTATAAAGACGGTGGCATTAGTAGCTATGCTTTCTCTGAGTGGATGTAAGGCGGTTGAATGCGGAAAATACTACCGATTAGCTTCCGATGGAGAAAGTTACCTTGCGGTGCGTGAGTGGGCTGATCGCGAGGTTTTTGGTCGAAGTTTCACCGAAAGCGATCTTCGAAGCGGAAGTTTGATTGGGCCTGGTAGGAGAGCCATTTCAAGAAAAATTGGGATGAATCTTCCTGAGGAATTGGTCGGTTCAGAGGTGCGTATCCTTGGTCAAGACTGGGAGAATCCGGACGCTATATTCATTGGGAAAGTGCGCTTCCAGGGAATTGTCGTTACAAGAAATGGGATGAGCGAGTCTCTTGCTGCCGT
The DNA here is from genome assembly GCF_039710385.1 of Pseudoxanthomonas sp. CCNWLY206-1. Taxonomy (NCBI): domain Bacteria; kingdom Pseudomonadati; phylum Pseudomonadota; class Gammaproteobacteria; order Lysobacterales; family Lysobacteraceae; genus Pseudoxanthomonas; species Pseudoxanthomonas sp. CCNWLY206-1. Next base: position 23,889 of record NZ_JBDKXI010000002.1, on the reverse strand, counting down.
CGGTCTTTCACCAAAGCTTCTAGACTCTGCGAAAGAGCGCATTGCTGTGATGTGCTATCAGGAGAGCGAAAATATGTCTGAGAAGTAGCCTGTGAGATGCAGTAAACCACAGGTGTATCGCATCTTTTGCGCAGAAAAAACAGGGGGCAGAGTCTGAGGTATCTCCACGTTTTTCATGGTGAGATCAACCATTTGTTGGCGATCCGACTGGAACGCAGTGCGCGCCCGGGGAAATGGGTTTTCGCAAGGTCGCCGCCGTATGCTCGCTTTCTTTAGGCAGGCGCTTCCTGCTGCGGACGCGCCCGCCAGAAAGCTTTCCCTCACCGCAAGCGATTCGCCCAGCCCGTATGATGCGGTAAGCCGTAGGCGCACCGCACCGCACCGCACCGCACCGCACCGCATCGTTCGCGCTGCGCTCACCACACCCTACAACGCGACCTATTGCGTTCGACCTCCTGGAGCGAAGAACAGCGGAGCAAGCTCCGCTCTCGGGCCTGCAATGTTGCCGGTTGTGCGGCCTATAGCGCAGCCAGCGTAGCCTGGGTGGCGCAGGCGCAGACCACGGTGGAGTACATCCATGCCGATGCGCTGGGCAGTCCGGTGGCGGTGACCAACCAAGCGGGTCAGGTGATCGAGCGGCTTGATTACGAACCGTATGGGGCCATCATTGGCCAGCCCAACTATGGTGGTATTGGGTTTACCGGGCATGTGCAGGACGCGGCGACTGGGCTGACGTATATGCAGCAGCGTTACTACGATCCCGGCGTTGGAATGATGCTGAGCGTCGATCCTGTCACAGCATTGAGCAGCCGGGTTGGCTACTTTCATCGTTATCGATACGCTGCCAACAACCCCTATAAATTCACTGATCCGGATGGGCGTTGCTACACGAGTACCGGCGAGTGCATGACCTCAGAGGAATTCGATCAGGCTTGGAGTGGTGAAGGGATTCGAGTGTTGCGAACAGGAGTTGCGCCTGTTGATAGCGTTCTGTCATTCAAAGATGCTGTTCGAGACCGGGATAAAACAGGTGTCGCATTGGCCGTCGTTGGCATTCTGCCTGGAGGAAGATTTGCAAGTTTCGGGAAATTTCTAAAAGGTTCTGAGTTTGGTAAATCGATTGCAGGAAGTTTGATAAAGACATCACGTCAATATCAAGGACAGTCGATCTACAAAGTTACGGAAAAGATTGAGAATTCAATTCTCAAGAAGGGTGATCAGTTGTACATGGACGCAAAGCACAAAGATCATATTGAGGTATTTGATAGCACTGGAAAAGCGAAAGCTGTTCTTAATATGGATGGAACAACGAACGTAAAAAAGACCGAGGCGGCAATTGAGGCTGGTCGTAGACTTAAGGATTGAATATGAGTGAAAAATTATCATCTGCATTTGACCTAGTGCGGGAAATGGCTGCCTCGTCTGGTAAGTACACTGCCGACGAGATGAATGAGATCGCTAAAAGTTGTGCGTCGGCAGACGCTGAGTTGTTTGAGGACTTCGGCAGGTTCGACGAGGCCATAAAAATGGTCGAGCTGGCTTTAGTTTCCGGAGATGAAGATCGCTTAGTCAGCTCGCTGATTAATCTACGTTTAGCTAGCATGGCTATTTCTACTGATTGGAACAATCTTACGGATTCTATATCTCAGCTTTTTGAGAAACGAGCTATTCGTAAGGCTACGTAGCCAGCGTAGCCTGGGTAAGCGAAGCGCACCCAGGGCTTTCCAAGCTGGATTCCAACATCATTTCACAAGTTGAAGCATGGCGATGTCCCGCAAAGTGACTACTACTAAGGGGTTCGCAGCGATTAAGAAGATATTTGCCGTTCTCGCGTTACAGATCCCTATGCTTGCAATCGCGGGAACGTGCGATCCAGCCGGTTGTACAGGGAAGGTGAAAAACCTCTATCCGCATGGAGGAACCGGGCACGGATACATAGAGATGGACGCGGACAACAAGTCCGCGCTCAACTGTACCTTGTTTCAAGGGGCATTCATTGTACTGAAAGAAAGCAACAAGCGGCACGCTGAAATTTACTCGATGCTTCTAACGGCGTCCGTTATGGGAAAGGATGTCCGTGTAAGAGTTATTGAAGGCACGCCTGACTGCGAGTTGATTTATACGATGCTTAGTTCGTGATCTGACCGCGGCGGTGCTCGCCGGCGGCGGTGCGTTCTTGGCTTCCTGAAGGTTCCCTAGGCATGACAGTCCACAAAAGAGAGGCGAATGAAAGCTGACCACGGAACGGCAAGAAGATACTCGCTCATTGCCGGAGCTTTTCTTGTCTGCGGCATTCTGGCCGCGGAAGCATTAGCTGCGGAGACTGGAGCAGTGACAATTAAGAGAATACGTACCGGCTGGGCTTCGGATACTTTTGCGATTGAGACGGACGAAGAAATTTTGAATCCAGCTGGCTGTTCCATGCCTGATGGTTATATTTCCGATACGAGCCATCCTGGCTATAGGACCTATTACGCGGCTGTGTTGATGGCGTTTTCATCCGGTAAGCCTGTCAACGTGATCGTCAGCAACACCGAGTGTTATTCAGGTCGGCCGAAAATAATGGGTGTCTATGTGGCGAAGTGAGCGTTCAAGCGGCGCACGTAGAGCGGAGCTTGCTCCGCTGTTCTTTCTTTGGCGTAAACGTTCGTTTCCTTTAAGCAGTTGCGAACGAAGAGCAGCGGAGCAAGCTCCGCTCTACGTGAAGCAAGGCAACATGGAGCAAGAGCAGCCGAGCAAGCTCGGCTCTACGAGATGCTCTCGCGGTCAGCTGGCGTCGCGTTCCAATCTGTAAGCCAGCGGCCGCAGGAACCTTGCAGCCGTCATCGCATGGCTGCCTAGCTGCGTTGTGGTCAACACACCCGTCAACATCGTTTCGCGGTCGGGCAGCATGTTGGCGAGATAGGAATCCTGCTGCGCTTGGCTGTCGAAGGTGTTGGCGTGCGGCCATAGGGTGGGCATTTGTTCGAACAGGAGTAGTTCGTTCAAGCGGCCGGGGCTGGCGGCGGCGTAGCCGTGGTGCCAGCCGGTCTTGAAGCCATTCAATGTCCCGCCGAGCAGCAGATTGCTGCTGGATGCGATGACTTCTCCGCCGCAGAGGATCTCGGCGAATACGGCGCCGCCGGTTTGGCGGAAGCGTTCCATCATTTCCTGGAAGAAGCGGGTGTGTGCCTGCGAGCTGAGCATGGAGCTGCCGGCGTCGCCTTTCCAACCGTCGTGTTCCAGTTCCAGGTGTGTCTGTGTGGCGCGGCCGTTGGCTTGTGGGCCTTGCAGGATGCGGAAGGTGGTTTCGCCCCGGCCTTGCAGACGCCGATGACGGCGGCGCAGGTCTTTCACCACGGCCGAGGGAAGGCGCTTCACGACTTCCTGCCGCGTGTTCAAGCGCAGGACCGGGCGGTGGAAGCGGTGGCGTTCGAACCAGCGTCCACCCGTCGTGCGAAGTTGCCGACGCATGGCTTCCATCACCAGGCAATCGGCCATCACGTTGTGGAAAGCCAGTGCATGCCGGCGAGGTTTGTCGTTGTGTAGAAAGCGCAGCAGTGCCTCGGCGACGGCAACCGATTCTCCTGGCAGATGCAGCAGGCCGGAACGGAACGAATGAGCGCAGCGATAACTGCGCAGATGCGGCACCGGTATGAAGAGGTTCGCACGCTCCGGGGTAAAGCAGCCCACGCCGATGAGTTCGCCTGACCGGTATATCGATGCGATCCACGGCGTGTGCTCGGGCGTCAGCCAGCGCGCGGCGGGTAATACGAACTCCGGCGCGGAGAACGGATTAGGCTTTTCGGCCTTGCGCGCGAGTTCGCTCCAGGACGCGATGGCGGCTTCGTCCAGATCGGCAAGTGGCTGCCACTTCAGGCTAAGGCTCACGCTCAGCTATCCCTGCGTGCCAACGACCACCACGCGCGCCGCAGCCGCGATGTCCAGCCGATGCGGTCGAGTGACAGCCAGATCATCTTGCCTTCGGCCATGCCGAGCTTGCGCTTGTATTCGGAATCGCCGGCCATCAGCTCAAAACGCGCGTGGCCATCCGCCAATGTGCGTTCTATGGTGCGGCTCAGTAGCAGCAGGCCCGGGCTGCCGAAATCACCGAAGCGGGGATAGTCGATACCAGCCTGATAGAAATAAACCACACCGCGCCACACCAGGTTGTACACGTAGCCCACTACTTGGCCGCCCGCATCGAGACGCACCAGCTGCGCGCCTTCGCCTTCGCCAATGGTGGCGTCAGCGATAAGACTCTCGTGGAAGTGCAGAATGCGAGGGTCGCCGAAGGCGCCGTGTTCATCCTGCTCGCCGCTCCAGTGCGCTTGGTGCAGTCGCACCATTTCATGGAAGAACGCCAGCTTTTGTTCCTGCGTATCAGCGACGGTTACCGACAATTCACCGAATTGGCTTTCCAGCTTGCGCGCAGTACGGCGCACCGCGCTGCGCGCATTGCTGCTGAGCACGGTGGAAAGATAATCGCTGCCGCTTTCGCGCAATGCCGCCAGATCCACATAATGCGTGGAGCGTTTCATGATGCGGGTATCGACCGCATCGGACCGAATGCGGTCGAACGGCACGCTGTCGGCGTCTACGCCGGGCAGATAGAACGTCAGCCAACGCGAATTGGCGCGAGTGAGGTAGCGGATCACCGCCGCCAGCGCTTCGCGTTCGTGCCCGCGTTCGCACAGCAGGCCGTTGTATTCGATCGTCAGATTATCCAGCACCCGGTCGCCGACTTCATGCAGGAGCAAATGCATGGGGCCCAGGCCGAACCAGCGGCGGCGCACGGTGAACACACCAAAGGCCACGCGGCGCCCGTTCTGGTACACCGTGGCCAAGCGCGCGATCTGCCGCGGGCAGATCAGCGCCAGCCATGCCCCTATCCAATGCCAGCTGACGAAATAACTGACGTCCGCCTGGCGCTCCAGCTCACGCCACTTGAGTTCCAGCCGGTCAAGATCAGGCAGCCGTTCCAAGCGGACGTAGTAGTCGCCGCCCGCGGACGAAAGTCCGAGCGTCACGGGAGTGGCGACGGCGCCAGACCACGGTGTATCGCCTTCCGGTGGCAGAGCAAGCGTTAGCGAATGGCGAGATTCAGTCGAAGGTAGCATCGAGGCCTTTTTCCACACCGATCCGTGGTGTCCAGCCCAAACCGTCGCGTGCGGCCGATACGTCGAAGTTGGCCAGCGGCCGCAACGAACGCACGCGGTAGCGCGTCAAGGGCACGTCGCGGCGCAGCAGCTTGCCGAGTATCTCCACGCCGAATCCCAACATCATGAACACCCACGCTGGCGTGCGCACGACCTTGATCTCATCGCCCAACTTGCGGCGACAACGGTCCAGATAGGCCTGCTGCGTGACAGGGTGTGGGTCGACCACATTGAACACGCGCCCCACCGCATCGGGCGCTTCGGCTGCCTGCAACAATGCGTCGATGACGTCTTCGATATAGATCAACGGAAGCGTCATGGCGCCGCTGCCGACCGCCACCCAGCGCCCGGCCAGTCCGATCACGCCATTGGGCGTCACCCGTTCCGCGCCCGGTCCGAAAATCTGGCCGGGGCGCAGGATCACCGCCGGCACGCCATGGTCGCGAATGGCAGCGTGCACATCGCGTTCCGCGCTGAGCTTGGTTTGCGTATAGGCACCGCGCCATTCGGGATGCGGTTCGAATGCTGATGCTTCCACCATCGTGCCTTGCGGATCGCGGCCGGCGTGGTCGAACACGCTCATGGAGCTGACATAAACCAGACGCTTGGGTTTGCTCTTCACGCAGGCGGCGATGACGTTGCGCGTGCCCCAGACCGTGCCGGCTTCGAAGTCGCGCACGCTGCCGCGCATGGCGGCGCCCACGTGATACACCACGCACGCACCTTCCACCGCGTGCGCCACGATGCGCGGATCGCCCAGGTCGCCGATCACCATCTGTATGCCGGAATCGTTGGCGTATTCGGTCACCGGGCGACGCACCAGCACACGCACGCGCTGTCCGCGCTTGCGCAGGCGAGCCACCAGCCGACGGCCCAGGAATCCGCCCGCGCCCGTCACCAGCGCATCGGCCGGTTCAAGCGGCGTGTAGCTGCTTTCCAGCATCTTGAGGCGCAAGCGATCGGGCTCCGCACATGCGGGTTCCAGCAACTTGGCGATACGCAAAGCGTCTTCGCCACCGAACGGCGGCTGCGTCTGATGACGAACGGCTTTTGCGAACTCTTGCGCACCGCGACGGATGCCGGGCGATGGCTGCAGCATGCCAGTGGCGAAGCGAACCACATTCCACGGAATACGAAAGACATCCTTGATGGCGCTGAAGAACGAATTCATCACGATGCCGATGAATTTCGGCCCGGGCAGCACGCGATGGATGCGGCAGGTCTGCAGGAAGCGATCCACCTCGATGGTGCCGCGCGTGCCGCGGACGAAAAGCCGGTTTTCCATCGGGCGCGCGTTCCACGACAACAGCAGGCGGCCAACGCCGCGTGCGGTGTGGGCATGCGCCTGCCATTCGTCGAAATGCAGATTGGGGTCGGTGCCGCGCGCCTGATAGGCGATGTCCAGTTGCTTCACTTCCCCTAGGAATGCCTCGATGGTGTAGAGGCCATGCACGCCCAGGTCCCGAAACGGATACGAGCCTTGCGTCACCGAACCCGGCAGCGGACCACCCGCGTAAGCGGGATATTCCGAGTTGCGCACGATATCGACCGACAACACCTCGCCGATGCGACCGTTGCGCACGGCATCCAGTGCTTGCAGCAGCACCGGGTCGAACAAGTCGGAATGATTGACGCCCAGGGTCAGGCGCTTTTCGCGCGCACGGGCAATCATGGCTTCGCAATCGGCGACCGAATCGGCCATCGGCTTTTCGACCAGCACATGGCATCCCATTTCCATCGCCGCAAGCGCGATGGCTGCGTGCGAGGAGGGAGGAGTCAGTACATGTACCGCCTGCGGGCGCGCGGGTGCCAGTTCTGCCAGCGACGCGGCGGCCAGCGGCACGCCGAACCGCTGCGCCAGCGCCTGCGCGGCAGGCAACTGGGTGTCGCAAATGCCGACGATCTCGACGAAGTCCAGCGCCTTCAATGCGGCAAGGTGGTGCGTGGCGACATAGCCCGCGCCGACAACGGCCACGCGCAATTTGGGGAGGGAATCAGTTGCCATGGGTAACCGGATAGGAGAGGGGTGAATTCTGTAGGGCCATCGCTTGCGCGACCGTTTCGAGCACGTCCTCGACCCGGCGGTCCCAGGTCTGGTCGGCGACGGCGGCGATGCGTGCGGCGGTGGCTTCTTCGCCTTGATCGTGGATGGCAGCATCCAGCGCGGCCAGAAAGCCGGCATGGTCGTCAGCGATGCGCACCCAGCGCGCGAACTTTTCGATCTCGGCGTTGCGCACACTGACGACGGGTTTTCCGGTCGCCAGGTATTCGCGCAGTTTCAGCGGATTGGCGTTGGCGACCTGGCGATTCAGGCGGTACGGAATGATGGCGGCATCGAATGCCTTCGCCCATGCCGGCAACGTCACGTAAGGCTGCGCGCCGACCAGGTGTACGTTGGGCAGGGCGCGCAAGGCGGAAACATCGGCGGCGGCGTGGCCCACCAGCAGGAACGACCACTGCGGACGTTCGGTAGCCAGCCAGGCGATCAGTTCCAGGTCGATCCATTCGTGCACCGAGCCGATATAGCCGATCACCGGCGCGGAAAGCCCGCGGGCGGCGGCGGGCACTTCGGTCTGCGGATCGCAGGCGCGGCGGAACAGTTCCACGTCCACGCCATGCGGCGCGAAGGTAGTGGATGGATTCAAGGCGCGCTTGGTTTCCAGCAGCGCGGGGGGCGCGACGAACAGCAGATCCGCGTCGCGGCTGAGCGCTTCATCGCGCTGCGCAATCATGGTGGCATCCACGCCTGGATGTGCGGCGTAGTCGTCGATGCAGTAGAAGACGCACAGCTCTTCGCCCAGGTGCTTGGCCATGAAGCCCGGGTGCGGCACCACGAACCACGAGATCCGCCGGGTGATGCCGGCATGTCGCAATGCGCGGCGCACCGCCCAGCGACTGAATACGCGGTTGAAGGTCTCCACGCCGGGTACGCGGCGGAACGGCAGCTGCGGCACCGTGCAATGCCAGAAGTTATCGGCGACTTTCACTGGCGGCTTCAGCGCAGCGAAGATCTTGCGGAACGCCCGCTTGAAGTCGCGGCCGGATGCACTGGGCGCGCGCATGCCGGGCGAATCGACGTACAGCAGCGGCATGGTCCGGACCAGGCGCGATGCCACGTGATGGCTGCTGGTACGGTTCTCCGCATGCCAATCGTTGCCGAAGTAGACGACGCCGACGTCTTTCAGTACTTCTTCCTTCTGCGTGTCGCGCGCGTCAAGCATCCTTCCACCACCCGATCAACCACGACGTACCGCCGTGATAGATCCAATCCTTGTGCAGCCCGGGAATGCGATCCAGGTGCGGGCCGATGCGGCCGCAGGCGGGTGCGAAGAAGGTCACCAGGCCATTGCGGCCGAGGTGGCGCATGCGTTCGATGGTGGCGGCGGGATCGCTCAGGTAATAGAGCACTTCGCATGCGGTGACCAGATCGAAACGATGGCGCTGCTCGCCCCAGGGCTGCTGGAAGAGATCGGCTGCGGCGAACTGGGCTGAAGGCAGCCGAAGACGTGCGCGTTCGACGGCCTGCGCACTGACGTCGATGCCGAATTGCTGATCGCTGACGCGGGCGAGATAGCGGGTCTGATGGCCTTCGCCGCAACCGATCTCCAGCAGCGATCCAACCCGGCCGAATGCTTGCTCGATGATGCGATTGGTGGCTTCGAAGCGCGCCTGTTCCAGCTGCGATTCCATGTTCCAGGGATCTTCGAGGCTGTAGGCGAGGTCCAGGCGCGAGTGGTTGTCGCTACCGCCGACGCCGCGCAACGCATACTTCATCCATAAACGTCTTTGCGCTTTTTTCAGCAGCCTGGCGGTGCCAGAGAACATCGCGATTTCCCCTGTATTTTCCAACGTCGTACGTTCTCAACTGCGTCTGTTTCAATGGCGTTATTGTTCAGCAGCATTCTTTTTTAGCAGCTCGGCGGCTCCTTCAGCGCCGCCTCCGCTTGGGCGGCAGCGCTGTCGTCTTCCACCCGCAACGGATATAGCGGTGAGGCGTACCAGCTGGTCACCTTGCCGCAACGGAACTCAATCCAGGATGGCCCGTATTCCCAGCGTTGTTCGTGCTCGGTTAGCGGGGTTCCCAGAATGCGCCGGACCTGCTCGCGATCCATGCCGACGGCTATCCGTTTGCCGGCATCGGGCGCACGCAAACCCGGTTGCACCGCATCGCCAGGTCCTTCCGGATCCAATGTGGGCACCGAGGTCCGCTGCGCACCCAGCCAATAAAGCAACAGCGCAAGCAGTCCCAACATCAGCAAATAACGCCGACGACGGGGAAAACCGGCCACCGGATTTGCTTCCGCGGTGCTTGTCGAGGCGGATCCTGATGAGGCGTTGGCGGCATGCTGGACATGCCGTTCATTGCGTGCGCCGTGGGTGTTGCGGCCGTCGCCCGGGTAGATATTTCGCACGGGAGCGGCGCCGACAACGCGAACGGGTCGCGAGGCGCCCGGCAGGCGGCCATGCAGGCGGTGGAACTCCAGTGCGGCCGAGTAAAGCCGGTTGAGGCGTTGCAGCCGGGAGATGTCGGACGGCGCGCCGAAATGATCGGGATGCAGCTTGGCGATGCGGCGGCGATAGGCGTGCTTGAAGCTCGCCATGCTGCATTCGGCATCCAGGCCCAGCTCATCGTAAAGCGCGACGAAGTCGGTGTCGTCCGACATGGATTTGTGGCTCCTGGTGGCTTTTTTTTAGGTTCGGAGGTTCTTTTCCTTCTCCTTCCGGGAGAAGGTGGCGCGCAGCGACGGATGAGGGAATGGAGCGTCCGCTTGTCGGGAAACCTAATGGCGAGTCATTGCCATTTCCTCATCACCCCTTCGGGCATCTCACTGCGCGCCCCAGCCCTGCGCAGCACGCAGCGCGTTCAGGCATGCACGAGCCAATGGCTCGTAAGCCGCATGCCTTCACCCCGGAGGGAGAAGGGAAAGAGCAGCCGCTCCCGCTTCCCGCCAACAACTCCCCACATTGCAAGACGAGGATTCCAGGCACATCCGGCCATCGGCATTGCGGGGCACCGCCACCAATGGCCGGATGCTGCTGGATTCTCCGTACTAAAGGCATCAGGCAAGGTGGCCGGTTACGGACATGGCGGGCAGGGGAGTGTCTATACAAACGATGGAAACGACGGGCCGCCGGAAAACCCTGGCGCGCTGGTGCCACCGGGCGGGGATGTTGCCGTTGATGAAGCGGCTGCGTTCGGTATCGCGGCATGATTTGCGCGTGCTGGCTTATCACCGTGTGCTGGAATCGGCGGAGCCGGCAGGCTTCAGTTTCGATACGGAACTGATCAGTGCTTCAGCGGAAGGCTTCCGCCAACAGATGCTGTTCCTGCGCAAGCACTTCCACCCGATGCGCTTTGACGAGGTGCTGGCTTGTGTCGATGCGGGCCGGCCATTGCCCAAGGGCGCGGTGCTGGTCACGTTCGATGACGGCTATGACGACAACTATCGCGTCGCATTTCCCATCCTGCGCGAGCTGGAAATGTCGGCGATGTTCTTCGTTTCCACCGGGCACATCGATTCCGGGCTGCCCTATGCCTACGATTGGCTGGTGCACATGGTGTGCACGGCGCCGGTGGAGCGGCTGCTGGCGCCGGAACTGGGCCTGGACTGGACTCTCGGCGCGACACTGGAAGAACGACGCGCGCGTGCCTCCGAGTTGCTGGACCGGATCAAGACGCTGGACGATGCAGGCCAGGCACGGTTGATCGCGCGGCTCGAAGAGGAATGGCGGATGCCCCGCGAGAACGGTCATCCGGATTGCCGTCCGATGACATGGGACCAGTTGCGCGAGATGCACCACGCCGGCATGGAGGTCGGTTCCCATGGCGTGGGTCACCGCATGTTGGCCAAGTTGCCGCTGGAACAGATGGCCGAAGAAGTGGTCGGTTCCAAGCAGGCGCTGGAGCGCGAGTTGGGCGTTGCTCCTGGCGTGCTTTCGTATCCGGTCGGCGGTCCGGATGCCTTCGATCAGGAAACCGTCGATACGGTGCGTACCGCTGGTTTCCGTCTGGCCTGCAGCTACATGGCCGGCACCGGCAATGTGATGCCCGCCACGCGCTACGCGCTGCCGCGCTTGCCGGTGGAGCGGGAGATGGACCGTGCCTGGTTCGAAGCCATGGTGACGGTGCCTGAAGTGTTTTGTTATGCGTCCAAATTACGTGTCTGATCGGAGTAGCGGGTACTGATGTTTGTTTTCATGCTGATCTACCTGGCGCTGGTGCTGATCCGGCCGCAGGACTATCCCGCGGTGGCCGAATCTCCCGGGCCGCCCATGCAATCCATCGCACTGGTGCTGGCCGGTGGCCTTTGGCTGATGTCCGCGCGCAAGTCGTTCGCGGCGCCGCAATACCTGCTGATCCCGATGTTCCTGCTGGTGGCGATGTTCTCCAAGGTGGTCAACGGCTGGACCGGCGGCGCGCTGTTCGTCTTCTTCATATTCGCGCCGGTACTGTTGGCCTATGTGCTGCTGGCCAACGCGACACACACGCGCGAACGCATGCAGGTGGTGATGGGCGTGCTGGCGGTCTGTTCGGCGGTGCTGGCGATACATGGCATCGACCAGGCCAATACCGGCATTGGCTGGACGGGCGTGGAGATGTCGCAGGGTACGCGCATCCAGTACGTCGGTATCTTCAATGACCCCAACGACCTGGGCATGCTGTTCGTGATGTGCCTGCCGATGGCGCTGTACCTGAGTACTCGAGGCGGCCTGCTGGGCTTCAATCGGTTGTTCTGGTGGGCAGTGATGGTGGTGTTGGTCTGGGGCTGCTATCTGACCAATTCACGCGGCACGCTGCTGGCGCTGGTCGCGGTACTGGGCGTGTATGTCTGGCAGAAGCGCGGCATGTTCACCGCGGGCATCATGGGCGCGGTGGCCCTGGGCGGACTGATGATGCTGCCCTCGCGCATGCAGGAGATGGACGTATCGGAAGCCTCGGCGATGGGCCGGGTGGACTCGTGGTACGAAGGGATCCAGATGTTCATGGGCAGCCCATTGTTCGGCATCGGTGCCGGCGGCTATTCGGACCGGCACGAACTGACCGCGCATAACTCCTTCGTGCTGGTGCTGGCGGAGATGGGAATCATCGGTTTCACGCTGTGGCTGGCCATCGTGGGCTACTGCTTCAAGATGATGCTGACGATCCTCAAGCGCAACGACGGCATCATCGACGACGTGCCGATGGATGTGTCCGATGAGGTGGCGCTGAAGGATTGGCGTACCGACCGGGCCATCGCCCTGACGTTGCTGATGTCGCTGACCGGATTCTTCACAGCGGCGTTCTTTCTGAGCCGCAGCTACGTGGTCATTCTCTATCTGCTGGTGGCGCTGGTGGTCGCGCACTACACGCGCCTGCAGGAAACCTATCCCAGCCTGCCGCGTTTCAGCCTGGCCAACGACCTTATCCGGTGGCCGATTTACGCCGTAATCGGCGTTATCGGGTTGTACATCACCGTCAAGGTTCTGTTGGCAATGGCATGAGTAGTCGGTCTCGCACGCTCAACAATACGTTCTTTTCCTCGGTGGGCCTGTACACCGAGTACGTGCTTGGCATGCTCACGTCCATCATCATTGCCCGGCATCTGGGGCCCGATGGTTTCGGCGCCTACAGCCTGGTGATCTGGCTGGTGGCGATGGGCGTGGCGACCACCAATTCCGGTACCGCCAGCGCAGCGATCAAATTCGTGGCCGAACTGCGCGGAAGCGGGCAAACGGAAATGGTGCCCCATCTGCTGGACTATCTGCGCCGTGCCCAGCGGCTCTTCCTATTGGTCGTTTTGCTGGCCGGTGCCGCGGTTTTCATCTTTGCCGGCGACCACATCGCGCCGGGCATGAACCACAAGCTGCTGCTCGGCTTTCTGGTGGTGGCGGTAGTGTTGCGATCGTCCTACATGTTCAACATCGGCGTTGCCAAGGGCTTCGAGAACTTCCGCGCCACCGCCATCATCGCGCTGGTCTCCACCCCCATCAACCTGGTGCTGGTGGTGCTGGCCTGGCAGTTCGATGCGCCGGTGGAATGGTTGCTGGCGGTATTCGTGGCATCCGGGGTGGTCTTCTACGGCATGTCGTTCCGTCAGATCGCACCGTTGGTACCGCCGCGCCAAGCCGGCATCCTTTTGCCACCAATTCTGATGGCACGTGTGAAACGCCACATGGGCTGGACCGCGCTGACGGTGTCGGTGGGCTTTCTGATAGCCAGCGAAGTCGAGGTGATGTTCCTCAATCTGTATGCCGATAGCCACGCGGCGGGTCAGTTCAAGGTGGCGTACCAATTGGCGGTCGGCGCGGCAGCGCTGGTGCCCGGCGTATTCGGTGCATTGCTGCTGCCGATGATGGCCGGCGCGCTGAGCCAGGGCCGCGAGGTCGCGGCGCGCCGCTTCGTCGCCACCACCGGCTATCTCACGCTGCTGGCCGCGCCGCTGTTCGCGTTCGGGCTGGCGTTCGGTGGCGACATCATCCACGTCATGTATGGACCGGCCTATGACGCCGCCGGTCCGGTGTTCGCCGCCTGCTTGCTCGGCACCTGTCTTGTCGCCATGACGCAGGGCGCCTCCAGCCTGCTGGTCAGCGCCGATCGTCAGCGCAGCATCCTGGTAATGGTGGTGGGTGGCGCAATATTGAAGGTTGTGCTGGATGCGGTGTTGATCGCGAATTTTGGTTTGACAGGCGCGGCGATCGCCTACGTCACGGTGGCGCTGATCAACGCCATTGCTTACATGTGGCTGACGATCCGAGTCAGCCACGCTTCGCCGGATTGGAACAAGCTGGCGCGGATCTGGGCCAGCGCGTTGTTGGCGGTAGTGATCGCATGGCCGTTGCGCGGTCAGCTGGCGCCGTTGGCGGCGGTGCTGGTGGGTGGAATGGTGTTTGTATTGGCGTATGCGCCGCTGACGCTGTTGCTGGGCTGTTGGTGTCGGGAGGACATCGCCCACCTGCAGCAGCTGCACCAGCGTTTCGCAGCAGGCCGGCCGCGTTTCGGCGCACGTTTCCTGGCCTGGGCCGAGCGACGTGCACAGGGGGAGGGGATGCCATGAAAGATCTCTATGAATCGCTGTTCCGCCGCGTGCTGTTTCCGGCTTACGAGTCGGGGCTGCGGCGGCGCAAGACATTGGCTCATCTGCGTGATTACGAAAGCAGCCAGTGGTTGGCGCCGGAACAGATCCAGCGCTTGCAGTGGGAGAAGCTCCAGCGGCTGATCCGCCATTGCTGGGACCACGTGCCGTACTACCGCCAACGCTGGCAGCCGCTGGGTATCGCCAGTCCGGAAGATATCCGCGGCCCGGAAGATTACGCACGCCTGCCAGTCATCGACAAGCCGGAGATCCGCGCGCATTTCGATCAACTGATTGCCGACAATCACCGCGATGGCCTGTTGTACAAAACCACCGGTGGCTCCACCGGCGAGCCGCTGCGTTTCGGCTACACCCGAGAGAGCTACGAACGCCGTCTGGCGATCATGTGGCGCGGCTACGGTTGGGGCGGCGCACGGCTGGGCCAGCGCACGCTGTACTTGTGGGGAACGCCGGTCGGTGCGCAAAAACGCAAGGACCGCATGTATCACGCCATCTTCAACCGGCACATGCTCAATGCGTTCGAGATGAGCGAAGCGCGGATGGCCGAGTACGCCGATGCGATAGACCGCTATCGCCCGGAAACCATTGTTTCCTACGTGGCGCCGATCATGAAGATGGCGGAATGGCTGACCGCCAATGGCCGCCGCATCCATCGGCCGATGCGCATCCTGAGCGCGGCCGAGGCGCTGCATGACGGGCAACGCAAGCTCATTGGCGAAGCATTCGGCTGCCCGGTATACAACACCTATGGCTGCCGCGAGTTCATGCTGATTGCCGCCGAGTGCGAAGAGCACAAAGGGCTGCACGTCAATGCCGACCATCTGTGCGTGGAACTGGGCGACTCGGTCGGCACTGCCGGCGCGGATGCGAGCATGGACACGCCGCGCGAAATCATCGTCACCGATCTGCATAACTACGGCATGCCGCTGCTGCGCTACATCAATGGCGATCTTGCTACGGCCGGTTCGGGAACCTGCGCCTGCGGCCGCGGACTGCCGCTGCTGACCCGCGTGAACGGCCGCAAGCTGGATGCGTTGCGGACGCCGGACGGCCGCTACGTACCTGGCGAGTACATCGTCTACGCTTTTCTGCACGCCACCGGCATCAAGCGCTATCAAGTGGTGCAGAAGCGCCTGGATGCGTTCGATATTTCACTGGTGCGCGATGCCGACTTCGATCCGTCGGTAGTCGATCTGATCCGGCGCGAGCTGGCCAAGGTGGTCGGTGACAGCGTGCAGCTGGATTTCCGTTACGCGGACGATATTCCATTAACCGCTACTGGAAAGTTGCGCGTCACTATTTCGGAGTTGTCATGAATCAGGAGAACGCGTGAACATCACGCATTTTGTTGAAAACCTGGAACGCGGAGGTTTGGAGCGTACCGTCATCGACCTGATCGGTGCGCAGCGTGACGCCGGCCATGCGTGCCGTGTGATCTGCCTGTTCGAGCGCGGTGCGCTGGCCGAAGAGTTGGATGCGCGCAAGGTGCCGGTATTGGCTTGCGGCAAGCGCAATGGCGCGGACCTGGGCGCCGTCCTGCGCGCGCGGCGCTTTCTGAAGGAAGCTCCGCCGGGCGGAGTGCTGCACACTCACAACGCGGCGGCGCACTACCACGCGGTGTTGGCGGCCGCCGGCCTGCCGTTGCGCTGCATCGTCAATACCCGGCATGGCATGGGAGTGATGGGGCCCAGCCGCCGCCGCGAATGGCTGTACCGTCGTGCGATGCCGGCCACTGATTTCGTCGCCGCCGTGTGTGAAGCCGCGCGCGATCACTTCGACCGCGACGGCGTGCGTCCGCGCGCGGGATTGCTGACGGTTCCCAACGGCATTCGTGTCGAACGCTTCGCGCCTGCCAGCGTGCGTGCACGCGAAGCGCTGATCGCGGAACTGGGATGGCCGCCGGGTAGCCGTGTCATCGGCACGGTGGGACGAATGCAGCCCGTCAAGGACCAGGCCAACCTGCTGCATGCGTTCGCACGTGTGCGGGAGAGGGTGCCTGAAGCCGTCCTGTTGCTGGTCGGCGACGGCACGCTGCGCATCGAACTGGAACAGCTGGCCGCCGAACTGAAACTTGGCGACGCAGTGCGTTTCCTTGGCGATCGCAGCGACGTGGACCGGTTGTTGCGAGGACTGGATATCTTCGCGCTGTCTTCGTTGAGCGAAGGCTATTCCGTGGCGCTGCTTGAGGCCTGCGCGGCGGGCCTGCCGATCGTGGCGACCGATGTGGGCGGTAACCGCGAAATCGTCCGCGACCAGAATAATGGCCTGCTGGTTCCCGCCGCCGATCCCGATGCGCTGGCCGCGGCATTGGAGCGGTTGCTGCAAGCCCCGGAACTGACCAGCACAATGGGCCGCGCCGGCCGGAAATGGGTGCTCGCGGAAGGCTCGCTGCGAACCATGGCCGAACGGTACCTGCGGCTTTATGCTCAGCCGAGCGGCGAGGGCCAAACGGTTTCGTCCACACCGCACCGTGCCATGCCCAACCTATGAATCCCAGACCCAGAAGATTGAACGTACTGCGCTGGCTGCCCGCCGCCTGGATCCAGACGGCGGGACCGCGCGCGCGAAAAGGCTTGTACCTGACGTTCGACGATGGCCCGCACCCGGAGCACACGCCCCCACTGCTGGACCTGCTGGCGCGGCACGGCGCCAAGGCGACTTTCTTCCTGATCGGGGAACAGATCGATCGGCATTCGGCGTTGGCGCGACGGATCGTCGAGGAAGGACATACGCTGGGCAATCATTCGTTTACCCATCCGCAGTTCGATACGCTGCCGCTGGATGCGCAGTTCGACGAGATTGAACGGACCGACCGGGCGTTGGCGTCCGTCAGCGGACACGTCAAGCATGGCTTCCGCCCGCCGCGCGGAGTGCTGCCACTGCCGTTGATGCTGCGCTTCATCCGCCAGCGCCGCCGGATCGCGTACTGGTCCTACGACAGCCTGGACTACAGTCGCCGGCCTGCGCCGGAGCTGGTGGACATCATCAAACGGCACCCGGTGCGCGCGGGCGATATCGTGCTGATGCACGATGACAGCACTATTTCGCTGGAGATGTTGGAGTCGTTGATTCCGGCTTGGAAGGCGGAAGGGTTTTCGTTGTTGGCGTTGCCGCAGGAAGGTTGATTCGTTCCCTCGGGGCGCTTTCCTTCTCCCCTCGGGGTGAAGGCATGCGGCTTACGAGCCATTGGCTCGTGCTTGCCTGAACGCCCTGCGTGCTGCGCAGGGCTGGGGCGCGAAGCGAGGTGCCCGGAGGGCGGATGAGGGAATGGCAGTGACTCGCCATCTGCTTCGTTACAAGCGGATACTTCGTGCTCGTGGCTCGTGGCTCGTGGCTCTTGGCGCTGACGCGGGTGGCTCGTCGGAGTTGATGATCTACGCGCCTGCCGCGGGCGTCACTTTGACCAGCCATTCGGCTGTTGAGAAGCGCTTCTTTGCTCGTGCAAAGAACAAGTAACCAAAAGAAACACGCCCCAGGCGGCGCGCCCCTTCGGGGTTCGCAATCGGGCCGGGAATTTTTGGAAGGCACATCCATGTGCCTGCCAAAAACGACGCACATCCTGTGCGCCGCCCCTGCGGGGTTTTACCCGTCCCGCTTGCCACGCCTAAACGGGGCCCCGAAGAATCAAAAGCCACAGCCAAAGCCAAAGCCAAGCGATAGCGAGCACCAAAGCAGAGGCCTTGCCTTTCGCTCTTGCTCTAGCGGTTGCTTCTGGCTTTGGGGTCCCCTTTAAGGCGCGGTGGCGCCGGTGGGTACAACCCGTTGGGGCGCCGCGCAGGACGCGCGGCGTTTTCGGCAGGCACATGGATGTGCCTTCCGAAAATTCCCACCGGCGACACGCACCCGAAGGACGCGCCGCCAGGGGCGTGCTTGACCAGCCATTCGGCTGTTGAAGAGCACCTCTTTTGGTTACTTGTTCTTTGCACGAGCAAAGAAGCGCTTCTCAACAGCCGAATGGCTGGTCAAAGTGACGCCCGCGGCAGGCGCGTAGATCACCAGCCCAGGCGAACTCGCCGCGCCAGCGCCGTAGCTAAAGAGCGAAAACCCGACGCCTGGACCGGGATGACGATTTGTCATGGTCAACACGAAAGGAACACCCACTGGCCGGTCACACCTCCTCCCCGCGTTATCAATGACGTAGCCCATCGCGTGGGCAAGATCAAAAGGGGATGGCTTGGACAGTTTTTGGCAAATGGCGCTGATCGCCGTCATGGTGTTGCCGGCAGCCGCGGCGTTCGTGGTCTGGCGGTTGCTGCGTGCGCGCAATATGGAAATCTGGATCGGCAGCTATCTGCGCCGCCGCGTGCCCAAGGTGGAAGACCGCCCGGTGCACGTGATGTTCTGCTTCGTCGATCATTTCGAGCCCATGTGGCATGGCGCCGACCTGCCCACGCAACGTGCACGCGTGGACCGTTGGTGCCGCGACTACCGCGCATTGGCGTCCCAGCACCGCGATGCCGATGGGCGTCCGCCGCAGCACAGTTTTTTCTACCCGGAAGAAGAGTACGCCGAGGAGCATCTGGATAAGCTGGCGTCGCTATGCGCGGATGGTTTCGGCGAGATCGAGATCCATCTGCACCACGACAACGACACCGAAGACAATTTCCGCGAAAGCATCTCGCGTTTCTGCCGCACGCTGCATCAGCGCCATGGCGCGCTGTCCCGCGATCCGAAAACAGGCGAGCTGCGCTTTGGCTTCATTCACGGCAACTGGTGCCTGGACAACTCGCGCGGCGACGGTCGCTGGTGTGGCATCAACAACGAACTGATCCTGCTGCGCGAGCTGGGTTGCTATGCCGACTTCACCCTGCCGTCCGCGCCCAGCGACACTCAGACCAAGACCATCAATTCGATCTACTACGCCACCGACGATCCGCGCCATCCCAAGTCGCACGACGACGGTGTAGCCGTCCATGTAGGCGGCCATCCCACCGGCGACCTGATGATCGTGCAGGGGCCGCTGGGCCTCAACTGGCGCGAGCGTCGGATGGGTCTGGTGCCGCGTATCGAGAATGCCGACGTGCGCCGTGGCTGCCCGCCCACGCCCGAACGCGTCGATGCGTGGGTGCGTACCGGCGTACACGTCGAAGGGCGACCGGATTGGGTGTTCGTCAAAGTGCACACCCATGGCACGCAGGAGTCGGACATGGACACGCTGCTGGGACCGGCGACCGACGCGATGCACGACCATCTGGAGCGCACCTATAACGATGGCAAGCGCTACGTGCTGCATTACGTCACCTCGCGCGAGGTATACAACATCATCAAGGCGGCGGAAGCGGGCCGCGTGGGCAACCCCAACGACTATCGCGACTACGTGCTGCCGCCGCCGTTGTCGTCGTGGGCCGGGGCTGGCCAGAAGGCGGCATGATCGCCGCTGTTCTGCCAACCGAGGCGGCGCCGGCGGCCCCGTTGGGTGACGCCGCGGACGAAGTGCTGGTCAGCGTTGTCATGCCCGTATTCAACGCCAGCCGGACCATGCGGCGCTCGATCGAATCGGTGCTGCAGCAGACGTTCCCCGCGCTGGAGTTGATCCTGGTAGACGATGGATCGACCGACGAGTCGCCTGCGATCATTGCCGAATACGCGCAGTCCGATGCGCGAGTAAAAGCGCTGCGCCAGCCTGCCAATGCTGGCGTTGCCGAAGCACGCAATGCCGGCATGCGCGCCGCACGTGGCAGCCATATCGCCTTCCTGGACAGTGACGATTGGTGGGATAGCCGAAAGCTGGAACTGCAGATTGCGCAGATGAGCGATAGCGGGGCGATGGTGTCGTACACGGCGTATCAGCGGGTTGCCGAGGATGACCGCCCACTGTCACGGGTTGATCCTCCCGCGCAGCTGACTTACACCGACATGCTCAAGAGCAATCACATCGGCAATCTGACCGGCGTCTACGATCGCCGTCTGGGCGATGTGGCATTCCAGCGCGTCGGGCATGAGGACTACGTTTTCTGGTTGGAACGAGTGCGCAGCGCGGGCGGCGCGATTCGCGTTCAACATGATCGTCCTCTGGCCTATTACCTGGTGCGCGCCGGCTCGATCTCGGCCAACAAGCTACGCGCGGCGGGTTGGCAATGGCGCATCTATCGGCAGGTGGAACGTCTGCCATGGCTGAGCTCGGTCTGGTACATGCTGCATTACATTCGCCATGCGCTTTGGAAGCGAAAGCCGGTGGCGACCTGATGTACACCACCGGCGATGCAAGAACGCGTGCTTCACATCCACATGCAGGCGATTATGCGGTCGTCATTCCTGCTTACAACGCCGCGGCCACGTTGGCGCGCGCGCTGGAGAGTGTGTTCGCGCAGACGCTGCTTCCCGCTGAAGTGATAGTGGTCGACGACGGGTCGCCGGATCGCGTGGCGATCGAAGCCATCGTCGCCCGTTACGGCCAACGGGTTTGCCTGCTGCAACGCAGGAACGGTGGCCCGGCAGCCGCCCGCAACGATGGCGTTCGTGCGTCATCGTCACCATGGATCGCGTTCCTGGACGCGGACGATGCCTGGTTGCCGGAGAAGATGCAGCGCCAGATGGAACTCAGTAGCGATTCCCGTGCAGGACTGTTGCATGGTTGCGCCTTGCTGGGGCGGGCGCCGCTGCCGGCACGTCTGGATTTCGACACTTTATGGCGGCAAAACCGCATCTGCACATCGATGGCGGTGGTGCGGCGCACCGCCTTCGAGCAGGTCGGTGGCTTCGACGAAGACCTCGCGTTGCTGGGCGCGGAGGATTACAACCTATGGTTGCGGATCGCGCGGGCGGGGTGGTCGGTGTTGGCGCGACCGGAGCTTCTGGGTCATTACACGCCAGCGGCGGGCAGCGTCACCAGCCGGATAGAACGCTGCGCCCATGCGGAACTGCACAACGCTTTGACGCTGGGCAAGGCGCTCGGCTTGGAGCCGCGCATCATCCGCGGCAAGGTCCTGTCGATCCGCACCGATTTCGGCCGCCATCTGCTTTATGTACGGCAGCCGCGTGCGGCACGCAGGATGCTGATGCAGCCGCTATGGCGCAAACCGAACCTGGAGAGATTCAGTCTTTGGTCGGCCACCTTCGTGCCGATCAGCGTGATGAATTTGCGGCGGCGCCTGCTGGCCAGCAGGCGCCATTGACACAACTTTGACGTTTGGCGAAGCGGAAGCAATCGGGTAGGAGCGGCGTCCCGCCGCGAGCTCTTCCCTCAGCACTCCGCCAACGCGATCAACTCAAGCAGCTCGATCAGATTTCCGTCAATTCGACCAGATAACCGGTGGTACCGCCGGTCACATCAATCCGGAACCGACCGCCGCCTTCGACATATTTGCCGGTGCTGAAGTTGGAATTGATGGTGGCATTGGCCGGTTCCAGCACGCGGACGCGCAGGCGGCCGGCGGTGGCTTCGCGGCTGTTGACCAGTACCGGCTGCACGGGCACGTTGACCTGGAAGGTCGCGGTGGTGCCGCTGGTGATGGCGAACTGATCACGTACCGTCAGCTTGCGGCTGCCGAAGGTGAACTGGCGCTGCCATGACGTCACCGCGGTGTTGTCGCAGAACGCCGGCGTCAGGTTGGCCGCTGCAGTGAAAGCGCCACCGGAACCTGGCGTCACGGCCAGCGTGGATTTGCGCGTGGTGGATTCGCACTGGCGCGCTACGGTGCCGTTGCGGACGAAGCGCACCAGGTTATGCACGTCGGTGCCCTGATTGATGCCGCTCGCACTCCACACATTGGCGGTTACCGCCAACCAATCCTGCGCGAACAAGGTGAAAGATCCCTGGTCCTGATGCGCGTGACTTTCGTTGTACGGGCCGGCCACGATGGCCAGCCACATCGCCGAGGTGCTCCAGTCGGTGCGCGCGAACAGGTGTCCCGTACCTTGGGCGTAGTGGATCAATCCGGCGGGTTGCGTGGCGACAGCGCCGGCGGGCATCAGGTCGTGCCGGTAGTTGAACCCGGAGGTCATGCGGGGCACGGAGATGTTCGCCAGCCACCAGGTGGCCTCACGCTGCGCGCTTTCGTTATAGGTATTCAGACGGGCTTGCAACATCAGCCGGCGGTGATAGTCGTACAACTCGGGCATCGAGTTGCGCGCCTGGTCGCCAATAGGCGCGAAGCGATCGCGCGTCGGCACGGTGGCATGGATCCAGTAGTAGATGCTGTCGGTCGCATGCGGATTGCTGTTGGCAAGATCCACGCCGGTGGCTTCGCGCCACAGGTGGTAGATCGAGAACAAGCGCATGTGCGAGGTGCCATAGCCGGTGCCTTCGCTGCTGCCGCCCCCCGGCAGTCTGGCGAAGTACGCTTCCAACGCCGGCAGCAAGCGGCCACG
Source organism: Pseudoxanthomonas sp. CCNWLY206-1 (assembly GCF_039710385.1). Taxonomy (NCBI): domain Bacteria; kingdom Pseudomonadati; phylum Pseudomonadota; class Gammaproteobacteria; order Lysobacterales; family Lysobacteraceae; genus Pseudoxanthomonas; species Pseudoxanthomonas sp. CCNWLY206-1. The sequence continues at coordinate 1,367 of NZ_JBDKXI010000002.1, read as the reverse complement.
CAACTCGTTCATCCAGGTGGCGTTGTTGCTGGCCAGCGCCCAGTACATGGTCGCTTCGACGAAGCTGTAGTAGTAGTTGTTGCCGGGGTTGTTGACCGACCAGCCGGACCAGGGAAACGAACGCCCGCCCCATTGCGCGGCTTCATGATTCCAGAGGTTCCAGACCGCCTGCTGCGCGTAGGCCGACCAGCGGGTGCGCTGGCTGGCGGTGACCATCGCCGAGCAGGTCTGCATCGTCATTGCCAGGTCGGCGATCATCGGGCCGACTTCCAGATAGGAATCGCCTGAAATGGCGGGTCGGCCACCGCCGGCGATCACCGCTTCGGCGTCGGCTACCTGTTGCTCGACCATGCGCACGGCCAGCGTGCAGTACTTGGCTTCAGGCGACAGCTGGTACATCAGCGCTGCTTCGATGGCGGCGAAACCGTAGCCGGGGCTGCCATTTACCGCGCTGTCCACCCAGCTCTTGAAGCGGGAATAAGCCGCGGAATTGCGGTCGACATAAGGCAGCGTAGTGGGCAACCGGACCAGGCGAGCCCGCGAAGAATTCGCGGATGTCATGCCGCCGCCACTCGCGACGGGTGTGTAGGACGGAACGGAAGAGGGGACAGTGCTGCTTACCGGGCGGGTGCCTGAAGCGGCTGGGTTGCCGGGTTTTGCGGTGGAGTCCGTGCGGTTGGCCGGTGTTTTGCGGGCCGTGGCCGAAGCGACTGCAGCCGCGCTGGTCCGCTTGCGCGTGATGACCCAATAAAAGATCGGCTGCACGCGGGCGAGGTCTTCGTAACGCTCGGCGAGCAACTGTGCCTGCTGCCAGGTCCGCATTGAGCGGGACTGCCAAGTGTCGCCGAAGGCGCCGGCGGCGCTGGCAACCGTGATAGTGGCCAACGCTGCACTGCCGATCAGCAGGGCCGCCGATAGGCGCTTGACGCGTGCAAAGGCACGCGCAGTGACGGCTGTAGCCGGAATGGTCTTGCGCGACACGGACTCTCTCCTGATAACGCCCCGCGCGGCAGGCGACAAACACGATAGTTGTCGTCCCGCCACGGCTCCCCCCAGGCCAGATACGCGCTTTGGCGCCGGCATCATAACGTGAGGTTTTGACGTTACCGGCCGGCCTGAATTCAGCTTGTTCAGCTTGTATCAGGCATGTTTTGCGGCATTGGCCGGCTGGTCGTACTGCCATGGCTATGGGTTTTGTGCGCCAGGTCTAATTCTTGGGCGCTGGCGCGGATAGCTCATCGGAGTTGACGATCTACGCGCTTGCCGCGGGCGTTACTTTTCTTTGCACGAGTGTACGGACCGGAGACCTGGGTAACGGGTGTGCGGGGACATGGGTAACACATTCAAGGCTCAGGTTGATGTAGCAG
>NZ_JBDKXI010000019.1:0-698 GCF_039710385.1 Pseudoxanthomonas sp. CCNWLY206-1 | reverse complement strand
TCGCGAAAATCAAAAGCTCGCGCCGAGACGGCGCTCCTACAAAATCGAGAGCGGTTGCTTCTGCCTTTTGCCCTCTGCGTTTTGCCTTTTGCCTTCTGCCTTCTGCCTTTGCCTTTTGCCCTTTGCCCTTGTAGGAGCGGCGTCCCGCCGCGAGCTCTTCCTATCAGGTCGCGATGAAGCGAGAACGATCGATCGAAGCCTGCGGTTCACCATCCGGGCGCGCTGCGGCGCGTTCTTGATCGCGGGCACCGAGGAGCTATCGGGGCGCGGACCGGCGTCCCGCCGCGAGCTCTTTCTAGACCGTCGCGAAAATCAAAAGCTCGCGCCGAGACGGCGCTCCTACAAAATCGAGAGCGGTTGCTTCTGCCTTTGCCTTTTGCCTTTTGCTTTTGCCCTTTGCCCTTGTAGGAGCGGCGTCCCGCCGCGAGCTCTTCCTATCAGGTCGCGATGAAGCGAGAACGATCGAAGCCTGCGGTTCACCCTCCAGGCGCGCTGCGACGTCTCGCCGCGAGCTCTTTCTAGACCGTCGCGAAAATCAAAAGCTCGCGCCGAGACGGCGCTCCTACAAAATCGAGAGCGGTTGCTTCTGCCTTTTGCCCTCTGCGTTTTGCCTTTTGCCTTTTGCCCTTTGCCCTTGTAGGAGCGGCGTCCCGCCGCGAGCTCTTCCTATCAGGTCGCGATGAAGCGAGAACGATCGA
>NZ_JBDKXI010000018.1:0-945 GCF_039710385.1 Pseudoxanthomonas sp. CCNWLY206-1 | reverse complement strand
GAGGAACCAAGATGTTGGATGACCCGAAGTCCGCCCGGTTGCGGTGAGCCGAAACCTCATGCTCCTGACCGCCCAACGCCTGAATTAAGCCGAGCCGCGAAGCGGCTTCGGCTTGAATGAATTGTTAGGCCGCGCGCCGACGACCATGAATTGAGACCAATGCCAGTAAAGACATGAGGCACGCTCCGAACAGAATGACGGCACTCGCGATAAACAATGCCCCAGAACCGGAAGCGAGTCTGAGATATGGAACTTGCAGGGCCAAGCCGCCAAATGCAACAACCCAAATGGGAGCCGCAAGAAGCCCGACCAGCCCTGCGTATAAGGCAATTCGGTGGGGTCGAGTTGTTCCTCTACGGCCAACGACCATGGATGAGGCGCAGAGCAGCACGGAAAAAGCTAAGCAGAAAAGGACGAAAGAGAGAGAGTTCATAGCGGCCTAACGCCTGAATTAAGCCGACCCGCAGCAGGGCGGCGACTGCGTGCAAATATAGCCGAAGGCGGGCACTCAGGCGCCGCCCTGATGTGGGTTCGGCTTGAATGAATTGTTAGGGACGCACACGACGGGACTGCCCCCACACGTGCTTTGCCCAATAGCTGAGCATACCGAACGGGATAAAGACAATAAATTGCAGGGCCCATCCGCTAATCTCGCCGGGCGCAAGTTGCTTATTGCCACTGGCATGAACCCAGAATAGTGCGATTGCAACAACCTGCAGTGCAACCGCCGGCCAAATGGTGGACTGCCAGTTCAAGAGACTCGTCTCTCCAGCGAGTAGCAGGCGAGCACACATGACAGCGACGATGGCGGTCGGAAGCAGTGCCAGCACCAGAAGCAGGATTTGTAACGGCCGATTTGCTGTCATGCGCGCCTAACGCCTGAATTAAGCCGACCCGCGAAGCGGGTTCGGCTTGAATGATTTGTTGGGCGGCAAACTACCAGAA
>NZ_JBDKXI010000017.1:0-1294 GCF_039710385.1 Pseudoxanthomonas sp. CCNWLY206-1 | reverse complement strand
GTGTACGGACCGGAGACCTGGGTAACGGGTGTGCGGGGACATGGGTAACACATTCAAGGCTCAGGTTGATGTAGCAGGTTGGCGCAAATCGAGTCGCATGAAGCGGTGGTGGCAGAAGAAGGCATCGAAGCAACCCTCTGCATTAGGGTCTGGGCGCATCGCCACGGGCAGTGTGTGCAAGGCGCTGGATAGGCGCAGCTTGCGACCCTGGAAGTTCACCCAGCCGTTCCAGCCCACCGTGATCACGCGGTCGTCCGGTCCATATTCGATCGGTGCCAATGCCGGAGGCAAGGTCCGCGGACTGACGTGATAGCGCGTTGCCGGTGTTTGCATGGCCAGCGCCTCATGCGGGCGCTCGTGGTTGTACACGCGGCGCCAGCGTTCGAAGGCGCACTGAGCCTGCGCCAGGTCGGTGAAGCTGCGTCCATTGAGCACTTCGGCCTTGAGTGAACGATGGAAGCGCTCTACTTTGCCGTTGGTCTGCGGATGGTAAGGCGCGCTGTAGCTGATGCGAATGCCCAGGCGAATGAGCCAGATGCTCAGTGCCGACAGCCCGTGTTCAACCTTGGCCGGGCTACCCCAAGGCGGACCGTTGTCGGCGTTGATGCGCACCGGCAAGCCGTAGCGCTGGAACACCCGCTGCAGATGATCCTGTACGTAAGGGGTGCTCGTTTGGGCGCAGGCGGCAATCGTCAGATTGAAGCGCGAGTGATCGTCGATCACGGTCAGCGGATGGCAACGCCCGGCCATCGTTGGGAAGTTGCCCTTGAAGTCGATCTGCCACAGCGCATTGGGGAGTGTGTGTTCGAAGCGTTGCCAAGGCTCGGCTGCTTGGCTGGCGTCGGGGGTGATCAGTCCATGCCGGTGCAGGATGCCGGTGATGGTGCTGGGCGCGGGTACGTCGTAGAAGCCTTGATCGTTCAGGCGCCGGGCGATCTTGCGCCCACCCCAGCACGGATGCTGACGGCGCAGTGCGACGACGGCGTGTTCTATCGCCGCGTTGCTGCGTGCGGGACTGTAGTGAGGACGGGTACTGAGAGGCAGGCACGCCGCGTTCATGCCGTGAAGCGCATGACGGCGTAATAGCGCATAGCCCGTCTTGGGACTGATGCCAAAGCGCCGGCAAAGCTCTCGGCGGTTAGCGCCTTCTCGCAAAGCCAGTTCCAGGAATTCACGTCGGGTGTCCATTAGATCTCTCGGTTGCCAGGGCATGGGTCACTTCCTCGGTCCTTTGACCAAAAAAGTGTTACCCATGTCCCCGCACACCCGTTACCCAGGTCTCCGGTCCGTACAC
>NZ_JBDKXI010000016.1:1427-2527 GCF_039710385.1 Pseudoxanthomonas sp. CCNWLY206-1 | reverse complement strand
ATCGCGGCGATTGCGGTGTCGGGCCAGCAACACGGTTTCGTCCCGCTGGATGCCGAGGGCAACGTGCTGGCGCCCGCAAAACTGTGGTGCGACACCAGCAGCAGCGCCGAATGTGGCGAGATCATGGACGCGGTCGGCGGCGCGGCGCGCTGTATCGCACTGTCCGGCAATCCGATCCTGGCCGGCTACACGGCCTCCAAGCTGCCGTGGACGCGCAAGCATCGCCCGGAGGTGTACCGCGATCTGACGACCATCCTGCTGCCGCACGACTACCTGAACTACTGGCTCACCGGCGAACGCTTCATGGAATACGGCGACGCCTCCGGCACCGGTTGGCTGGACGTGCGCACGCGCCAATGGTCGAAGGAACTGCTGCAGGCGATCGATCCGCAACGCGACCTGTCGCAGTGCCTGCCGCCGCTGGTCGAACTGGGCACGACCTTCGCCATACTCCCGAGCGTGGCCGATGAACTGGGCCTGCCGCCCGGCATCCGCGTAGCGGTGGGCGGCGGCGACAACATGATGGCGGCCATCGGCACCGGCGCGGTGGTGCCGGGCCGGTTGTCGATGAGCCTGGGTACGTCGGGCACGCTGTTCGCTTACTCGGATACCCCGGTGATCGATAACGACGGCGCGTGGGCCGCGTTCTGTTCTTCCTCCGGCGGCTGGCTGCCGCTGATCTGCACGATGAACTGCACGGTTGCAACGGAAACCATCGCCCAGCTGTTCGGCTTCAGCACGCGCGAAGGCGATGCGCGCATCGCCGCCACACCGCCGGGCGCCGACGGGCTGACGATGCTGCCGTTCCTCAATGGCGAACGCACGCCGGACTTGCCGCTGGGCAAGGGCGTGCTGGCGGGGCTGGACCCGCACAACATGAGCGAGGCGCACTTCTACCGCGCGGCGATGGAAGGGGCGACCTACAGCCTGAAGTACGGCTATGACGCGTTCGTGCGCGCCGGCATGGCGTTCGACCGCATCGTGCTGACGGGCGGCGGCAGCAAGAGTGCGGCCTGGCGGCAGATGGTGGCCGATGTGTTCGGCTTGCCGGTGGATGTGCCGCAGCAAGCCGAAGGCGCCGCATTCGGTGCCGCCTTGCA
>NZ_JBDKXI010000016.1:0-1327 GCF_039710385.1 Pseudoxanthomonas sp. CCNWLY206-1 | reverse complement strand
CATCGGCAAGCAAGAATTCTTCCCCGGCATCGGCCGCATTCCGTTCGAAGGCCAGGCCTCGGACAACCCGCTGGCGTTCAAGGTCTATGACGAGAACCGCAAGATCGGCGGCAAGAGCATGCGCGAGCACCTGCGTTTTGCGGTGTGCTACTGGCACAGCTTCTGCAACGCCGGCCACGATCCGTTCGGCCCGGGCACGCGCCATTACCCGTGGGAGGCCGGCAACGGCAACCCGCTGCAGAAAGCCGAAGCCAAAGTGGACGCGGCGTTCGAGTTCTTCACCAAGCTGGGCGTGCCGTACTACTGCTTCCACGATATCGACCTGGCCCCGGATGCCGAGGAGATCGCGCAGTACGAGCAGAACCTCAAGCATATGGTCGCCCTGGCCAAGGAGCGCCAGCAGGCCACCGGCATCAAGCTGCTGTGGGGCACGGCGAACCTGTTCAGCCATCCGCGCTACATGAACGGTGCCTCCACCAACCCGGACTTCGACGTGGTCGCCCGCGCCGCGGTGCAGGTCAAGGCCGCGCTGGACGCCACCGTCGAACTGGGTGGCGAGAACTACGTGTTCTGGGGCGGCCGCGAAGGCTACGCCAGCCTGATCAACACCGACATGAAGCGCGAACAGGAACACATGGCGCGCTTCCTGACCATGGCGCGCGATTACGGCCGCAGCATCGGCTTCAAGGGCGTGTTCCTGATCGAGCCCAAGCCGATGGAGCCGATGAAGCACCAGTACGACTTCGACAGCGCCACGGTCACCGGCTTCCTGCGCCAGCACGGCCTGGACAAGGACTTCAAGCTCAACATCGAAGCCAACCACGCCACCCTGTCCGGCCACACCTTCGAGCACGACCTGCAGGTGGCCTCCGACGCCGGACTGCTGGGCAGCATCGACGCCAACCGCGGCAACCCGCAGAACGGCTGGGATACCGACCAGTTCCCGATGGACCTGTACGACACCGTCGGCGCGATGCTGGTGGTGCTGCGCCAGGGTGGGTTGCAGCCGGGCGGCCTGAACTTCGACGCCAAGGTACGCCGCGAATCGACCGATCCGCAGGACCTGTTCCTGGCCCACATCGGCGGCATGGACGCGTTCGCGCGTGGCCTGGAGGTCGCCCATGCGCTGCTGGAGAACTCCCCGCTGGAAACCTGGCGCAAGGACCGCTACGCCAGCTTCGACAGCGGCGCGGGCCGCGACTTCGAACAGGGCAAGCTGGATCTGGCTGCTCTGCGCGATCTGGCCAGCAAGCAAGGCGAACCGAAACAGATCAGCGGCCGCCAGGAAGCGTACGAGAATCTGTTGAATCAATATCTGCTGCGTTGA
>NZ_JBDKXI010000015.1:0-3588 GCF_039710385.1 Pseudoxanthomonas sp. CCNWLY206-1 | reverse complement strand
GTTCAAACCTTCCGCCACCCGCGCCCCCACCCGGCACCCGGAACCGGCGCTAGCCGAAGGCGACTGGCAGGAGTTCTGAGGTTTGCCCTTGTAGGAGCGGCGTCCCGCCGCGAGCTCTTCCTGTCAGATCGCGATAGCAGCGAAGAGCTCGCGCCGAGACGGCGCTCCTACAAAAGCGGAACGTTGTCCCTGATAGGAGAGGCGTCCCGCCGCTCCTACAAACAAATTCAAGTCTTCGGCCGAACGGTCGATAACGGTTTTGATGTAATCCCGACGGGCAAGAGATGAGCGAATCACCCACAGCCCAATGTCATTGCTGTCAACACGCAGTCCGCCTGCGCGAAGGATCCGCATGCCCCGTCGCGCAATGACCCCGCTGCCCCAGGAAACGGCATCGGACGAGGTCCAGGAGTTTTTGTCGCAGACGCTGGAACAATGCGTCGATGCGGTGATCGTTACCGATCACCGCCATCAGGTATTGCTGTTCAACAGGGCCGCAGAACAGCTCTGGGGCTGCGATCGCGACGAAGTGTTGGGCGTTGCACTGGACCGATTGCTCTGCCATGCCGCCGGTTCCGCGCACCTGGGTCAAACCGCTTCCATCTCCGAGCAATCGCTGGTGGGTAGCAACGTCGATGTCGTGGTGATGCGACTGGACGGCAGTCACCTGCCCGCGTCCGTGTCCATGTCCCGTATCGTCCTGGGCCGGCGGGTGTTCTACACCGCCTTCGTCCGCGACACCAGCGAGCAGCAACGGCAACAGGAAAGATTGCAGCAACTGTCTTTCGTGGTGGACAAAAGCGACAACGCGATCTTCGTCAGTGACCCCGACCGCCACGTGGTGTACGTCAACAGCGGCTTCACCCGCATGCTCGGCTACGAACTGGAGGATCTGCGAGGATGCAGGCCCGCGGACATCCTGTCCGGGCCGCACACCGATCCGGGCCTCGGCGATCTTATCGCGTCCCATGTCAGCGCCGGCGACGGCTTGCAGATCGAAGTGCTGCTATACGCCCGCAACGGTCGGCCGTTGTGGGTCTCCGCCGCCATCAACCCGGTACACGGTGACGATGGCAAGCTGATCGGCCTGGTCAGCGTGCTCAGCGACATCACCCAGACCAAGATGCACCAGGTGCTGCACCACAAGGCACTGGATGCGATGGTCCACGAGTGGCCCACGGCGGAGGTGATGGAATTGATCTGCCGCGAGGTGGAGCACATCGCGCCGGAAGTCGTTGCGTTGATCACCGCGGTCGACAACGAAGGCCGGCTTCGCCCGCTCGCCGCCCCCAGCCTGCCGGATTCACTGCTTCAAGCGGTCGACGGCATGGGCATAGGGCCGCGTGCGGGTTCCTGCGGCACCACTGCCTGGCGCGGCCGCCCGGTGCTGGTGACCGACATCGCCACCGAACCTTTATGCGCCGACTATCGGCATCTCTTGCTGCCGCTGGGCTTCGTCGCTTGTTGGAGCAATCCCATCAAGTCCAGCAGTGGCCGCGTGCTGGGCACGGTGTCGTTCTACTACCGCGAATCGCGGGGACCGGATGAACTTCACGCGCAACTGGTCAGCACCTGCCAGCATCTATGCGCGCTGGCGCTGGAGCGCGAGCACACCAACGAACGCGTGCATCAGCTGGCTTTCTACGACACGTTGACCGGCCTGCCCAATCGCATCATGTTCAGCGCGAAGGCCGAACAAGCGCTCGCCAACGTCACCCAGGTCAACGGCACCGCGGCAGTGCTGTTCATAAATTTGGATCGTTTCAAACGCATCAACGACACCCAGGGCCACGCCGCCGGCGATGGATTGTTGCGTGACGTCGCTACCCGCCTGAACGCGGAGCTGCCCGGCGTGAACATCGTCGGCCGACACGCGGGCGACGAATTCGTTGCGGTGTTGCCGCAATGCAGTGCCGAACAAGCCGGCAGCGTGGCCGAACGGTTGCTGGGCGCCATCGCCGCGCCGACCGCCGTCGGCATGATGACGCTACACCCCGGCGTCAGCATCGGTGTGGCGATGTTCCCCGATGATGGCCGCGATATCGAACTGCTGGTGCGCCACGCCGACATGGCCATGCACCGCGCCAAAAGCGATGGCGGCGGAAGCTTCTGCTTCTTCAGCGGCGACATGAATCGTGTCGCGCAGGAACGCGTCTCCCTCGAAACCGCACTGCGTGACGCACTGCGCCTGGATCTGCTGCAACTGGAGTTCCAGCCGCAGATCAGCGGAGATGCGTTTCCGCATCTGTATGGCGTTGAGGCACTGCTGCGCTGGCACGATCCCGAAGTGGGCATGGTGCCGCCGTCGCGCTTCATACCGGTGGCCGAAGAATGCGGCCTGATCTCGGAACTCAGCCTGTGGGTGCTGCGAAAGGCATGCGCCCAACTCGCCGACTGGCGCCGACGCGGCGTGGAAGTGCCACGTGTTTCCGTCAACATCTCCGCAATCAATTTCCGCGACCGCGAGCTTGCCCAGCAGATAGCCGACATCCTGCACCAACATAGCCTGGTACCGGACGACCTGACACTGGAGATCACCGAAAGCGTCATGCTGGATCCAGACCCGGATGTGCTGGAAAACATCGAAGCCATCTACGTCACCGGCGTACGCCTGTCGCTGGACGACTTCGGCACCGGCTATTCCAGTCTCAGCCACCTGCACCGGCTGCCCATCTACGAACTGAAGCTGGACCAGAGCTTCGTACGCGATATCGAAACCAGCGCCATCGCACGAACGCTGACCACCTCGGTGCTGCGCATCGGCGAGAGCCTGCACATGAAGGTGGTCGCCGAGGGCGTGGAAACCGCGGCTCAGCATCGCTTCCTGACCGAGAACGGTTTTCCGATCCTGCAGGGCTATCTGTTCTCGCAGCCGCTTCGGGCTGCGGAGTTGGAGCAGTGGCTGGAGAACAATGACTATATTGTGGGGAATGTGGTGGATGCGGTGGCGGTTAATTAGTTCTTTTCGCTCTGGTTCGTTTCAGGTGACGGATTCGTAGCGTGCGCTGTGCGCACGATGGCTCCTCGTAGTTCCTTGGCGCTGGCGCGGACTATTTATCGGATCTGATGATCTACGCGCCTGCCGCGGGGCCCTACTTTCTTTGCTCGTGCAAAGAAAGTAGGCAAAGAGGCGCTCTTCAACAGCCGAATGGCTGGTCAACACGCCCCGGGCAGCGCGCCCCTTCGGGGTCCGCAATCGGGCCGGGAATTTTCGGAAGGCACATCCATGTGCCTGCCGAAAACGACGCACCTCCTGTGCGCCGCCCCTGCGGGGTTTTACCCGTCCCGCTTGCCGCGCCTTAACGGGGGCCCCGAAGATCAAGAGCCAAAGCAACGGCAACAGCAGCAGCAACAGCAACAGCAACAGCAGCAGCAGCAGCAGCAGAAAATCTGAGCGACTGCTTTTTGTCTTGCCCCTTGCCCTTGCCCCTTGTCTTTGCTCGTTGCTCTTCGCCTTTGCTGGTGCTGTTGCTTTTGGCTTCTCGGGGTCCCCTTTAAGGCGCGGTGGCGCCGGTGGGTACAACCCTTTAGGGCGCCGCGCACGACGCGCGGCGTTTTCGGCAGGCACATGGATGTGCCTTCCGAAAA
>NZ_JBDKXI010000014.1:0-3941 GCF_039710385.1 Pseudoxanthomonas sp. CCNWLY206-1 | reverse complement strand
TTTGACCAAAAAAGTGTTACCCATGTCCCCGCACACCCGTTACCCAGGTCTCCGGTCCGTACACACGAGCAAAGAAAAGTGACGCCCGCGGCAGGCGCGTAGATCGTCCGTTCCGATGAATCGTCCGCGCCAGCGCCGAGAAGCAAGAGGCAAGAGAAGAACTAACGACCAAACACCTAAGCCTCCAACAACCGCGCCCCCGGCCCCTCCTCCCCCAACTCATCCAACGGATTCCGCAACGGACAAACCTTCAACGACAAACAACCACACCCAATACAACTATCCATGTGATCGCGCAGACGGGTCAGGCTAGCGATCCGTTCGTCCAGGTCCGCACGCCATCGTGAAGACAAGCGTTTCCAGTCCGCTGCCGTTGGCGTGCGTCCTTCCGGTAGGGACGACAACGCCTTGTGGATTTCCGCCAGAGGAATCCCGGTGCGCTGGGCCACCTTGATCACCGCCACGCGCCGCAGCACCTCACGCGGATAACGGCGTTGGTTGCCGGCATTGCGCCAGCTGCGTATCAGGCCCTTGGCTTCGTAGAAATGCAGTGTGGACACCGCTACGCCGGCGCGCTTGGCCACCTCGCCTACTGTCAGTTCCATCTCCACCTTCGCATGCGCCTGTTTGCTCGCCGCCATTACGCTGACCTCCGCTTGACCTCAATATTAGTTGAGGTTTTAACCTGCGTGGCAATGATTGGCAACCGATGACCTCCATGCTTCCCAAGCTCCACCTCGCCCTGATCTATGGCAGCACCCGCGAAGGCAGGTTCTGCGACACCGTCGCCAACTGGATCCGGACCCGGATCGACCACCGCAAGGAGTACGAAGTCGACAGCATCGATCCCGCTTTGCTCGATCTACCCGTGCGCCATGGCGGCGCTCCCAGTCCCGACCTGGTCAACCTGCAGCAACGCATCTGGCGCGCCGATGCTTTCGTGGTGGTGGTGCCGGAGTACAATTACGGCTATCCCGCTGCGTTGAAGCACTTGATTGATTTGGTGCACAAGCATTGGCAGGCCAAACCTGTCGCCTTTGTGTCTTACGGCGGCATGAGCGGTGGTTCGCGGGCGGTGGAACAGCTGCGGCAAGTATTCGCCGGCCTGCACGCGGTGACGGTGCGGAATGCGGTGAGCTTTCCGATGGCATGGAACCGTTTCGACCCGCAGGGGCAGCCGCAGAACGCGGATGCCTGTGCTGCGGCCGCAACCATCATGCTGGACCAGTTGGCCTGGTTGGGACATGCATTGAGACAGGCACGTGCGGCATGGCCGTATCCGGCTGACTGAAGCGACACGCATTCAAGTAGCAGCCGAAAGCGCAAGACCCATAAAAACGAAGGGATCATCGTTTTCACGCATCCGGCACGACGCGTAACGCGATACCCCCAATATCCTTTCCCCCAGGGCGCGATTCACGCGCCACATCATCAGGTTCATACATGTTCCGATTCTTCGAACAACGGATCGATCCCTATCCCAAGGGAGAGCCCACTACCCCACCCCGGGGATTGATCCCCTTTCTGCTGCATTATTCGCGCCCGCTGCTGCCTTGGCTGGTTCTGATGTCGGTGCTGACGGCCTCCATCTCGGTGTTGGAGATCGTGCTTTTCGATTTCATGGGCCAACTGGTCGACTGGCTGGGCAAAGCGGACCGCGCGGACTTCATGGCCACCCATGGCGGTCAGCTGCTTGGCATGGCCGTGCTGGTGGTGCTGCTCTACCCACTGCTGGTGCTGCTGCAGTCGCTGATCATCCACCAGACCATCTTCGGCAACTATCCGATGATCGCGCGCTGGCTTTCGCATCGCTATCTGTTGCGGCAAAGCGTGTCGTTCTTCCAGGACGAGTTCGCCGGACGCATCTCGCAGAAAGTCATGCAGACCGCCCTGTCACTGCGCGAGACGGTAATGAAGCTGATGGACGTGTTCGTCTACGTCATCGTCTACTTCGTTGGGACCGTGGTACTGGTCGGCCGCGCCGACGTATGGCTGACGCTGCCATTGGCGGCATGGCTGGTGGGCTATCTGTTGATCCTGTTCTATTTCGTTCCGCGCCTGCAACGCGTTTCGATGGCGCAGTCCGATGCTCGCGCGCAGATGACCGGCCGCATCGTCGATAGCTACACCAATATCCAGACCATCAAACTGTTCGCCCACACCATGCGCGAGCAGGACTATGCACGCGGGGCGATGGATGATTTCATGCAGACCGTGCATGGTCAGATGCGCCTGGTGACCCAACTGACCGTCAGCCTGCACAGCCTGAATGCGCTGCTGTTGGCCGGCGTGGCCGGCGTCGCGATCTGGGCGTGGCTGCAATCGTCCATCACGCTGGGAGCGATCGCCGTGGCCATCGCGCTATCGATGCGCATCCGCTCGATGTCCGACTGGATACTGTGGGAAGTCGCCGGCCTGTTCGAGAACATCGGCACCGTGCAGGACGGCATCGGCACCCTCGCCCAGCCGCTGGCCATTGCCGATGCACCCGAGGCGAAGGAACTGACGGTACAGCGCGGCGAGATCCGCTTCGAGCACCTGCATTTCCATTACGGCCGGAAGGCACGTGTCATCGAGGACCTGACCCTGACGATCAGGCCCGGCGAGAAAGTCGGCATCGTGGGCCGCTCCGGCGCAGGCAAGTCCACGCTGGTGAATCTGCTGCTGCGTTTCTACGATCCGGAGGCTGGCCGCATCCTGATCGATGGGCAGGACATCTCCAAGGTCACCCAGGAATCGCTGCGCCGGAACATTGGCATGGTGACGCAAGATACTTCACTGCTGCATCGCTCGATCCGCGACAACATCCGCTACGGCCGCCCGGATGCGGACGACGCCGAGATCGTGCAAGCCGCACAGCGCGCGCACGCGGATGAGTTCATCAACATGCTGACGGACGCCAAGGGCCGCGTCGGCTACGACACACAGGTAGGCGAACGCGGGGTGAAGCTGTCCGGCGGCCAACGCCAGCGCATCGCCATCGCCCGCGTGTTGCTGAAGGATGCACCGATCCTGGTGCTGGATGAAGCGACCTCGGCATTGGACTCGGAAGTGGAATCCGCCATCCAGGAGCAGCTGTACAGCCTGATGGAAGGCAAGACGGTCATCGCCATCGCGCATCGGTTGTCCACCATCGCGGTACTGGATCGGTTGGTGGTGATGGATGAGGGCCGGATCATCGAAACCGGCAGCCATGAGGAGTTGTTGCAGCAGGATGGTCTGTATGCAGCGTTGTGGCGGCGGCAGTCGGGTGGATTTATCGGGGTGGATTTGGAGCAGGTTGAGGTGTAGCAGTTTGCTATAGACCGATAGCACCGAGTCGTAGCGTGCGTTAGACGCGCGACTTGGAGAACTGGATGGTTCGGATACTTTGATCCTCTCTCCCTGGCGCTGTAGCGGATAACCCATGGGGAGTGATGGTTTCCGCGCCTGCAGCGGGCGTCACTTTGACCAGCCATTCGGCTGTTGAAAAGCGCTTCTTGTGTGGCCAAGAAAAGTAACCAAAAGAAGGCCACCCCTGGCAGCGCGCCCCTTCGGGGTACGTGTCGCCGGTGGGAATTTTCGGCGGGCACTTGCTCGCTTCGCTCCCAAGACCGGGGCGCACGCCTCTGGCGCTTGCCCGTTCGCCGGGGCAAAGCAGTGCTTTGCCTTAATCCGGCTCACCCATGTGCCCGTCGAAAACGCCGCGCGTCGTGCGCGGCGCCCCAAGGGGTTGTACCCACCGGCGCCACCGAGCCTTAAAAGGGACTCCAAAAGCTAAGGGCAACAGCGAGAGCAAGAGCGAAAAGCAAGGCACCTGCTTGGTGTTGGCGCTGGTGTTGGTGCTGTGGCTTTCGCTGTGGCTCGGCTTTGGCTTCAGCTGTGGCTTTTGATCTTCGGGGCCCCGTTTAGGCGCGGCAAGCGGGACGGGTAAAACCCCGCAGGGGCGGCGCACAGGATGT
>NZ_JBDKXI010000013.1:0-4008 GCF_039710385.1 Pseudoxanthomonas sp. CCNWLY206-1 | reverse complement strand
GTTCAAACCTTCCGCCACCCGCGCCCCCACCCGGCACCCGGAACCGGCGCTAGCCGAAGGCGACTGGCAGGAGTTCTAAGATTTGCCCTTGTAGGAGCGGCGTCCCGCCGCGAGCTCTTCGCCTTTAACCCGATCTGACAGAAGAGCTCGCGCCGAGACGGCGCTCCTACAAAAGCGGAACGTTGTCCTTGGTAGGAGCGGCGTCCCGCCGCGAGCTCTTCGCCTTTAACACGATCTGACAGGAAGAGCTCGCGCCGAGACGGCGCTCCTACAAAAGCGGAACGTTGTCTCTGGTAGGAGCGGCGTCCCGCCGCGAGCTCTTTCGATCCGCCGCTAAAGATTCCGTGACGGAGTTCGATATAGAAATTCAGCCGGAACTCCCGTGGCCGGCATGCAGGAAGAACGGAGAGAGTTGCCCGCGGCACCCACCAGCAGTCGAAGAGCGCATGTCCGAAAACAACGACTCCATCCAGCTTCAACCCGCACGGTACGACGAAGAGGAAAAATACCTCTTGCGCACCGCGCGGGAGATTGGGCTGGTATTGCAGTCGTTGATCGACAAACGCGCCCTTATCAGCGCCTACATTTCACCCCGCAACCACACCTTTCCCACCGCCCTGATCAGCGTTTCGCCCGACGAAGGCAGCTTGTTGATCGACGGCAGTGCCAACGACGCCATCAATCGTGGCGTGACCCATGCCCATCACCTGACCTGCGTTTCGCAGTTGGACCGCATCCACGTCCAGTTCCGCCTGACGGGGCTGTCGCCCATCCTGTTCGAAGGACAGGTCGCGTTCCGGGCGGATATACCCGATCGCGTCTTGAAGCTGCAGCGGCGCGAGTTCTACCGGTTGCAGGTGCCGGTCGCGGAACCGGTGACCTGCAGTATTCCAGCGCCACAATCCCGCACCGGTCCCGAATTCACCGACCTGCGCGTACTGGACATCAGCGGCGGCGGCATTGCGGTGGTGGTACCGCAAGGCCATCCGCTGTTCAAACCGTATCGCGACCTGGATGACTGCCTGCTGCGGCTTCCGGATGTCGATCCCATTCCCATGCAGTTGTCGGTCCGGAACCTGTTCCGCCAGCTCAATCAAAACGGCACCGAAACCTGGCGTGCGGGTTGCCAGTTCACTTCCCTGCCCCGCGGTGCCGACGTACTGATCCAGCGCTACATCTTCCGCCTGGACCGCCAGCGCAGCGCCCGTGAGCGTGGTGTTGGATGAAAGTCGATGCTCCCACAAGGTACCCATTCGCGCTGGAACCACTAAAGAATCCCCCCGCCCGGCCGATGTAGACAACGACAGGTACCGCCTTCCCCGGTGCCGCCCGCCACCTGGCGGGAGAATCCATCGGCCGCCATAGGAGCCAATCGAATGAGCGACAAGAACAGCAACGCCGCGGCCGCCGCCGACGAGTTCCTCAGCTTCACCCTGGGCGAAGAGCATTACGGCGTGGACATCCTGAAAGTGCAGGAAATCCGCGGCTACGACGCTGTCACCCGGTTGCCGGACGCGCCGGACTACATCAAGGGCGTCATCAATCTGCGTGGCACCATCGTGCCGGTGATCGACCTGCGGTTGAAACTGCGCTTGAAAGAGGCGCGCTACGATGCGTTCACCGTGATGATCGTGTTGAACGTGGACGACCGTGTGGTCGGCATCGTGGTCGACAGCGTCTCCGATGTGATCCCATTGAGCCAGGAACAGATCCGTCCGACGCCGGAATTCGGCGCCAATGTGGATACCCGCTTCATCTCCGGCATCGGCACCGTCGATGACCGGATGCTGATCCTGCTGGACATCGAGACGCTGATCAACAGCGCCGCCGACCTGAACCCGCAGGAATTGGAAGACATCGCCGCCTAAACCGCATCGCTGCTCTTCGCCTTTCCCGTAGAGCGGAGCTTGCTCCGCTGCCTTGGCTTCTGTGCTGTTTCCGTTTCCGAACGCGGGTTGAAGAGCAGCCGAGCAAGCTCGGCTCTACCAAAAGCGGCCTACCGGCCGTAACACCCGACGTAGAGCGGAGCTTGCTCCGCTGCCTTGGCTTCTGTTGCTGTTTCCGTTTGCGGGCGCGGGTTGAAGAGCAGCCGAGCAAGCTCGGCTCTACGAAAGGCGGCCTACCGGCCGTGACACCCGACGTAGAGCGGAGCTTGCTCCGCTGCCTTGGCTTCTGTGCTGTTTCCGTTTGCGGGCGCGGGTTGAAGAGCAGCCGAGCGAGCTCGGCGCTACGAAAGGCGGCCTACGGGCCGTGACACCCGACGTAGAGCGGAGCTTGCTCCGCTGCTCTTCGTGACGTTCCGCGAAAGAGCGGCGGAGCAAGCTCCGCTCTACGAGAAGCGTGTCGACGGCGCATATCGCCTCGCTTCGACTCCCCTACGACTAAATAGTCATGAATATTTCGCCGGTCGGGTCGATATCTGTCGAGCAGGCGGTGGAAACCGCGTCGACGGGACTATCCGCCTGCGAATCGACTCGACTCCCGGACATAGCCCATGAAGTACAACACCCGATCGCTGCGCTTCAGCGACCTATCTTTGCAACGCAAATTCCTCCTGATGCTGGCCGTACTGGCCACCGGCATCATCGCGCTTTGCCTGGTTACCGCCAAACGCAATCACAGCGAACTGCTGCAGAACGAGCGCGACAAGCTCCAGCTGCGTGTCGGCGCCGCCTTGACGGTGGTCGAGCGCTACCACGCGTTGGCCAAGGCCGGGACGATGGCCGAGGAAGACGCCAAGCGCGAAGCCCTGGCCGTGATCGAATCTTTGCGCAGCAAAGGCGGCAGCGATTATCTGTGGGTGAACGACGAACACCCCACCATGCTGATGCATCCGCACCAGACCGCCTTGAATGGCAAGGACCTTAACGGCTCCACCAGCACCGACGGCAAGAAGATCTTCGTCGAGATGGTGAAGCTGGCGCACGCTGGCGGTGGCGGCTTCCTGGATTACACCTGGCCCAAGCCGGGCACCGATGGTTCCGTGCAGAAGATTTCCTATGTGGGCTTCCATCAGCCGTGGGGCTGGGTGATCGGTACCGGCGAATACACCGACAACATCGCCGCCAAGGCATGGAGCTTCAGCCGGGCGTTGATCATCGCCGGCGTGTTGGTGTTGCTGTCGGCGATGCTGCTGTGCTGGCTGATCGCCCGTTCCATCATCAAGCCCGTCAGCGAAGCCGTGCGCGTCGCCAACAACGTTTCCGCGGGCAAGCTGGATGACAGTATCGACTCCAGCCGCCGCGACGAGGTGGGCCTGTTGCTAGGCTCCATGCAGCGCATGCAGTCGCAGCTGCGTTCGGTGATAGATGCCCAGAGCGAAATGGCGAAGCATCACGACGCCGGCCAGATCAGCTATCGGATGGACGACAACGCATTCCCCGGCGACTACGGCCGCATGGTGCGCGACACCAACTCACTGGTTGCCGCGCATATCGCGGTGAAGATGCGCGCGGTGGAAGTCATGCAGCGCTACGCCATCGGCGACCTGTCGGTGGATATGGACCGCCTGCCGGGTGAGAAAGCCAAGATCACCGAGGCAATGGACGCGACCAAGGCCAATCTCCAAGCGATCAGCAGCGAGATCCGCCACTTGGTCGAAGCCGCCGCCAAAGGCGACTTCACGGTGCGCGGCGACGAACAGCATTTCCAGCATGATTTCCGGATCATGATCGAAGGCCTCAATGGCCTGATGAGCACGGCCGACGGCAATCTGTCCACGCTATCCGGTCTGCTGCAAGCCATTGCCCGCGGCGACCTGACCGCGCGCATGGAGGGTGATTTCCATGGCGTGTTCGCCCGCATGCGCGACGACGCCAATGCCACCGTGGCTCAGCTGACTGATATCGTCGGCCGCATCCAGGGTGCGTCAGTCTCCATCAACACCGCCGCCGGCGAAATCGCCTCCGGCAACACCGACCTGTCCCGCCGTACCGAACAGCAAGCTGCCAACCTGGAAGAAACCGCCGCCTCGATGGAGGAACTGACCTCCACCGTGCGCCAGAACGC
>NZ_JBDKXI010000012.1:0-5762 GCF_039710385.1 Pseudoxanthomonas sp. CCNWLY206-1 | reverse complement strand
AAGGAAACCGCCGAACTGACCCGCACCCAGATCCTGCAGCAGGCCGGTACGGCCATGCTGGCCCAGGCCAACCAGGTGCCGCAGAACGTGCTCAGCCTGCTCCGCTAATCACGGGAACCCGAGGCGGACGCTTCTCTCGTCCGCCTCGGCCAGGCACTCATTTCGCTTCATTAGCTTTTCCGCCTAAGGAAACAACTCATGGCACAGGTAATCAATACCAACACGATGTCGCTCAACGCTCAGCGCAATCTGAGCACCAGCGGCGCTTCACTGGCCACCACCATTCAACGCCTGTCATCCGGCCTGCGCATTAACAGCGCCAAGGACGACGCGGCGGGTCTGGCCATCTCCGAACGTTTCAGCACCCAGATCCGTGGTCTGGACGTTGCGGTTCGCAACGCCAACGACGGTATTTCGCTGGCCCAAGTCGCCGAAGGTTCGCTGACCGAAATCGGCAACAACCTGCAGCGTATCCGCGAGCTGTCGGTGCAGTCGGCCAACGCCACCAACTCGGCTTCCGATCGCGCCGCCTTGAATGCGGAAGTCAAGCAGCTG
The DNA here is from genome assembly GCF_039710385.1 of Pseudoxanthomonas sp. CCNWLY206-1. Classification (NCBI taxonomy): domain Bacteria; kingdom Pseudomonadati; phylum Pseudomonadota; class Gammaproteobacteria; order Lysobacterales; family Lysobacteraceae; genus Pseudoxanthomonas; species Pseudoxanthomonas sp. CCNWLY206-1. The sequence continues at coordinate 5,207 of NZ_JBDKXI010000012.1, read as the reverse complement.
TCGTCCGAAATCGACCGCGTCGCCAAGCAATCCGAGTTCAACGGCACCAAGCTGCTGGACGGTTCGTTCTCCAGCCAGCTGTTCCAGGTGGGCGCGAATGCTGCACAGGCTATCGCCATCGACAAAGTCGTCGATGCCAAGGCCGCTTCGCTGGGCAACGTCAAGTTCGCTGCTGATCGCGTGGCTACCACGGACGCCGCTGCCGCCACTTCCGACGGCAAGTTGTCGGGCATGGTGCTCAATGGCGTGACCATCAGCGACATCAGCTGGAAAGCCGGCGATAGCGGTACCGATGTCGCCAAGGCGGTCGCCAACGGCATCAATGCCCAGATGGGCGAAACCGGCCTGCGCGCCACGGTGGGCACCACCGGCCGCATCACGCTGGAATCGCTGAAGGCCGACAAGGACTTCACCATCACGGCTGGCACCATCGCCGGCGGTGCGGGTACTCCCGCCGTACCGGTGAACGCCACGGAAGTCGGCCTGACCGGCATCACCGCCGTGACCGCCGCCGCCACGGGCACCGCCAGCTTTGTTTCGACGCTGGACATCAGCTCGGTCAAGGGCGCTTCGCAGGCTCTGGAAATCGTCGACAAGGCGCTGACCGCGGTCAACGGTGCCCGCGCCGACCTGGGTGCGGTGCAGAACCGCTTCACCTCGGTGGTCGCCAACCTGCAGACCAGCTCGGAAAACCTGGCCGCTTCGCGTAGCCGTATCCGCGATACCGACTTCGCCAAGGAAACCGCCGAACTGACCCGCACCCAGATCCTGCAGCAGGCCGGTACGGCCATGCTGGCCCAGGCCAACCAGGTGCCGCAGAACGTGCTCAGCCTGCTCCGCTAACGCTCCACCACGCTACACCTTGTAAGAAGTTCTCTGTCGTCAACGGACGGATTCGTCTCCCTCCGCCTTGGCAGTACTCAGCCCTCTTCCGGCAACGGGAGGGGCTTTTTTGTTGGGAGCCGGGAATGGGGAATCGGAAAGCCCCCGACGGCGAGGTTGCTGCGATTCCCCATTCCCCATTCCCCATTCCCCATTCCCGGCTCTCTGGCACAAACCCTGCATCTCCCCAAACCAGCCCGCATTTCTCACTGACCGGCCGATCTCAGGGCGGCAGTGGGAGACGGAGAAATGCGGGCCTAAAGATCGGCCTTGTGGGGCCGTTACTGGATATACGGGCGGGACCGCATCGGTTGACGATGCTGGGACGGCCCTATATCCCGTTCCAAAAACAGATAGATCGGAAGGGAAACGACAGGAGGCTCGGCAGTGGCAGATTATTCAATGGGCTATGGCGGCATCGGTACCGGCCTGGACATCAATGGGATGGTGTCCCAGTTGGTGGCCGCGGACCGCGCGCCTGTCGAGTCCAGCCTCAACAGGCTGGAAACCGGCACCAAGTTCAAACTGTCCGCACTGGGCACCGTCAGTTCCGCTTTCAGTGGCCTGGAGACTGCGCTCAAGGCATTGAAAGCCAACACGGCCTTCGATACTCGCACGGTGAAATCCGGGACCGAGACGGTACTGACCGCCGCGGCCGGCACCGGCACACCCAGCGGCGCCTATGCCGTCGAAGTACTCGCCCTGGCCAGCGCCAGCAAATGGGTCGGCAATGCGCCGACCGCGGCTGACCAGAAATTCGGCGCCGGTAAGTTGACGCTGCAGGTAGGCACGGAAACGCTCAGCGTCGACATCGCCCAGGACAGCACGCTCGCCGACGTGCGCAGCGCCATCAACACCGCGGCCGCCAGCAAAGGCATTCAGGCCAGTGTGCTGACCTCCAACGACGGCCAGTACCTGTCGATCTCATCCGGCAAAACCGGCGCCGCCAACACGCTGTCGATCAGCGTCGCCGAAGGCGGCAGCGACCTGCAGGCGCTGGTCACCGGCCTGGTGGAACGCACACCGGCGGCGGATGCGCGCGTGAAGATCGACGGACTGGAGATCACCGCCAGCGCCAACAAGATCACCGACGCCGTACCGGGCCTGACCCTGGACCTGAAAACCCTGGGCACCAGCACTGTCACGGTGTCCGGCGACGCTGCCGCCAACCGTAAGGTCGTGCAGGACTTCGTCACCGCTTACAACGCCGCCATCGCGGCCATTGGCGCGACGACCAAATACGACGCCGCCAACGATGCTCCTTCCGCATTGACCGGCGACGCACAGATACGCAGCGCCGCCAGCCAACTGCGCGGCGCATTGGGCAATCTGCTTGGCGACCTGGCCAAGCAGGGACTGGACGCCAAGACGCTGGGCCTGCAAACCAAGGGTTATCCGTCCTCGGATGGCAGCCTGGTGCTGGATACCGCCAAGTTCGACGCATTGATGGCGTCCAGCCCGGAAAAAGTCCGCGCCGCCCTCACCGGCGATGGCGGCTTCGCCGACAAGCTGCTGATCACGGTAGGCGGCTATGTCGGCACCGAAGGCGCCTTCACCCAGCGCACCAACGGCCTCAATGCTCAGCTCAAGGATGTTGCCGCGCGCCGCACCGCCTTGGACGCCCGCATGGAAGCCGTGGGCAATCGCTACAAGGCGCAGTTCATCGCCATGGATTCGATGGTGGCCCAGTTGAACAGCACCAGCTCTTATCTCGCCCAACAACTCGCCGCCCTGGCGGCGCAAACCAGCTAGTAATCCGACCGGCGTCAACGCCAACCGATGCCTCAGGAGAAATAGGATGTCGCCAAATTCATACGCCGCCCAGTACCGACAGACCGGACTCAGCAGCGCCGTCATGGAAGCCGATCCGCATCGTCTGGTGGCATTGCTGCTGGCCGGCGCTTGCGACCGCATCCGCTTGGCCGAGGCTTGCGTCATTCGCGGTGACCTGGCGCGCAAGGGCAAGGCAATCGGCGAAGTCTGCGCCATCATCGGTCATCTGCATGGTTCGCTGGACCACGAAGCGGGTGGCGAAATCGCCAGCAGCCTCTCCTCGCTTTACGACTACCTGCAAGGCCGGCTGATCGAAGCCAATCTCAACAACGACGAATCCGCTTTGCGTGAGGCGTTGGAACTGCTGGGAGAAATCGAGTCGGCCTGGAATGCCATTCCACCGGAACAGCGCCAGCATCCGGCCGTGGCCGCGAGTGCCTGATGGAAGCGGCCATGACATTGGATGAGTTGCTCGCGGATCTGCAGACCATGCAGGCAAATTTGCAGACGGGAGATCTGCAGGTGGTGGAGCACTCGCTGATGCAGCACGATCGCAAAGTCCGCGAATTCATTCATAGTCCCGCCGGCCGGGCTGCCACTCACGAGCAGCTGGCAGCGTTGTTGCACGCTCAATACGGACTGGAGCGAAACCTGCGCAAATCCCGCGACGAAATCGCCGGGCTGATGCAGGCTTCCACCAAAGCCGACCGCGCCACCCGCGCCTATCTGGTCACTGCCGAGACTTGATCATGCCGAACAAAGTGCCCTTGCTCGAGCATCCGGCGGAAACCGAACTCTTCAGTGCCGCACTGACCTGCGAAGCCTGGCTGCCTGTGCGCTTCGTCGCCGGCGAAAGGCCGCTACTGCAGCAACAGTCCGAAGCGCTGTTGCACGGTCTGGCGGTTGCCGAAGATCTTCGCAATGAAGATCCCGAGGACCGGGGCGAATTGCCGCAATCCATGCAGCGCATGGAGGCCAAGCTGGATCTCATTCTCGGGCTTCTGGGCAAGCTGGCGCGCCAACGCGAAGATACCCTGCCCGTCTGCCCGTTGCGCTGGTCGCACCGAGGCCTGCGCCTTGACCTGCCACATGCCGTGGACAGTGTTGCGGGAACAGGCGGTGTCGTATTGCTGCAACCCGTCGCCTGGCTCAGCGATCACATCGAATTGCCGGTGAATGTGTTGGCGCAAGCGATCGGAAGTGAGAAGCAACATCATTTGTGGCTGCGGTTCGGCGCGCTCAACGCGGGCTTGAAGGACGCGCTGGAACGCCACCTGTTCCGTCAGCATCGCCGACAAATCGCCGAGGCCCGGCAGGCTGCGCTCAACAGCGATCAAGGCTGACGCTTCGTTTCCAACGCGCGATTCGTTGTAGCCGCGCGTGTCCTCACTCCTACATCACGGCTGTCATGCCACGCAACCGCCGAACTGTGATTCGAGTCGGGAATCGGCATCCCTCTGCTTTGGACGCTTGGCGTAAGCGTGCGAGCCGGCTATTGTGACTATCGAATCACAATACCGGTTACAAACTTCCCCCGTGCGTGTCCTGATCGTCGATGACCATACCTTGGTGCGGGCCGGCATTTGCCGACTGCTGCAATCGCTGCCTGATGTCGAGGTGGTAGCGGAAGCCTGCAATGCCCAGCAGGCCATCGACCTGGCGATCATCCACCGCCCCGATGTGATCCTGCTGGACTTGTCGCTGCCCGACCGTAGCGGCCTGGAAATCCTGCGACCGCTGCAGGAGGCATTGCCGCAGACCAAAGTGGTCATCATGTCCATGCACAACGACCCGACCCAGGTGCGCAGCGCACTCGATCGCGGCTGTGCCGGATTCATCGTCAAGGAAGCGGCACCGATGGAACTGGAACTTGCCCTGCGCGCCGCTGCCGCCGGCCAGGTTTTTCTGAGCCCGCAGGTGTCGTCCAAGATGCTGGCGCCGATGCTGGCGAACAGCCGCCCCACCGGTATCCAAGCCCTGTCGCCGCGCCAACGCGAAATTCTGGGCAAGCTCGGTGGCGGCATGAGCAGCAAGGAAATCGCGGCGGTGCTGGGCATCAGCGTCAAGACGGTGGAAACCCACCGCGCACGAATGATGGAGTCATTGGGCTGCCGCCGCGCCAATGATTTGCTGTTGTTGGCGGCGCGTCATCAGCATGAGTTGACGTAGCCCGCATCTTTTTCGATGTTCTGATTTTTTCGTTGTGTCGACTTGGGTGTGCGCGCCAAACGTAGCGTGCGCTGTGCGCACGGGCGCGGTTGAGATCATTTTTTTGGAAGCATCGTAGGGCGGGTCCTGACCCGCCATTGCCACGTTTCCGTGGAAGTCGACTCTGAACGGGCCGATTCAACTGCGTCGGCGAAGAAAAACGTCGCCTTGGCGCTGGCGCGGTTAGCTCTTCAGAACGGACGATTCGCGCGCTTGCAGCGGGCGTCACTTTCTTTGCTTGTGCAAAGAAAGTAACCAAAGAAAGCACACCCCTGGCAGCGCGCCCTTCGGGTACGTGTCGCCGGTGGGAATTTTCGGAAGGCACATCCATGTGCCTGCCGAAA
>NZ_JBDKXI010000011.1:0-30675 GCF_039710385.1 Pseudoxanthomonas sp. CCNWLY206-1 | reverse complement strand
CATGTCCCCGCACACCCGTTACCCAGGTCTCCGGTCCGTACACACGAGCAAAGAAAGTGACGCCCGCTGCAAGCGCGTAGATCATCAGCTCCGCGAAGCTACCCGCGCCAGCGCCAAGAGCCAACGAGCCTACGAGCCTACGAGCAACGGAGCGAACAAGTGATCCAGAGTATTCGGGCATCCACAGTCGTGCACACAGCGCACGCTACCCCTAGTACCCGCTACGCCCCCTATAACCGGCTATTTCAGAAAAAAACTAATCCAACCATCCCCGTATCGTCGCCTTGCGCGAATACACCCACAACAACAACGCAATCACCACCAACAAAACCGGCATCGCCAAACCCGCTGGCCCATACGCCTCCCACACTGGCGTGGTGGCGTAGGCACCCACTATCTGCGCCAGCAAGGCCAGCAGCGAAACCAGGAAGAAGGTGACCGCCCACCGCTTCTTCAGCAGCAGCCCCAGCGCACCGATCACGCCGCCGAAAACCGCGATGGCAAAGGCGATGTTCAACCACCCTGGGGTGGCCTCATGGACTTGGCGCTGTTCGGCAGGCATGGCTGCCACCATCTCGGGCGACGCGGTGGCCTGCATGAGAAACATCGCCACCCCCAGCAGGTTCCACAGCAGTGCAACGATGGCGATAACCCAAAAACTCTTCGGACGTACGGATACTGGATTGTTGTCCATCTTCATGCCCCCTAGGCGTCGACTGAACGCGGCGAGCATACGCCTGCTGCAAGCGTCATGGCGCTTACAGGGGGAGGACCCGGACTATTTGCTCGGCGTTACCCGCCAGACAACGTTGCCCACGTCATCGGCTACCAGCACGGCGCCCGCCTTGTCGGTGACCACACCGACCGGTCGGCCGCGTGCATTGCCTTTTTCATCCAGGAACCCCGTCAGCACGTCCTGGATTTCGCCTCGCGGGCGGCCACCCACGAAGGGCACGAATACCACTTTGTAGCCCGTGGGGTCGCTGCGATTCCAAGAGCCATGCAGCCCGATGAAGGCTCCTCCTCGGTATTTCTCCGGCAAAAGACTGCCGGCATAGAACTCCAGACCCAGCGCGGCCACATGTGCGCCCAGCGCATAGTCGGGAACCGCGGCCTGTGCGACCAGATCGGGGCGCGGGGGCTTAACCCGATCATCGACATTCTGGCCGTAGTAGCTGTAAGGCCAGCCATAGAAAGCGCCATCCCTCACGGAGGTGAGATAGTCCGGAACCAAGTGGTCGCCAATTTCATCTCGCTCATTGACTACCGCGAACAGCGCTCCGGTTTTCGGCTCCCAGGCCAATCCCACCGGATTGCGCAGCCCCGATGCGAACACGCGTCGGTGCCCCGTAGCGATATCGATCTCCAGCACGGCCGCACGATCGACTTCATTCTCCATTCCGTTCTCGCCGACGTTGCTGTTGGAACCCACACCTACGTACAACCGCTTGCCATCAGCACTGGCGACCAGGCTTTTGGTCCAGTGATGATTGATTGGCCCGCCCGGCAGATCGGCGACCTTGACCGGCGCTGCGCCGATGCTGCGGTCTCCTTCACGATAGGGGAATCGCACCACTGCATCGGCATTGGCGACGTACAACTGGTCGCCAACCAGCGCCATGCCGAACGGCGAGAACAGATTCTGCAGAAACGCATTACGCGTCTCGGCGACGCCGTCGCCATCCGCATCGCGCAGCAAGGTGATGCGATTGGCGCTGGGAACACCCGCACCGGCCTTCTTCATGGCACGTTTCATGAACCAGGCACGCAGGCCTTTCTCAGCCGGCTTGGGCGGCGCATTGGTTTCCGCCACCAGCACATCGCCGTTCGGCAGCACGTACAGCCAGCGGGGATGATCCAGGTCTTTGGCGAAAGGCGATACCGCCAGACCCGGCGCTGGCACAGGCGCGACGCCCTGCGGCCATCCCACCGCCGGTGCGATATTGACGGTTGGAATATGTTGCTTATCCGGGGCAGGCAGTACCGTCCGCGAGCCGGTTTCGACGACGGTGCCTGGACGCTGCGCACAACCCGGCAGTATCAGCGTCAAGCCGGCCATCAGGGCCATGATCTGCTTACGCATGAATCGGCTCCTGCAGTTGAGCCTGCAGGTTAGGAGCGCATCTGGAAAAAGCGCGTCAACCGAACAGGCATCCGGTTTCGCGTGGTGATGACATTGCCCCGGCTACCGTGCGTGGACCCCGCAGAGGAAAGCCCGGCCATGTCCGGAAGAACACCGCGAGAGAAATACCGATGAAAGCCCACCGCAGCGATCAGCAGACGCCGAATACCCCCGACAAGTATCGGAACGAGAAGGTCAAACGCAAAGAACCCGACCAGCCCGATCATACGAACAGCCGCGACGAACGCGATCCGGAGAAGGATTACCCGGACCAGGACGTCACCAGCCCAGGCCACTGATGAGCGTGGTCAGGCTTCTCCCTCGCTACGCGCAATGACGCGCAGTTCACCGTCTTCGTCCAGCGCGACGCTGATCACGATGGGTTGGCAGCAGACTTGGCAATCTTCGGTGTACTGCTGCTCATCGCCCGCGGAATCATCGATGAAGACGGTGATGACCTCGCCGCAATACGGGCAATGGATATCGGCGGCAGGTAGCGAGGACATCGTGTTTGTATGTCGGGATCAGATCGAGGTCTTGACCATGTCAATCGGAACCCAACCGCAGCACGTCGCTGATCTGGTCCATCCATAGGTAATAGGCCCGCCCCGGATCCTTCCGATCATCGATACGTACGACCGCGTTGAAGCCTTCCACACCTTCATCGTTGCGAAATACCTGCATGCTGGGCCGCACCGACACCACACCTTCGACTTGCTGTCCGTTCAACAACTGGACTCTCACGATGGCTTCGTCCGGAAGTTCGACAATGCGTGCTTCGAGACGGTCTATGTCTTCCTGTTTGGTATACACGTGCTGGGGAACCTCTTTCATCGCTATCGCTCATTGCCTCCCGTCGGCCAACTTACCCAGCTGGGTGTAAGCGTCCGTGAACGTGGTTCAGCGTCGGCATGCATTCTTGCTGTCGTAGAGCGGAGCTTGCTCCGCTGTTCTTCGCGCCGCGCCTTGCGAGTACGGATCAAGAGTACGGATCAAGCGCATGGATCAAGAGCAGCGGAGCAAGCTCCGCTCTACGAGAAGCGCCAAGACGTTCGCCATCATCTGCTGTTGCGACGGCCCTACTACCATTGGCTCTTGGCTATCGCGGGGCGCAGCTCCGCTCTACAAGAAGCGTCTTTTGGCTATCTCAACAGCGCCAGCACCGCATGCGCGGCATCTTCGGACGATGCGGGATTCTGCCCGGTCACGAGATAGCCATCGGTGACCACATGGCTCTGCCAATCGGCACCACAGGTGTACTGGCCGCCATTGGCCTTCAGCACGTCTTCCAACGAGAACGGCACGACCCCGGTAAGGCCCACTGCCGCTTCCTCGCTGTTGCTGAAACCGGTCACCTGTTTGTCTTTTACCAAGTGCTCGCCAAGCGCTCCCTTGGCGTGACGAAGAGCGGCGGGTCCATGGCAGACGGCAGCCACCGGTTTGCCGGCCGCGAATGTGTTTTCGATGAGTCGAATGGAATGCTCGTCTTCGCTGAGGTCCCACATCGGGCCGTGCCCACCGGGATAGAACACGGCATCCACGTCGTCGTTGATCACCTCGACCAGCTTGCGCGTCTGCGCCAACGCAGCTATCGCATCGGCGTCGCCATTGAAGCGCACGGTAGCGGCCGTCTGCGCATCCGGGGCGTCGCTCTTGGGGTCCAAGGGCGGTTGGCCGCCTTTGGGCGAAGCCAGCACGATCTGCGCACCGGCATCCTTGAATATGTAGTACGGCGCGGCAAATTCCTCCAGCCAGAAACCCGTTTTCTTGCCCGTGTCGCCCAAGCTGTCGTGCGACGTCAACACCATCATGATCTTCATGCATTGGCTCCTGCGTGGGACGCGGAATCTAGCAGGCCGGCTGCTAAATTTCGGTGATCTGTGCTTTTCTTCCTTTTGTAGGAGCGGCGTCCCGCCGCGAGCTTTTCCCGTCAGGTCACGACAAAAGCGAAGAGCTCGCGCCGGGACGGCGCTCCTACCGGGTTATCAACCTTTCCCGTCAGATCACGACAAAAGCGAAGGGCTCGCGCCGGGACGGCGCTCCTACGGGGTTATCCTTGCAAGCCTGCGGCCGTGTGTTTGAAGAGCACCTAAAGCCTGCTGTTCGCCATCTGGGCGCGCTGCGGCGCGTTCTTGACCACGCACCCTGAACATCTATCGGGGCGCGGAGTGGCGTCCCGCCGCGAGCTTTTCCCGTCAGGTCACGACAAAAGCGAAGAGCTCGCGCCGGGACGGCGCTCCTACAAAGAACGGGATTTTCTAATCCGTCTTGATGCGGTGCCCGCCGAATTCATTGCGCATGGCGGCCAGCAGTTTGTCGGCGAAGGAATCGTCGTCGCGCGAGCGCAGGCGTTCCAGCAGCGACATGGTGATGACCGGTGCGGCGACGTTGAGGTCGATGGCTTCTGCCACGGTCCAACGGCCTTCACCGGAATCCTCGACATACGGTGCGATGCCGGCCATGGCGGGATTTTTCTTCAGCGCATCCGCGGTCAGATCCAGCAGCCACGAGCGCACCACGCTGCCATCGCGCCAGATGTCGGCGATCTGGTGAAGGTCCAGATCGAATTCGGTTTTATGCTGCAAAATGGCGAAGCCTTCGGCGTAGGCCTGCATCATTCCGTACTCGATGCCGTTATGGATCATCTTGGTGAAGTGACCGGCGCCACTGGGTCCCACCCGGCCCCAGCCTTTGTCCGTGGCAGGCGCCAATGTCGCGAAGATCGGCTGCAGGCGCTCCACGGCAGCGGATTCTCCGCCGATCATCAGGCTATAACCTTCAGCCAATCCCCACACGCCGCCGCTGGTGCCGCAATCGATGTAGTGCATGCCGCTTTCGGTCAACTGGGCGGCGCGCCGCATCGTGTCCTTGTAGAAGGAATTACCGCCGTCCACCACGGTGTCGCCGGGCGACAGCAGCGGCAACAGTGCCGCCAGGGTTTCGTCGACGATGCGGCCTGCCGGCACCATCAGCCAGAGCACGCGCGGCGTCGACAGCGCACCGACCAACTCCGTCAGCGAACCCGCCGGATGAATGCCGCGCGACGCAGCTGCCTCGCGAGCGGGTCCGCCCGGATCATAGCCGGCGACGCGGTGACCGCCCTTTGCCAGCCGTTCGGCCATGTTGGCGCCCATACGTCCCAGCCCGATCATTCCCAATTCCATGCATCGCTCCTCGCTGTTGAATACGACATTGCCGTGCGACGGCTGGCTTCAATCAGTCAGCCAATCGCGCAGCACGGCTGTGGTTTCCTGCGGCAGTTCCATCGCCGGCAAGTGGCCGCACTGGCGGAACACATGCAGGCGGGCGTTCGGTATCGCGGCATGCAGGATGCGCGATTCCTCCGGTGGCGTCATCCTGTCGTCATCGCCTACCGCGATCAGCGTCGGTTGATCGATGGTGGGCAACAACGGCAGCGAATCCGGCCGTTCAAGGATGGCACGTTGCTGGCGAATGAAGGCTTCACGACCGACACGTGCCGCCATCGCCATCACCTCCTCGCCGACAGGCAGGCCAATCCGGCTTTCATGGATCAGTTGCGGCAGCAGCTTGTTGGTGACCCCGGCAAAACGGCCGCGTTCGGCCAATGCCAGCCCGGCACGCCGCACCGCCGCTCGCTTGGGTTCGTCCTGGCGTGCACTGGTGTCCAACAGTGCGAGCCGCAACACCCGCTCAGGCGCCTGGCGCAGAACCTCGAAGGCCACATAGCCGCCCATCGACAATCCCGCCAGTGCGAACCGTGCCGGCGCTGCCGCCAGCACCCGTGCCGCCATCGCGGCAACGTTGTCGTCCAGCGTCAGGTCCGGCACCTGGATGGCGGCGATCGATTCCAACGCTGCGACCTGATCCCGCCACAAACGTCCATCGCACAGCAGCCCGGGCAGCAGCAACAGCGGAATGCGATTGTCGGGAGTCATGCCCGAACGCTGCAAATGGCGCGTATTTTGTTCAGAAGAAATCCCCAGTCACGAGCCGCGGGAGCCGCCAGTTTAATAGCGGGTGACTCGAATCACCGCACACGATCCGTTCCACAGGCGGAACACGTGGCGGGGCGTACACTGCCGCTCCCTCGGCAAGACACCTCCTTCCATGCACGTGCTGATCACCGGCGGCTCCGGCTTCATTGGGCGGGCGCTATGCCACCGGCTATTGCAGGTCGGTCATACGATCAGTGTGGTGACGCGGCACCGGGAACGTACCGCAGCGCTGCTGCCGGCGGCGCGTGTGCTGGGTGATGTCAGCGAAGCTTTCGATGTGGAAGCGGTCGTCAATCTCGCCGGTGAGCCATTGATGGAAGGTCGCTGGAGTGCACGGCGCAAGCAACTGATCCGCGATTCGCGGCTGGGCACCACGCAGCGCCTGGTGGCCTGGATGACCACGCAATTGGTCCGGCCCCGCGTGCTGGTTTCGGGTTCCGCGGTGGGCTACTACGGCCCACGCGACGATACGCCGCTGGACGAATCCACCGCTGCTGGCGACGACTTCGCCGCCCACTTGTGCCGCGACTGGGAGACCGAGGCACTGGAAGCCGAAGCGCTCGGCGTGCGGGTTTGCCGCCTGCGTACCGGCATTGTGCTGGGCCCCGACGGCGGCGCGCTGGCCAAGCTGCTACCGCCCTTCAAGTGGGGCCTGGGCGGTCCCATCGGCGATGGCCGGCAATGGTTGAGCTGGGTGCACCGCGCCGACCTGGTTTGCCTGATCGAATGGCTATTGGAAAACGATGCGGCCGGCGGCGCCTACAACGGCACCGCTCCGGAACCGGTGATGCAACGCGAATTCTCCCGGACGCTCGGACGTGTGCTGCATCGCCCGGCTCGCCTGCCCACGCCGGCATTCGCGATGAAGATGTTGTTCGGCGAAATGTCGAATTTACTGCTGACCGGACAGCGCGTGCTTCCGACGCATGCAACGGCGGAAGGCTTCAAGTTCCAGTATCCCGAGCTCGAAGGCGCGCTGGGGAATTTGCTGGGTTGATGGCGGCAGCTCTCGTAGCGCCGATATCCTATCGGCAGCTCGGCATAGCAACGCATCGACAGCCCACAGCGTGGGAGCGGCATGGCCGTCGCAATGGCGAGTGACAACGGCCAGTGGTTATGCGCTTCCGCCGTTCTTCGTGCATCGTGTGCCTCACGTGCATCGCATCGACGAGCAGCGGAGCAAGCTCCGCTCTACGAAGGGCTATCCGCTTTCGTCATGAAAGGCGACGGCCCGATATCCCGGGCCGTCGCCATCGACGCGTGCCGCATCGGTCTTCAGGCCGGAACGGGCGATGCCTGACGCGAGGCACGCAGGCCAAACCAGCCGAGTTCGGCGAAGGTCAGCACCACCAGTGCCTGGCCGGTGACGAAGACCACTCCGAACATGCTCGGTTGCCAGCTGCCACCGAATGCGACCCAGGCGCTGGCGGCCACCCAGGCGATGTTGATCGCGATCACCGCGGCCATCGCGCCGCGCGGCACCACCGGACCGCGCGAGAGCACGAGCACCCAGGCCACGAACGGCACGCAGATCAGGCCTGCGACACGCAGCAGGCCGGCAGGCAGTTGCAGCAGCGGTGCCAGCGTATCGGCCGCGGTCAGCAGCAACAGGGCGGTGGCGCCGGTCGCAAGACCGTCCATCAGCAACAGGCGGGGCAGGAACTTCGGATTGGCGAGGATGCGCTGCAACATGGCGGGACTCCTGTGGTTGGATGGTGGTGATGCTGGACGGCCGCCGTTATCAACACCATTACCTGCCAGGTAATGACGTTTCGTTACCGCGATCGGCTATCGTTCCAGGTCATGACCACGCTCGCTTCTGCACAACGCCCGGTAGGGGAACAACTGCGCGACTGGCGCCGCCGGCGACTGCTCTCGCAGGAAGATCTCGCCGGCCTGGCCGGCATCTCGTCGCGCCATCTGAGCTTCCTTGAGAACGGCCGCTCCGAGCCCAGCCGGGCGATGTTGCTGCGCCTGTCCGACAGGCTCGACGTGCCGCTGCGCGACCGCAACCACATGTTCACCGCGGCCGGCTACGCGCCGGTCTACGGTGAGCGCTCGCTGGACGATTCGACCCTGGCGGCGGCGCGGCAGACGATCGAGCTGCTGTTGCGTGGCCACGAGCCGTATCCAGCGCTCGCCGTGGATCGCCACTGGCAGATGCATGCCGCCAACCGCGCGCTGGCGCCGTTCCTCAGGGGCGTGGCGCCCCATTTGCTAGAACCGCCGATCAACGTATTGCGCCTCAGCCTGCACCCGGAGGGTGTTGCGCCGCGCATCGTCAACCTCGGCCAGTGGCGCGCGCACCTGATCCATCGTCTGCGCAGGCAGATCGAGACCACCGGCGACAGCGTGCTCGAAGATCTGCTTCAGGAACTGATGTCCTATCCCGCGCCCGACTACGACGACGAGTCGCCCGATCCCACCGCGATCGCCGTGCCGATGCGCCTGCGCACCGAAGTCGGCGAACTCGCCTTCCTTAGCACCATCACCGTATTCGGCACGCCCGTCGAGGTGACGTTGTCGGAGCTGGCCATCGAGTCGTTCTTCCCCGCCGACGAAAAGACGGCCAAGGTCATGCGCGCGATGTCGTTGGTCGGCCGGGTGCTGTTCCGGATGCCGCGGCTGAAGCACAAGGACTGAGAAGAGTAGAACTGGAGTCGCGTTGGACATCGGGGCTGGCGACAAGACGCGCCTCTTCTTACGTCCGCCGGCATGCGGCTAGCGCAGCACGGCGGGTGCTCTTCAGGCTTCTCCAGGCAGCGCGTCGCGACGGGGCGCATCCAATCGCACCACCAGATAACGCAGGAAGAATTGCGTTGCCGGCCCAACGCCAAGTGCGAACACCACGGTGCCGATGCCGACGGTTCCGCCCAGCAGTGCGCCGATGGCGAGTACGGTGACTTCGATGACGGTGCGGACGCGACGGATGGACCAGCCGGTGCGGCGCGCGAGTCCCGTCATCAATCCATCGCGCGGGCCGGGACCTAACTGGGCACCGACATACAGCGCCGTCGCCAACGCGCAGAGCAGCACGCCGCCCAGCAGATAGGCGCACCGCACCGGCAGGCTGTCCGGTGTGTCGAGCAGTGCAAGGTTGATGTCCGCGAACGGTCCCAGCAGGAGCGTATTGGCCAGCGTGCCCAGGCCCGGCATCTGGCGCATCGGAATCCAGGCCAGCAACACGACGACCGCGACGATGATCATCACCACGCCAAAGGACAACGGCACGTGCCGCGCCACGCCCAGGTGGAAGACATCCCAAGGCGAGGCGCCCAAGGCGCCTTCGATCATCAATGCGATGGCGATGCCGTACAGCCAGAGGCCCAGCAGCAGTCGCGTGAGGCGTTCGGGCAGTCGCCCGGCCTTGAGTTGCGCGAGGGGCCCGAGATTGGCCAGCCCGGCAGTGGAAGTAGTGGTTTTCATAGGGCCACCATCGCGCCGATTGGCCCTTTCCCATAGAGCCAATCGTGCGATAGTGGCCTCATGAACCGGTCCATCGCCCCCGAACGCCTCGCTGCGCTCGTCAGCGGTTTCAATCGCTCGCCCGCTTATCGCGGCCTGCGCCAGGCAATGCAGGAATTGATCGGCGATGGCCGCATTCCCGTCGGCACCCGCCTGCCCAGCGAACGCGCCGTCACCGAGGCGCTGGGTGTATCCCGCAATACCGTGACCCGCGCGTATGCGGATCTGATCGCCGCCGGATTCGCCACGGCTCGGCAAGGCGCGGGAACCTATGCCACCGTGCCGATCGATCTTCGTCGTGCACACGACCATGCGCTGCATCCTCTCGGTGTAGCGCAATCATCCGAAGGCGCGATCGATCTCAATTGCGCGGCCGGTGCGGCGACACCGGGTGTTGCGGCCGCCTACGAACGCGCGCTGGCCGCGCTGCCGTCCTATCTGGCCAGCGATGGATACCTGCCATCAGGATTGCCGGGCCTGCAGGCGATCATCGCCGAGTCGTACACGCGGCGCGGATTGCCCACGACCGCCGGGCAGATCGTCATCACCTCAGGCGCGCTTTCGGGCATCGCGATTATTGCGCGTGCGCTCTCGCGCCCGGGCGACCGCGTCATGATCGAGTCGCCGGTCTACTCGAACGCCATCGAAGCGCTACGACTTGGCGGCGGGCGCTTGATCAGCTCGCCGCTGTCCGATTCGCCGGGCGATGAAGGCTGGGACATGGATGGCATTGAAGCCACGTTGCGACAGACCTCGCCGCATCTCGCGTATCTGATTCCCGATTTCCAGAATCCCACCGGTTTCCTGATGAACGATGCGACGCGGGCGCGATACGCCAGCGCGCTGCAGGCCACGCGCACGATCGCCATCGTCGATGAATCCTTGCAGGCGACCCGTCTATCTGACGAAGCGATGCCGGCTCCCTTCGCCGCGCATGCCGCCGACGCCATCACTATTGGCAGCGCTTCGAAAATGTTCTGGGGTGGTTTGCGTGTGGGATGGATCAGGGCGCCGCGCGAACTCGTCAGCCGGATCATCGCGGCGCGCGTGCAGATAGATCTGGGCAGTTCGCTCTTCGATCAGTTGGTGATTGCGGAGTTGCTCGGCGCGACCGACATCCTCGCGGTCCGGCGCGAGCAATTGCGGCAACGCCGGGATGCGCTGGCGGGAGCCTTGACGGAACACTTGCCGAGCTGGCGCTTCCGGCTTCCCGGCGGCGGACTGACGTTGTGGGTGCAATTGCCTCATGGCAGCGCCACGCGATTGGCCGCCGACGTGGAACGCGCGGGGGTCTACCTGGCGCCGGGCCCGGTGTTCAGTGTGGAAGGCGGATCCGATACCCGGCTGCGGATTCCGTATGCGAAGCCGGAGGAGCAATTGGTGGAGGCGGTCAGGCGCATCGCTAATGTATGGACGGATGTTCCGCTGGGATCGCGCAGCCGCCGCGAATCGTCGCGGCGACTGATTGCGTGAACCGACCGAAGTGCATCATCCGGCATTGACGTTGACTTGATACGTTTCGCGTCGGCCGCGTAGGGCCGACCTACGGCTTTTTCGTTTGTTCCGCTTGCTGCTTCCGCACCCAGCGCATCAGGTTGAGGAAGGTGTCGGTCCAGTAGATGTCGCGATGCGCGTCCAGGTAGGCGAGCAGTTTTTCGTGGGCTTCGTTGGACACACTCAGGTAATCGCCGCCGATGCCGTGGAAGGTGAAGTTGACCATGGTGCCCTGCCGCGCGGCTTGCTCTACTTGCGCGATCAACTGTTCGCCAGTCACGTCGACCGGTCCCCCGATCGGCACTGCCAGCGGATCCAGCTTGCGCATGTTCGGGACTATCGCGTTGCCGCCCATCTTTATTCCCACGAACTGGTCGCCTATCGCCGCGACATAATCGCCGTCGCGCGCCATTCTCTCGACACACGGCGCGGTATAGGTCCGCTCGCTTGCGCCGTCGATCGCATGCAGCATGACGTTGCCCAGCATGACTTGGTCGCGCATCTGCGCCACGGTGGTGGAATCCAGATCGCGCTGCGGTTCCACCCAGTCGCGTCCCGGCTGGGACCCGGAACATTGGTGGAACAAACTGTGGTTGCCCAGCTCGTGCCCGTTGCGGGCGGCAGCGCGCCATTCGGCCATGCGCCGCAGCACGGTTTCGCGCGACAGCTGCAGGTAAAAGCTGCCCTTCAGTCCGTGGCGATCAAGTGCCGGGATTGCGTTGTCCAGATGCGAATCCAGAGCGTCGTCATACGCCAGACTGACCGCGGCCTTTTTTCCGTCGGGCCAGGCGAAGTCCGCTTTGGCCGCCACCGCATCAGCCGCCACCAGCGCCAGTGCGATGCCCCACATGCCGATCTTCATGCCAAAAGCCATAGCGCGACTCCGGTTTCGATAGCTCACGATGGCGGCCAGATTACATTTTCTGGAGGGTTAGCGCGAAGGCCGAAATAGCTCTTTCGCGACAGGCCCTGCGATTGATCAGCGAAGACGGGCTCAGTCCAGTCCAACCAGGCGAACTACCACCGAGGAGGGCTCGGATCGACCCCAGGGAAACGCCCAATAACGCACGTAGTGAACCGACCCGTGTAGATCCTCGTGCGTCAGATAAGACACTTCGACCAGGAATGGCCCCACTACTCTGGCGGAAACGTCATTCCGCTGCAGCAAGGGGAAATCGCCGTCGCGGACGTTCTGCATACTGACTTTTCGGTAGGTTTCATCCGCGCACCATGTCAGCGACACCCAGGCCATGGCGTAGCCAATGCAAAGAACGCTTGCGGTGGCGAGAAGAGTTCCTAGGGTTATCTTTTTCCAGAGCACGGGATTCCTTTCAGCCGGTTGCAGGGGGGCGTTGCCTTGGATGTTTCACTGCTAGGCGATGGGTGTCGCGAAGCTCGAACCATCCTACGTACAATCCGGCAACGTGGCGACTGCGACAGCTTCACATCGACGGAACACCTAATTGAGTTTCTATCGGATCTATCCATGAATTCGAAAACCGCCTTACTGCTTGCCGTCCTCCTCGTACCCTGTGCCGTGAACGCGGGTGACGCACCGTCGCCTCCGCCGACGAGCGAAGGTCACTACCGCCTGCCCTACGCAGACGGCACGCGAGTCAAGGTCTTCGATGATGCGAGGACGCACCGGCCCGTGGGCCGCATTGACCTGTACGCCGTCGATGGCCAGACGCCTTATCGCGTCACCGCCGCCGCCGCGGGGAAAATAGCCGCGATACAGGACAGCTACGCGGAGCAGCAAAGCGGCCGCGCCGCCGCGGACTGCCGCAACAACTACGTATGGATCAGCCACCCCAACGGCGAATGGACGACCTACTCCCACCTGGCCCAAGGATCGGTTTCGAGCGCCGCGGGCCTCAAGGTCGGCGACATGGTCGCTGCCGGACAATACATAGGCGACGAGGATGCGGTTGGATGCGCGATGCTCGACCATGTTCACTTTGAAGTGGCAGTTGTCGATGCCGCCGATCCCATAGACGAAGGCGGCTTTCTCAAGGACAACGCGGATGGCAAGCGCATGCGGAATCCGCGCTTCTGTGGCGTGCCGGATGACGTCGCTGTCAAAGACGCGGTGTACAACGCCGTTCCCTGTAACGATCCGTAGTCACGGCACCAAGCCCACTTCATGGAATGCCATGGTTTCTCGTCCGGTGGGCTTGACCCGCCCCATGGCCGTGCGATCTCTATTCGTCCGGCAGCGCGGCGACTGCGACGATTTCAACGACGATATCGGGCTGCGCCAGCGCCGCGACGCCGATGATTTCCGAGGGCGGCGGATTGTTGTAGCTGCAGTGCTTGGGGCAATGCTCGGCGAAGAATTCGTCCATCACATCCAGATGGTAGTTGGGAGAACTCAGCACGCCGCCATCGGGGAATGGTCCCTTGACGAAGATGGTCAGCCGGACAAGGTACTCGAGTGAACTACCCAGCTCTTCCAGGTCAGATTTGATATTGGTGAGCACCGCGCGCCACTGCGCTGCCGCGTCGCCGCCGAAGCCACCTTTACTGCCGGTGGGATCGTAATCGTCAGCGGTCGCCGTGTTTCCGCACAGATAGACCATTCCCTTGGCGCCGGTAACGACGGTCCCCTTTCCCCACGGCATCAAATGACCGCTTTTGAATTTCTTATGGGTCACCAGCTCCATATCTGTTCTCCCGCGTTCAAGAAAATCGCTTGGCAATATTCTTGGCCGGTTCAACGCTATGGAAGCGTGAACTTGCGGGCAGCGCGCTTCTATATGCGCCGGGTGAACCACGCGTGCATCAAGCCCGCCTGGAAGAACTGAACCGGCGGTTCAAAGCCGGCGGATTCGATGATGGAGGCGACCCGCTTGGGCGGCAGTACCGCCACGTCCTTGGCATACGCAGCACGCGTCCTTTCCAGTCGTTCGGTCTGCACGCCTGGCGCCATGACGTTGAGCCAGACAGGTAACAGTGCGGCGTAAGCACTCGACTCGATATCTGATGCCAGATCGGAGCTGGCCAGAACTCCACCGGGCACCAGCCTGTTTGCAATCCCGCGAAAGAATTCGGTGCGGGCCTCCTGTGGCAGGATGAACTGCGACACCAGTAAACAGGTGGCCCCGTCATGCCGATCTTGGGTGGCAAGCGAGTCGAGGTAGCCTTCATGAAAATAACAACGCGACAGGTATCCCTCTGCTTCGGCTCGCTGGCGACACACATCGAGCATCGCACCCGAAGGATCGACCGCAGTGAATGTCCAGCCAGGATACTTTTGCGCGAGGTAAGCCAGCTCCGCCCCTGTCCCGACGCCAACGCAGAGAATTCGCGCATCTGCTGGCAAGTCGACGAAGATGGACTCGAGTAGAAAATTCAAATTGTCGCGAATGGGCGCCATTCGTGCCCATTGCTTGTCATAGCCGGAGGCCTGTTGATCGAAGATGGCCTTGAGTTCTTCCTGTTGCATTTGTTTCCTTTTTTGTTAGCGATGTTTGTAGTTGGCACTAGCAAGTAGCCCGAGTAAGGCCAACGGCCGCACCGCGCCCCGATAGCCGCTGAGCGCCGCGATGAAGAACGCGCCGCAGCGCGGCAAGATGACGAACGACCGAGCATCCGGGACAACGTGGAGTTTCCGTGTGAAGCACCCCCGGGTGCGCTCCACTCCTAGGCTACGGCAGCGGCATAACGACATAACCACTTGCCATCAATTGCCGCAGCTTCGCCACAACCTTTGCATCTCAATGGGTCCGTCCGATCACCTCCGGGAATGGAAAAGAAATGACGACTCCTGTAACCGTTTCCTCACACTTTCATTCTAGTCGGTTGCTAGAAAGTCATCCGACTTAACGGGAGGCAGGCGGCAATGCGAATCACGATTGTTGGGGCGGGATTTACTGGTGGTACCTTGGCGACATTGCTCGCTTCCGAGAACGACAAGACTACGGAAGTCTGCTTGGTGGGCGTTGAGGAAACTTTTGCGCGCGGGGTGGCCTACGGCGAAACGCGACCGGAGCACGTGCTGAATGTGCGTGCCGCGCATTTGGGCGCGAACCCCGACAATCCGGGGGAATTCGCTGACTGGTTGAACCTGGGCAAGCAGGGCCGCGAAGGCTTTCTGCCACGCCTGGCTTATGGCGAATACCTGTCAGACCGGCTGCAGAAAGCCAAGGACAATGCCAGCAATTTGACCCTGCTGCGCCAGGAAGCCATCGCCATCAATCGGCTCGGGAATGGCTTTCGCGTGCATCTGGATGACGGGAGCTATTTCGCCAGCGACCAGGTCGTGCTGGCGCTGGGTGCGTTGCCGCCACAGCGGTTGATAGGCATCGGACCAAGACTGGCGCGGCATCCCCGCTACATTGCGTGGCCGTGGCAGGACGATGCGCTGAACCAGATCGATTCGGATGCCCGTGTGCTGATCATTGGCACCGGACTGACGATGGCGGACGTCGCTGCTAGCCTCGTACGCCGCAGTCACCGTGGCGAACTTGTGGCTATTTCCCGGCATGGATTGCTGCCGCGATCCCATGCACCTGCGCCGGGAGCACCGATCGAGCTCCCGCCCAATGTTCACCAAGCGCTTCGCAAGCCCGATGTTCGCCAGCTGGTTGCCGCTATCCGGTCGCTGTCCCACGTCGTGCCGGACTGGCGCGGCGCGATCGACGCGCTACGGCCACACACCCAGGCGTTCTGGCGCGGATTGCCGGCGATGGAACGCGCTCGCTTCCTGCGCCACGTCCGTTCCTACTGGGAAGTCGCCCGCCATCGCGTCGCTCCAGAAGTGGCCGACCTGCTCAGCGGCTTGCAGGCATCCGGACAACTCAAGGTGCGCGCCGCCCGCCTGCTCAGGGCCGGACTGCGTGCGAACAGCGCGGAGGCGCTCATTCGCGAACGCGGCAAGGAGCAAGTGCAGGTTGAACAGTACGACTACGTGATCCGCGCGACCGGTCTGGATACCGACATTCTGCGTACCACCCATCCGCTCGCATCACAGCTGCGCGAGGCAGGCCTGATCAGCGCGGACGAACACGGCTTGGGCATCAATGCGTCGGACGATTTCGAAGCACTGGATCAGCATGGCGACCGCACCCCCGGCCTGTATTGCATCGGGCCGCTGCTGCGCGGACATCTCTGGGAAATCACCGCCGTGCCCGAGCTGCGCACCGCGGCCAAGGCGCTTTCGCAACGGCTGCGATCAACGGATTCCACTACGGCAAATACTCGTGCCCAAACCCGTAGCCTTGAGCGAGAGTTGGTTCTATCGAAAGGTTTCTGAGCAGGTAGCCCGGGTAAGCGAAGCGCACCCGGGGAACGCCTCAACGTTCGCCGAGCATGCCCCGTTGCTTCGAATGATGCTCCCAATCCAGATTGCACCCGGAGAAGGTAGGGTTTCCATGTAAGGCGCCCCGGGTGCGCTTCGCTTACCCGGGCTACGTTGACCCCCATCCAGATTGCACCCGCAGAAGGTGGGGTTTCCATGTAAGGCACCCGGGTGCGCTTCGCTTACCCGGGCTACGTTGACTCCCCATCCAGATTGCACCCGGAGAAGGTAGGGTTCCCATGTAAGGCGACCCGGGTGCGCTTCGCTTACCCGGGCTACGTTGGCTACGTTGACGTCGTAGAAAACCCATGAAGCGTTTGAACGCTCGGCTGAATGCTGCGTCTGATGCGTAACCAAGACGGTCGGCGATTTCGGCAACGGTCATGGTTTCATTCTTCAGCCAGACCGCGCCAAGGCGCATGCGCCACTGCAGGAGATATCGCGCGGGCGAAACGCCGAGAAGTGTTGCGAACCGTTCCGAGAACGACGACCTCGACATACCGGCCGCCACGGCAAGCGTATCCACTGTCCATGCATTTCCGGGCAGCCGATGAATCTTGGCGAGAGCGGCGCCAATCTGCGGGTCCCTCACCGCGGCGGGCCAGCCAGACAGATCAGATGGTCGCGTCTCGATCCACGCTCTGATGATCTGCGTCATCACGATGTCGGCAAGCCGCGTCATGATGGTGGTCGAACCAATCCGCTGGCTCGCGACTTCCGACGCCAGCAGGTCCAGCAACACGGGCAACGAACTCTCGCTCTGAACAGACCTGCGCACTACCAGCACGTCCGGCAAAAGTTCCAGTAGCGGGTGCGCAGTCGGGCCGTCGAAAGCAATCGTGCAGCACACGATCAATGAGCGCGCGCCGCCTCCACCGCCGGCAAGGCGGTAAGTGGAGTTGCCCACGAGTTGCGGCGCCATATCCTTCAGAGGCTGTGGTTTCCTTCGGGGTTCATCCGCAATGATGTGGCCGGTTCCGTGGGGAAGAAGCACCACGTCGCCTGCTTCCAGCCACAGCGGTTCCCGGCCTGCGGTCAGCATGCAGATCGCACCTTCCGCAACGAAGTGGAAGCGCACGCCTTCCTGGTATGGAATCTCCACGCCCCATGGCGCAGTCAGTTCACTGCGGCCATAGGAGGCGCGAGCAAGGCGAAGGTCCTGAAGCACCTCGCTTAGAAGGTCTCCCGATGGCGTTCCGCCAGCCGTCATTGCATTTCGTCCACGTTGGTAATCGCGGCCGTGGGAAAATCCGTGCCCATGCGGACCGTGATCAAAATCGAAAGCGACGACCGCCATGTATTCGAGTTGTACTTCACCCCGCCGGGCAAGGGCGAAGTACTGGCGACGCGACAGGTCTATACGCGTTTGCGGGAGTAAGCCGCAAGAAAGCGGGTAGCTACGTTGACTTGGCGTCGTGGCTTCCATGACGTCGACTGACTTCAGTGAACGACTCGGAAACGAGTTGCTCCAGCACCATGATATCGACATCGGCGAGTCGCTTGATCGACAGACAGGCCTTGCCCATCTTGTGCTTGCCAAGATGCGATAGAAGTTTCTGCTGTGACGGCGTATCCACCATCAAGTAGATACTGATGTCGCTCTTGCGAGCAGCAAACCCTGTCGCACATGCCTCGCCCGAGTGGCCGCTCGCATAGGTGTACTTGTAGCTGCCAAAGCCCACGATGCTGGTGCCCCACATTACCGGCGGCTGCTTGGTGACGCGGCGCATGAGCTTAAGCAGTTCCTGGCAGTCTGTCTGCCGCGCCGGATCAGGAATCTGCGCGATGTACTCCTCGGTCGACAACTGCGTTGGTTTTGTTTTCGCCTCTGCCATGAGCACCTCGCGATTGCAGGTTGCGGCGCGAAACTATCCGTTAGACGCGCCTGGGGCTGGTTACGGTCGCCCCCATCCTACTCGCCCATGCCCCCGAACACGTGGCGCGGACAACAGCTCTTGCAGCTTCGGCAAGCAGCCTGGATAGAAGGCTAGGAACCCAGACCCGGGGTAGCCTGGGTAAGGCGGAAGGCCGCACCCGGGAAATGCCTCAACGTTTTTCGAGCAAGGCATGCCTACGGTCGTTAGTCATTCGCGCTGTGGCGCGCTCTCCGCGAACCCTGGGCGGCTATCGTGGCGCTGTGCGCTGCGCTTATCCGGGCTACGGAGGGCCTGCAGCTTCAGGGGCGAAGCGTGTCGCGTAGAACTTCCGGCATTGGTGAAGCTTGTATGGATAAGACGCTCGCCGTTGCGGCGGCACTCATCTCGAACGGCTGTTCAAACAGGTAGGAGGTAGCCCGGGTAAGGCCATAGGCCGCACCCGGGACAACGTAGAGCTCCCGTGTAAAGCGCCCCGGATGCGCTGCGCTTATCCGGGCTACGTCGAATTCTGCAGCTTCAGGGGCGAAGCGTGTCGCGTAGAACTTCCGGCATTGGTGAAGCTTGTACGGATAAGACGCTCGCCGTTGCGGCGGCACTCATCTCGAACGGCTGTTCAAACAGGTAGAGCATTTCTTCCACCTCGGCCATGATCGAGTCGCTGCGCCCCATCTCCACGACGTCTTTCGCCGTCATTCTTATCAGCTGCGGCGATGGTGCATTCGCCATTTCAGCAAGTTGGCCGGTAAGTTCGCGCACCGAAATATTGGCGCAAGGCGGCACGTGCCAGGATTTCCCCCATGCCGCATCGGAGCGAGAGGCGGCGATCAGGGCGCGCGCGGCATCTTCGGTATAGGTCCAGCTATGGGCGACGTCCAGATCGCCGGGATAATACGCGGGAGATCCTGCAAGCACATTGGGCGTCACCATCAAGTTGTAGATCGAGTAGGCGCCGTGACCCAGAAAATCGCTGGCGCGCACTTCGGTTGCACGTACGCGCCCGGCCGTGTGCGCATGCAGAGCGTCTTCCCATATCTTGGCGCGGATACGGCCTTTAACCGAGGTAGGCGACAGCGGATGGTCTTCCAACACGGCGCCGCTAACAGGTCCATACCCATACACGTTGCCCAGCATCACGTAGTCCACCCCGGCACGCTCGGCCACCTCCAACATGCCGGCCGCCAGCGCGGGGAATTCCTGGGGCCAGCGGTCGTACCGCGGCATGGCGCAGTTGAAGAGCGTCCGCGCTCCATCAACGACGCGTACCAACCCATCCGCATCCGCTGCATCCAGCGCAATGCGGTCGATCAAGGGCGCGTCCGCGCCAGAGCCATTCCGCGTAACCAGCTTGACCTGCTCGCCAGCCTCGGCGAGCTGACGGGCAACCGCACGGCCGGTCGCACCGGCACCAATCACGACAGCGTAGGACATGAACCACTCACTAGAAGAAAGGAGTGAGCAGAATCCTGTACCGGGGCCGGAGTAAGCTAGTGGCTGAATTGACAGTTATCGGGATATTCCAGCCATGCACCGTGTCGTCGTGGTAGCCCTTCCGCCGGTCAACACCTTCGATATTTCCATCCCGGGATTGATCCTTGGCAACGCGTTGGTTGACGGCAAGCCCGCGTACGAAGTCCGGATATGTACGCCACGCCCTGGGACTGTCAAAGCCTCCGACGGTCTGAGCCTGGTGGTGCGCCGAGGCTTGGGCATCTTGAAGGGCGCCGACACGGTGATCGTGGCCGGCACCGGCGCCCGCAACAGTATTGAGCCCGCCGTGCTCAAAGCATTGCAGCGTGCTCACAAGGCGTCGAAACGAGTGGCTTCCATCTGCACTGGCGCATTCGCACTGGCACATGCCGGGCTGCTGGATGGACGCAGCGCCACCACGTACTGGTTGTACTCGGAAGAGTTTCGCCGGCGCTTTACTGCCATCGATGTACGGCCCGACGTCTTGTTCGTGGAGGATGGGAACGTGGTGACGTCGGCCGGCGTGGCAGCAGGCATCGACTTGTGCCTGCATCTGGTGGCGCAAGATTATGGTGCGGCCGCAGCGAATGACGTCGCCAGGCTAGCGGTCGTACAACCTGCCCGCGCAGGCGGCCAAGCACAGTTCATCCAGCGCCGGGGTATCCCCGGAAACGATGCCGGCTTGGGCGCTTTGCGCGAGTGGGCCACAAAGAACCTTGAAAATCCGATCTCGCTTTCCGATCTGGCCGCACGAGCACACCTGAGCGAGCGAACGCTCACGCGCAGATTCCGTGAGGAGACTGGCACCAGCCCACTGCAATGGCTGTTGCAGCAACGCATCGATCGTGCCCGGGAATTACTGGAGACCACCACCCTGCCCATGGATCAACTTGCCGAGCATAGCGGCCTGGGCAACGCGGATTCTTTGCGCCAGCACTTCTCTCGCCGGCTGGGAATTTCTCCTGGCGCCTATCGTGCGGCTTTCAGGCACGACCGGACTGGCGGCGGAGCAACGTTGGGGCCTCACAGGTCAACGTAGCCGCGCCCCGAAGCCGCTAAGCGCCCGCGATGAAGAACGCGCCGCGCCGCGGCTAGATGGCGAACAACCTAGCCTCCGGGGAACGTAGAGTTTCCGTGTGAAGCACCCCCGGGTGCGCTGCGCTTACCCGGGCTACACCGACGCCGCCGGCTCTAGCGACCGGCGTCCGGAAGCTGGGGAAACGGTTCGAAACACTCGATCAGCATGTCGGTGAGCACCCGTACCTTTCGCGCCGGGTGCCGCCCCGGCGGGCGGATGACATAGATGCCTGCCGGAGGCGGCGGATAGCGCGTCATGACCGGGACCAGCGCACCGGAGGCGACATACTCGTTGGTGAGGCCATCGGGAAGCCAGGCGATGCCGAGTCCTGCGACGGCGGCGGAGATGAGCGCGGTGCCATTGTCGGCTTTGAAGCGCCCGCGTGGATGGACGGTGACGATCTCGCTGCCATCCATGAACTGCCAGGCTTCGGTTCCCTGCATAAGCGCTTCATGGGCGGCCAGTTCCTTCGGCGTTTCCGGAGAACCGTGCGCTTCGATATAGCCCGGGCTCGCAACGAGCTTTCCATGCAGCGGCCCAACGCATCGTGCGATCAAGCTGGAATCCTGCAGATAGCCAACCCTGATCGCACAGTCGAAACCCTCGGCGACGATATCAACGAAGCGATCGCTGTAGGCGGCATGCACGTGAAGCTGCGGATGACGCCGCGCCATTTCCGCAAACACCGGGGCGAAATGGGTGGGGCCGAAAGAAAGCGGCGCCGCAATCCGGAAGCGGCCGCGCAATTCGCCCGTGGGCAGGAGCGCGTCCATGGCCGCGTCCATCTCGGCACAGGCTCTGGCGGCATGGTCGCGAAACGTGGCACCGGCTTCTGTGAGGGCAGCACCGCGAGTGGTTCGTGCAAGCAGCTGGATGCCCAGTTCCGCCTCCAGCCGGGCCAATTGCCGGCTGACGATCGACTTGGAAACGCCGAGCCGGCGCGCGGCGGGCGAAACTCCCCCCGCGTCGGCCACTTCCACGAATGCCCGCAGCGCTTCGATATCCAATTGACGTTCCCGTTGTGCGATACAGCGTGACACAAGGATAGCCAGTTCGGCGTTCCCGGATCTGCGACACAGCTTGGCACAAACAGGCGCTACCGCCGTGCGAATGCGAATGGCAAGGTTTGTCCCGCGCAGGCAGCGCTTCGGTAGCCGCGTGTGCCGCGGCATACCCCATTCCCCCACAACGGCAGCAAAGGACTCTTCATGAAGTTTCGTAATGGCCTCGCATCGCTTCTCCGCCCCGAAGACTCGGTCCTCGTTCTGATCGACCATCAGCCCTACCAGCTCACGAACGTCAACAGCCATGACCCGCATATGGTGGTCAACAACACCACCGCGCTGGCGAAGCTAGCAAAAGCCTTCAATGTTCCCACCGTTCTCACCAGCGTGATCGCGGCGCGCGGTGGACTTCTCTTCAAGCAGATCACCGAGGTATTTCCGGACCAGGAAGTCATCGATCGCACCTGGGTGAACACCTGGCAGGACGAGAATGTGGTCAGCGCCGTCAAGGCGACTGGCCGCAAGCAGCTGATCATCGCCGGCCTGTGGACCGAAGTCTGCGTCGCAATGCCCGTCATCCAGGCCGCCGGCGAAGGCTGGGACGTGACCGTGATCACCGACGCGTCGGGCGGGATTTCGAAGGAGTCTCACGAAGTTGCCATCCAGCGAATGATCGCGGCAGGCGCGAACGTGATGACCGTGATGGCGCTCGCTGGCGAATGGCAACGCGATTGGGCGCGCACCGAGCATGTCGAGGAGCTGACCGAGATTCTCATCCAGCACTTCGCCGGCAGCGGCATCGCGTATCTATGGGAACAGCAGCTGCTCAACACGCCGGTGCCCAGCGCCGCAGGCTGATCCGCGTGGAATGACGTAGGAGCGGCGTCCCGCCGCGAGCTCTCCCAGGCGAGGCTACGAATGAGATCAAAGACCGTCTATGCGCCTTGATTCTTGCTGCCTTTGCAGTTTGTCTTGGAGAGAGTCAATCATTTTTCCATCGCGGTAATGAGTAGCCGGATAAGCGCTGCGCTTACCCGGCTACGTTGGCTCGTGCGCCGCAGCCGGGACAAGTAGCGCACGCCAGAGCATAGCCTTAAGCTGGGCGCCAACTCGATGGTTGAAGGCGAACCCATGTGGGCTAAGAAGGGATTTGTCCTGTGCGCGGCGATTGCCGTGGTGGCGGTGGCTTGGATAGTACAGCCGTGGTTTCAGGTCATTGACCCAACGGCACCGATGTCGAGTGCTGACGCGCTCAACGCCACGGTCCAGGCAGCCTGGTTCCAAGCCGCGGGTTCTATTGGCGCCATCCTTGTCGCCATTTTCCTGGCGGCCTATCAACAGCGGCGCTCCGAGCGACTCGCGTCTGAAGAACGACAACGCCAGCGGGGGCACGCCGAAGCCTATCTGATGACGGCATTTGCCGGAGTGATAAGCGAATGCAGCTCCAAAGGGCCGAAGGCTTGCAAGATAAGCAAGGCCCTGCTGCTCGTTGATCAGAAGCCCGACCTCACCGATCTCACCGAACTGTTTACCTTGAAATCCGCGGGTGTTCTCGAAAGCCGCATCGAAGACTGTCGCGCGCTTGATGCATCGAGCGGCAGGCAATTGATCATCGAAGCTTCCGGCATTATCGGCTACAACAAGACCCTGAGTGACCTGATCTATTCCTACGGACAAAACCCTGGCCCGGAAAATCTCCAACGTCTTCTTGTTATCGTTGCCGAGCGATTGCACAGCTGCCAAGAATCGGCCATCAAGGGCATCATGCTTGTTGATCCCGCCGCTATCGAGCACTACGGCGCCGAGATGTTGTCGGAGCCACGCTGGCTTAAGGAACATTTAGTCGATGGTGGAGATATCCCCAACGGCGAAGCGAGCAGCTAGCAAGTAGCCCGGGTAAGCGCAGCGCACCCGGGGAAACACCTCAACGTTCGCCAAACTGCCCGGTCGAGTCGGGAGACACAGCCCAATCCCAAGGCAACCACCCATTCCTCACGTAATGATGAAAAGAGGAATGCGGCCATTCCGCCACCATATCGACCAAGCCATGCTTCAGCGGATTGATATGGACGTAATCAACGAGGGCCTGCAGTTCCTCTTCATCACGCACGGTCCGTTCCCAGTAACGCGATTGCCACGCTGACGGAGACCCCGGCTCAGAGGTGCGCCGAGTGAATCCCTTTTTGATGTCCTGCCACAGGCGCGGGTAGTTGGCCGTGTCGTCGCCCATGCGAATGACGGCATGCAAATGGTCCGGCAAGACGACCGCCGCGATCACGGCATGCGGTACGCGCCGTGCGGCTGTCCGCCAGGCGTCGCGCAGTGCGTCTACTTCACGGACCAGGAGGTCACTCCTACGATTGCGCAACGTCACAGTAAAAAAATACGTTGCGCCTGCAATCCGATTGCGGCGATATCTGACCATGGGTGAAGGTTACCCATGCGGTCTGTGTAACGCCAGCGATCATGCAATGTGTCGTTCCGGGCAAGGGCCAAAAATCGCATTCGCGGGTGATCAGAGTTTCCGTTTGAAGCACCCCGGGTGCGCTGCGCTTACCCGGGCTACGCCGGCTTGAATGGTTAGCAAGTAGCCCGGGGAAGCGCAGCGCACCCGGGGAAGGCCTCAACGCTCGCCAAATCTTCCGGTTGCATCAGATGGTATCGCCCAATCCAAAGGCAACCAGCCATTCCTCACGTAACGATGAAAGGTCGAATGCGGCCATTCCGACACCGCATCAACCAAACCGTGCTTCACAGGATTGATATGGACGTAGTCAACGAGGGCTTGCAGTTCCTCTTCATCACGCATCGTCCATTCGCAGTAACGTGTTCGAAGTTTCCGTGTGAAGCGCCCCGGGTGCGCTGCGCTTACCCGGGCTACTGGCGCTGACCCTGTTTCGCTGTCAAAGCAATCGGCCGATCATGCCGTGATTCGGAATATGCGCTCTGCATTTCGATGCGCGACCTTCGCCCGTTCTTCGTCGGAAAGCTGTGCCGACTCGAGAAATGCGACGGCGGGAGCAGTAGGCTGGAAGGGATAGTCGATGGCCCACATGACGTGGTCGATCCCAAGTTTGTCGATGCAGAACCGTAACGCCAGCGGATCTTCGACGCCACTGGTCGTGATGGCGAAGTTTCGCCGAAAGTACTCGCTCGGCTTCAACTCGTTCTTGCGGGCGGCGCCACGCGCACCCGGGGCGCCCATGAAATCCAGGCGCCACATCCAGAACGGCAGCGCCTCGCCCATGTGGCCGATGACGATGCGCAGTCGAGGGAAGCGGTCGAGGACGCCACTGAACATCAGGCGCACGATGTGCGTGCTGGTCTCGATGCCGTAGCCCCAGACCGCTCCCTCCATGCGGTAATCCCGGAAGGGGACCGCCATGCCGTCCGAGGGCGCGCGCGGGTGGATATAGAGCGGTGCGTCGAGCGCCTCCGCCGCTTCGAGGATCGGCCAGTAGCGTGGGTCATCCAGATAGGTGTTGTCGGTATGCGAGTTGACGATGAAGCCATTGAGCTTGAGCGTGTTGATAGCGCGTTCCATCTCCTTCGCGGCGGCGTGCGCGTCTTGCGGCGCGAAGCTCGCAAGGCCGGCGAACCGCGTGGGGTAACGGCGCACGGCCTCGCTCAAGCGATCGTTGGCAACGCGTGCCAGGGCGGCGGCCGTTCCGGGTTCGAGAATCTGCACGCCGGGCATGGACAGCGAGACCAATTGCATGTCGACGCCATTGGCATCCATGTCGGCCAGTCGCGCCGCGTCCAGGTCGAGCAGTTTCGGCAGCAGCAATCGCGCCAGCGCATCGCGATTGGAACTTGCCTTGCCGGTACCCGACGGTGCTTGGACAGTCGGCTGTGTTTGCGGCGGCGCGCCGGAAGCTTCGCCATAGATGGTGGCGAGTAGCGTGAGGTCCAGGCTCGAACCTCCCCGGCGCAGCACCTCACGCATGGGCTCGACCATTTCCGGGATGGTGAATGCTTCCTCGGTTGCGATCTTTCGCAGGCGCGTTCCGCGTTCCGCAGGCTGGGAGCCTTGTCCGGCATGGGGATCTTCCTGCGTCGCGCCGAGTCCCGGCAAGGCCGCAGCAGCCGCCAACAATGACATCCGAGCCAGAGCCGTCCTGCGATCAATGTCCATAAGCGCCTCAGATGTTTGGCGGATTCTCGTTGCGGCTCCGTAATAGGCCGTGAAGACACTGACAGGTGGCGTATGCAGCAAGTTCTAGCGGCATTCCCGTTCGTGGCGACGGAGTAGCATCGCTAAGCGCGACCATCCATTACTTGGAGACTGCCCCGGGGGAAGTTGAACTGCTAGGCCTCATGACTCGCCCCGGACAGTTCCCGGCACATGGCTTCATGACGCTCCAGGTGCTCAGGAGACATGGCGGATTCTATTGCCTGTCTGAGTTCGAACGGATCCAGTTCAATTCCGGATAGATCTCCGGCCCAGTTTGGGCCGGCCAGAACGCCATCACCCGACATACCCGGCAGCCAGCGAAACATGAAATCGAAGAGCGGCATGCTTGCTGGACGATGTGCAGGGAAATCCTTGGACTGCGCTCTCTTGGCATAAGCCTGATCCGAGAAGAAGAGCAATACCGTGGCGGGCTCCTCCTCATCATCTTCCACTTCAGCGTTGGAGTCGCAACAGGCGGTGCCGGTTTCGGACGTCAAGTACCAGACAGCGTCGGCATCAACGACACGACGTATAAAACGGTCGACATCAGCTTTGGCATCAGCGGCATTGCGGAGCATCGCGAAACTTCCAATGAGGCATAACGCCCGAGCTAAGCCGATCAGCGAAGCGGGTTCGGCTTGAATGAATTGTTGGGCGCCTACAGCTGAGAGGCGGCATCCAAGGCCTCTTGAACCGCCCGATTGTCGGCATACTTTTGGCGAATAGTAGATACATCCCGGTCAATGCTGTCGCAGCGCAGGTCTGTCATGGTTGAGGCAACTTCCTTGTCTCGATCGGAGCCGTCACCGTTGAACTCTCCTGCGAAGTGGAAGCAAGCCGCCAACCGCTCCGCGACTTGCCGTGCATCGCCAGGGAGGCCAGGAAAACCCGTTGCTAGCAAGTCCTCGTTTGCAGCAGGCGTGGGAGTGCCAGCGCACCCTGCTGCGAATAGAACCAAGACTGCGAGAACCTGCCTCATGGTTTGGCCGGGTCACATCGAAAATGGACTTTCAAGATCGTCCGCCAGTGCGACCATTGCGGCCGACTGAGGAAAGTCCGGGAATTGGCTGGCGAATGCACGGGCCCAATTCCCAAAAAACCTGAAGTCATTCTCTGAAGTAACGTCGAATACCACGGAGGTGTGGGACTCATGCAGCCGATCCAGGATGATTCCCACCCGCTCCCACTGCTCTAGCAGGTCGGCTTCTGGTATCGCCATGAGCCGGCGGCAGAATTCTTGCTCATCAGAGAGACACATGATGGTGGGTGCCGCTTGGATGTCTCTCTGAATCGCTTCCAGTTGTGTCATAAACCAGACCCCTTGGAAAGGAGAGATTGAGTCAATACAACCTAATGCCTTGTGCTTTGAATCTAGCAAGTAGCCCGGGTAAGGCCAACGGCCGCACCCGGGGAACGGAAGGATATACGTGTAGAGCCCCCCGGGTGCGCTGCGCTTATCCGGGCTACGCTGGCTAGGTGCCGCCCGTGATGCCGCGAACTGCATACAAGAAGCCCCAGTAAAGTAACGGCCCACAGAAAATCCCGTACAAAACGAGAACAGCGAGTCCAGTACCTACTTGCACAAAAGCGCCATCAGCCGTTGGCCAAGTCTCACGGAGGTCTCGGATGCCCGCAACGATGAGCCAAGCCAAGCCGGCAATGAACACAATAGCTGCGGAAGCGCCAAGGAACATCCGGATGGGCAGCAGCCAGTAGCCGAGAGCGACCAAGACCATGCAGCTATCTGATAGAAGCTCTGCAGCGAGGAGCGCTTTTGAGCCGCCACCACGGATGTCATCTCGAACCCAGAAGAACGTGAAGGCACCATAGCCAACGAGATATACGTACAGCCACCAGGGCATATGCGGCACCTACGCCGAATTAAGCCAACCCGCGAAGCGGGTTCGGCTTGAATGAGTTGTTAGCTGCCATACGGGGTAGCCGTAAGCGCGACCTTGAGATCTCCGATGGAGACCGTGGCTTGTGTGCCAGGCCGTACGACCACCTCCGGAGATATGGAGCCGTGAGATGAGTCCAGCTGCGTGGAAATTTTAATGCGGTCGGGGCCGTCATCAGTGGCAATCAGCTTGAGCCTGTAGCTGTCCGGGCCAGAAACATCCATGGAGCCTTGAACACCACTCTTGACGACCATTCTGGGCGCGCCGAACTCTTCGCCCTTGTGAAACAAGCGCAATGACACGCTATAAGCATCTGCAGCATTGGCGGAGAAAGAGGCTGCAGCAATCGAGATTGCAAGAGCCAGGGTGGGAATTCGAGCTTTGTGAGTACTCATGACCTCTCCTATGGTAACGGCTGAGATAAGCTGACCTGCCCAAGCAGCTGTCCGATCAATACCGGAGTGATGCGGGCTCGGCTTGAATGAATTTTTAGGCCGCGTCACCACGAGCCAGAGAGCGTTTGATCAGGAGCCTCGTAGCTATCAGGCCGATCCCAAAGAACACTGCAAGGATGTTTGTACACCTGTTTGTACAAGAGTACGGGCAAGTCAACGATCCCCAGCAACCGTGATCGCCTTCTTGTTGCGTTGCATGAGCCTATCGCGACACATCCTCTCAATCTCAGAATAAACAATATCGATTCGCTTTAGCTTTTCCATGTCTGACCATTGGCGCCTCTCGATCCTGGAATAGGTTTCCTGCTGTCGTTTCTTGGCTTCTTCATTGGGCGAATGTTGTTTTTCCGCGTTTTTCCTGAATGCCTCCATCTCTCTGCCTGCCGCAAGTATGTCGTGAACAAAGTCCACTAACCAGAATGCTTTCTCCTGATAATCAACACCTAAGACCGCACCCGCCCTCAAGGCGGTAGCTCGAAGCTTCTCGACATCAGCCGAATGTTCGTTGTACGTGATATCCGCCCAGCGCCTGTTCTTTCTAAGAGCCCAATCTTGCTCAGTCTCACCCTCCAGCTTAGGCATACGCCCCGACTCGCCTCTCTGGGAGTACGGATAGAACATTAGTTTCAGAAGGTCTGCTACCAGCTTTGATTGGACAAAAAGTGCTTCCGCTACATCCATCTCGCGTTGAAATCGAACTTGCTGCTGCCAAGCTTTTCGACTTACCCATGCCACGTAAGCCAGTACGGCCGTTGCCAGCCCACCCAGCAGCGAACCCAATGCACCAATGATCGCCAAAATGTTCATTCGCCACCAAGATGAGATATTAAGCGGCTAGGCTAGCAAGTAGCCCGGGTAAGGCCAACGGCCGCACCCGGGGAACGGAAGGATTACGTGTAGAGCACCCCGGGTGCGCTTTGCTTACCCGGGCTACGCTGGCTCGTCATAAGCGTGCTTGATGGGAAGCGAGTAGCCCGGGTAAGGCCAAGGGCCGCACCCGGGGGAACGTGGAGTTCCCGTGTGAAGCGGGCGGCCGCGGACGCCGATATGAAACCAAACAGGCAACGGGAAGAGCTAGAAGTGCACAACACGTTCGAGGAAGCCGCTCTACCATCGATCTTCATATCCCTTTCGGAATGTCGGCTTTGCGGTCGAAGTTCCTGCCGGGAAAAATCTCACGCGCGCGATTGGCCGCAATAACGTTCAAGCCGGTGTGGCCGACGTTGGGTTAAGGTGTTCCCTAGCGACGTCACCGAACAACGATTCGATCGTCATCAGTTAAGAGCCTTCCTCCACAAACTGATTAGCGTCGAATCCCGCTCCCTTCTCCGAAAGGAGGGAAAGCGTTCGCGCTATCGTCGTACGGCGAACCTGATCAGCATCAAGCCTCGCAACTGAAATCCGACGCTAGTCAGGCTCTCTCTGGGCACGCATCTCAGCCATATGCTGAAGGGCTGAATCGAGATCCGCCTGATCGACCCACCCAAGCAGACGTAAGGAGAGGAAAAATGGGCAAAGTTCGCGTGGACGCATTCTCAATCTCGGTGGACGGCTACGGGGCAGGACCCAACCAAGGACTGGACAATCCTCTCGGCGTAGGCGGCGAAGAACTGCACAACTGGTTCGTCCCGACCCGCAGCTTCCAGCGCCAGTCCGGCAGGGAAGGCGGAACCGGCGGAATCGATGAGGATTTCGCAGCCCGAGCGACGGCGAGCGTCGGCGCCTGGATCCTGGGGCGCAACATGTTCGGGCCGGTGCGTGGACCTTGGCCGGACGAGAATTGGCGCGGCTGGTGGGGCGACAATCCGCCTTACCATTGCCCGGCCTTCGTCCTCACCCATCATCCGCGCGCACCGGTAGAGATGGAAGGCGGGACGGTCTTCCATTTCGTTACCGGCGGCATTCGCGAGGCACTCGACCGGGCACGCGATGCGGCCGGCGACAAGGATGTGCGGATCGGCGGCGGTGCCGCCACGGTCCGGCAATATCTGGAAGCGGATCTGATCGACCAGATGCACATCGCGATCTCGCCGGTGTTGCTCGGATCGGGCGAGCCGCTGTTCGCCGGGCTCGACCTGCCGGCGCGCGGCTTCGTCATCACCGAGCATGCCGCGAGTGAGCAGGCGATGCATATTGTGATGACCAAACAGAACTGAAGGACAAGTGTTTGCTCGGAAGCAATCGGTTGCGACCGTCTTGGACAATCACGGCGCCAAGCAAAGTCGACATTAGACAGGAACCCTCCGTATCGGAAGGCGGCGCTTTAACTCGTCAGAAATGTACTCTGACCCTGAGGTATCCCCACGTTTTTCATACTGAGATCAACCGCTTATTGGCGATCTGACTGGAAAGTAGTGCGCGCATG
>NZ_JBDKXI010000010.1:0-38886 GCF_039710385.1 Pseudoxanthomonas sp. CCNWLY206-1 | reverse complement strand
TGACCAAAAAAGTGTTACCCATGTCCCCGCACACCCGTTACCCAGGTCTCCGGTCCGTACACACGAGCAAAGAAAGTAGGGCCCCGCGGCAGGCGCGTAGATCATCAGCTCCGATGAACCGCCCGCGCCAGCGCCCATATCTAACAGCAGCGAAGGACTCAGAGCTGAGCCGTGCGTGCAGCGCACGCTACATAAGAAAACTGGCTCACCTCTTGCAGCACACCGGAGATCCCCCACCCGCCGCGCCGGAATCCCGTTGCGGCAAACACCCCCTACCCCTCGCCACCCCCCATAAACCCGACCCTGTAGGGCAAACCCCTACAGGCGGTCGGGTGCGTCCTCATCACAACCAGAAACGCCCCGATTATTTTTCTGGCGCGATCGGCTCAAAGTATTCCCACGGCGCCAAAGTCCAGCGACGGCACCGAAGGGGAAAGAATGAAGACCGGTCTTGCCACTCAACTCGGGCAACAACTCCACCTGACGCCGCAGCTGCTGCAGTCGATCCGGCTGCTGCAACTCGATGGCTTGCAGTTGGAAATGGAAGTTCGCCGCGCATTGGAGCTCAACCCGCTGCTGGAGCTGGAGGAAGAGCAGACCGCCGAGTCCCCTACCCTGGCCGCCGACAGCACTGACGCTGCCGCCATCGAAATCGCCGCTTTCGACGAACTGCCCGAATCCAATCTGTGGGACATCCCCGGCACCAGTTGGAACGAGGGCGATGACGACCGCATGCAGCGGATCGAGGCCGGCGAATCCAGCGACCCGCAAGTGCGTGTGCTCGCCAAGCTGTCGCTGGAATTGAGCGATGCCGACCTTCAGGTCGCCGCCTTCTGGCTGGAGCACACCGATGACGCCGGTTACCTGGTGCAGGAACCCGCCTCGCTGGCGATGATCGCCGCCGCCCAGCACGGTGTTTCCGCCGAACACGCCGAAAGCCTGCGCCAACGCATCCTGCACGGCGAATACACCGGGCTGGCAGCACGCGACCTGCGCGAGTGCCTGCTGGCGCAACTGGCCGGCTTGGCCGGCCGGGTGCCGGGCCGTCCCATCGCCCAGCGCATCATCGAGTCCTGCCTGGACCTGCTGGGCAGCCATGACTACGACGCTATCGCCACCCGCTTGGACCTGGATGCCGACCAGGTGCGCGATGCCGTCCGCCTGATCCTGTCCCTACAACCCCGTCCCGGTGAAGCGCTGCTGCCCGAGGCTGCCGCTGCGTATGTGATTCCGGACGTGGTGGCCTGGCACGCCGACTGCGCCTGGCGCGTGGCCTTGAACCCCGCCACCACGCCGCGCCTGTCGGTCATGCCGATGCACGAGCGCGCGCTGGAGCGTGCTGATCAACAGAATGCAGATCAGAGCGCCGGCGCGCAGAAGCTGCGCGAACTGTTGCAGGAGGCCCGCTGGCTGACCCGCGGCCTGTCGATGCGCTATGACACCCTGCTGCGCACCGCCCGCGCCATCGTCGAACGCCAGGCAGGCTTCTTGTCCCAGGGCGACGAAGCCATGGCGCCGCTGACGCTGAAAGAGATCGCCGACGAGATCGGCATGCACGAGTCCACCATCTCGCGTATCACCACCGGCAAGTACATGCAGACGCCGCGCGGCACGTTCGAACTGAAGCATTTCTTCGCCGTGCGCCTGGAAGGCGCCAGCGTCTCCGGTCCGGCCGTGCGGGCCATGGTGCGCCGGCTGATCGAGTCCGAGCCGGCCGCCAAGCCCCTGGCCGACGAGGCCATCGCGGGCCTGCTGGCTCGCCAGGGGATCCACATTGCCCGCAGAACTGTGGCGAAGTACCGGGAACAGCTTGATATCGCTCCCGCACGCCAGCGCCGACACGGTAACGTGTCGGCTTTGGCAAAAGCCGGCTAGCGGAGCGTTATAAGCATGAGCAAGATCACCGTTCTATTAGTGGACGACCACGAAGGCTTCATCAATGCGGCAGTGCGTCATCTGCGCAAGCTGGATTGGCTGGAAGTGGTCGGCCGCGCCAGCAACGGGCTGGAAGCGATCGAACGTTCCGAAACCCTCCGCCCCGACGTGGTCCTGATGGACCTGGCCATGCCCGAGATGGGCGGACTGCAAGCCACCCGGCTGATCAAGACCCAGGACGCCCCGCCGTTCGTGGTCATCGCCAGCCATTTCGACGACGCCGAGCACCGCGAGCACGCCATGCGCGCTGGCGCCGACAATTTTGTCAGCAAGCTTTCCTACATCCAGGAAGTCTTGCCCATCCTAGAAAAGTTCAGAGACGACCGCAGCCATGAGTGAATCCCGAATCCTCGTCATTGATGCCGATGCCGCCCGCGCCGAACGCTTGGCCGGACTGCTGGAATTCATGGACCTGACACCGCGCTGGGTTGCCAGCCTCGGTGACGTGGATCTGGGCCGCCACCGTCCGCACGACTGGATGGCGCTGGTCGTCGGTGAACTGGACGATACCGCGCAGGCCAAGGAATTCTTCGCCTGGCTGGCACGCACGCCGTTGCCGCCACCGGTCCTGCTGCTGCAAGGCGACACCGCCGCGTTCGCCGCCGCGCATGGCCTGCACGAAGCCGGCGTGTGGCCGTTGGAATCGCCTATCCGTCACGCCCAGCTGGAAGGTTGCCTGCGCCGCGCCAGCCTGAAGCGGCTGGACACCGAACATCAAGCGCAGACCGCTGTTTCCAGCGGCCCTACCGGCAACAGTCCGGCGGTCGTCCGCCTGCGCCGGTTGATCGACCAAGTCGCTGCATTCGACACCACCGTATTGGTGTTGGGCGAATCGGGCACCGGCAAGGAAGTCGTGGCACGTGCCATTCACGACCAATCACCCCGCCGCGATGGACCGTTCGTGGCGATCAACTGCGGTGCGATCCCGCCGGATCTGCTGGAAAGCGAACTGTTCGGCCACGAGAAAGGCGCGTTCACCGGCGCACTCAGCGCCCGCAAGGGCCGTTTCGAAATGGCCGAAGGCGGCACCCTGCTGCTGGACGAAATCGGCGATATGAGCCTGCCGATGCAGGTCAAGCTGCTGCGCGTGCTGCAGGAGCGCAGTTTCGAACGCGTCGGCGGCAGCCAGACCATCCGCTGCAATGTCCGGGTGATCGCCGCCACTCACCGCGATCTGGAAGACCGCATCGCCAGCAATCAGTTCCGCGAGGATCTGTTCTACCGCATCAACGTCTTCCCCATCGAGATGCCCGCCCTGCGCGAACGCACCGAAGATTTGCCGGCGCTGGTGGATACCATTGCCGCACAACTGGCGCGCACCGGCCGTGGCGAAGTGCGCTTCGCCGAAGAAACCCTGCAGGCCCTGCGCGGCTACCCGTGGCCCGGCAATGTGCGCGAACTGACCAATCTGGTCGAACGCCTGGCCGTGTTGCATCCCGGTGGCCTGGTGCGCGCGCACGATCTGCCCAAGCGTTACCAGCCGGAAAACCTGCCGCCGCTGCCGGCGGAGCTGGTCGCCGTCGCCACCTCGGTGGCGGCCAACACCGTCACCCTGGCCGGCCCGGCGGACAGCGCGACAACGGTCGCCGCTGCGCAAGCCGACGACCGCCTGCCCGAAGAAGGCCTGGACCTGCGCGAGCACATCGCCCGCATCGAAATGAACTTGATCCGTGACGCGTTGGATCGCGCTGGTGGCGTGGTCGCCCACGCCGCGCAGTTGCTGGGCCTGCGCCGCACCACGTTGGTGGAAAAGCTGCGCAAGTACGGTGTGGAGCGCGACGAAGTTTCCCTGGCGACGGAAAACTGACGAGCGGCGCAGAGCGATTTCGGCACACGTCTTGCAATAGGGTCTATTAGCGCTATCGGGATAGGCCCCGCCGCACTTGAGCGCGTATGCGGCAAGGAAGAACGAGAGAATTTATGTCGATAAATGACCGAGTGATGACGCCGCCGCATACGCGCTCAAGTGCGGCCCTTCGGGTTGCCATGTCCGGCAGCCAAGCGGCCGCGCGCGGCTGGAACAGGCGGCCAGCCTGTCACGGCGCCACGCGCGACCACCTGACCGCCGGACACGACAACGGGGCCTGTCCCGATAGCGCTAATAGACCCTAACCTGACAAGACACTCCGACGCTTACTGCAGCCGCCCATGTCCGACTCCGTTTCTTCCATCCTGTCGCAGATCCGCAGCTACCAGAACCAACTGGGCACGCGCGCACCGGAATTTGTGCGGAGTGAGCCGGTGCAGAACCCAGGTGCCATCGACTTCGGCCAGTCCGCCGCGGTCAAGGCGCCTAGTTTCGGCGAGACGCTGCAGAACGCTATCCAGGGCGTCAATACCACGCAAAAGGAAGCCGGCGCATTGGCCCAAGCCTTCGAGCTTGGCGATCCGCGTGCCGACCTCGCGCGGGTGATGGTGGCGGCGCAGCAATCGCAGGTGGCGTTCCGCGCCACCGTCGAAGTACGCAACCGGCTGGTCCAGGCCTACCAGGACGTGATGAACATGCCTTTGTAACGTAGAGCGGAGCTGCGCCCCGCGATACAGCCGAACCAGTAGCAAAGATGCCGTCGCAACGGCAGGCGATAACGAATAGCCGACCAAAGATGTTTCTCGTAAAAAAACAAGCCGTTTGAACCAGGAACCCGCAACGCCATGGCCCTCACCCTTTCCAAGGACGCACTGAAGGAATCGCTGAACGCCGAAAAGGCGGGTGCGGCGCTTTCCAAGATCCAGGACATTCCGGTGTTCCGCCAGATGGGCACGTTGTTGATGATCGCCGGTGCGATGGCGGTCGGTTTGATGGTGTTCTTCTGGTCGCAGAAACCTGCCTACGCGCCGCTGTATACCGGGTTGGACGCCAAGGCCACGGCGGAAGCCACCGACATGCTGCGCACTGCGCAGATCCCGTTCAAGTTGGATGAAGCCACCGGCGCGATCTCAGTGCCGGAAAAGAACCTGCACGATGCCCGCCTGAAGCTGGCCGGCTCCGGACTGGCCGAAAGCGGCCGCCTGGGCTTCGAATTGATGGAGCGCGACCCGGGTTTCGGCGTCAGCCAATTCGTCGAAAGCGCACGTTACCAGCACTCGCTGGAAACCGAACTGGTCCGCACCATCGCAACCTTGCGGCCGGTGCGCGACGCACGTGTGCATCTGGCCATTCCCAAACCCAGCGCGTTCACTCGCCAGCGCGAAGTCGCGAGTGCATCGGTGGTGCTGGACCTGCGCTCCGGCGCCATGCTGGAACGCAACCAGGTGGACGCCATCGTGCACCTGGTCGCCTCCAGCATTCCCGATCTTGCTCCCGAGCGCGTCACCGTGGTGGACCAGAGCGGTCGCATGCTGACCATCAGCGATCCCAATAGCGAAGCCGCGTTGAATGCCGCGCAGTTCGAACGCGTGCGCAAGCTGGAGACGTCGTTCAATCAGCGTATTCGCGAACTATTGGAACCACTGACCGGTCCCGGCCGCGTCAACGCCGAAGTCGCGGTGGACATGGATTTCTCGGTGGTGGAGGAAGCCCGCGAAACCTTCGCCAACGACCCGACCAAGATTCGTAGCGAACAAGTCAGCCAGAACACTGTCAGCAAGAACGGCGGGCCAGAAGGCGTGCCTGGCGCGACCAGCAATACGCCGCCTGGACCTACCGCAGCGGCCGCACCCAATCCCGATGCGCCGGTGGAAACCGCCAGCAGCGCGACCCGCAATTTCGAACTCGACCGCACGTTGCAACACACCCGCCAACCGGCTGGGCGCGTGCGTCGTATCACCGCCGCCGTGTTGGTGGACCACGTGCCGCGTGCCGGCGCCAACGGCAAGACGGTGATGACGCCATTGGATGCCGCCACTCTGACCCGCGTCGAAGCGTTGGTGAAGGAGGCCGTGGGTTTCGACGGCGCGCGCGGCGATTCGGTGTCGGTGATGAACGCGCCGTTCGTGCGCGAAGACCCCGCCGCCGCTGAGGACGTTCCGCTGTGGGAAAACCCGGTGTTGCATAACCCGCTGGTGCGCGACATCGCGCGCTACGGGCTGGGTGCCATCGTGGTGCTTGCGCTGCTGTTCGGCGTCCTTCGCCCGGCCATCCGCCAGATCGTCAATCCTCCTTCCAAGAGACTTAAAGCGTCCGCCGTCGACATTACCCTGGTGGATGACGAAGACGAAGACGAGCGCATCGTCGCCGCCCTGCAGGAAGAAGTCGACGCGACGCCCAAACAGCGGGCATTGGCGTCCGATGCCTACGAAGATCGGCTACGTCAGGCTCGTGAAGCGGTGAAGACCGATTCCCGGCAGGTCGCTCAGGTCGTGAAGGATTGGGTGGATAGCGATGAATAAACAACAGGAACTTGCCCTTTCCGGCGTCCAGCGCGCCGCGGTGCTGCTGCTCTCGCTGGGAGAGTCTGATGCGGCCGAAGTGCTCAAGCACATGAATGCCAAAGAGGTGCAGAAGCTGGGCATCGCCATGGCCACCATTTCCGGTATCAGCCGGGAACAGGTGTCGCAGGTGATGGAAGTCTTCAACACCGCGTTGGACAAACAAACATCACTGGGCATGGGCGCCGATGACTACGTGCGCAAGGTGCTGGTACAGGCGCTGGGCGAAGACAAGGCCGGCAGCCTGATCGACCGCATTCTCCTGGGCCGCAACACCACCGGCCTGGATACATTGAAGTGGATGGACCCGCGCGCCATTGCCGATCTGGTGCGCAACGAACACCCGCAGATCATCGCCATCGTGCTGTCGCACCTGGACGGCGACCAGGCGGCCGAAGTCCTGAAAATCCTGCCCGAGCGTACGCGTTCGGACGTGCTGCTTCGCATTGCCACGCTGGACGGTATTCCGCCGAACGCACTGAACGAACTCAACGAGATCATGGAACGCCAGTTCTCCGGCAACCAGAACCTCAAGTCTTCGAATATCGGCGGCGTCAAGGTCGCGGCCAACATCCTCAATTTCATGGATTCGGGCCAGGACCAGGTGATCCTGACCACCATCAGTCAGGTCGATGCCGAACTGGGCGCGCGCATCCAGGACTTGATGTTCGTGTTCGACAACTTGAACGACCTGAGCGACCGCGAACTGCAGGCGCTGCTGCGCGAAGTACCCAACGACCGCCTGGGCTTGGCACTGCGCGGCGCCGACAGCAAGGTGCGCGAAAAGATTACCCGCAACATGTCGCAGCGTGCGGCGGAGATATTGCTGGAAGACATGGAAGCGCGCGGCCCCGTGCGCTTGTCCGACGTCGAAATGGCGCAGAAGGAAATCCTGGCGATTGTCCGCCGTCTCTCCGAGCAAGGCGTGATATCGCTGGTCGCCGGCAGTGAGGAGATGGTATGACCATCATTGGCGCAGGCGCTGCCGACAGCAACGACGCAATCCGCTGGCTGGCGCCGCCGCTGGACTTCGTGGCAAGGGGTGCAACCTCGGAAGATGCGCCGTTGCTGCGTCCGCCCAGCCTGGAAGAAATCCAGGCCATCGAAGAAGCCGCTTATCAAGAGGGTTTGGAACGCGGCCGCGCGGAAGGCCACGCCGAAGGGTTGGCGCAAGGCCAAACCGAAGTACGGCGGCTGGCCGCGCAGATCGAAGGCATCCTCGACAATTTCTCGCGTCCACTGGACCGACTGGAAAACGAAGTCGTCGCGGCATTATCCGAGTTGGCCGTGCGTATCGCCGGCGCATTGGTCGGCCGTGCCTACCAGACCGATCCGATGCTGCTGCAGGAACTGGCCAGCGAAGCGCTGGATGCCGTCGGCGGCACCAACCGCGAAGTGGAAGTACGCATGCACCCGGACGATATCGCCGCACTGACGCCAGTGCTGTCGTTGATGCCCGCCACACGATTGACCGCCGACCACTCGCTCAGCCGGGGCGACCTGCGCGTGCATGCCGAAAGCGTGCGCATCGACGGTACGCTGGAAGCGCGTCTGCGCGGCGCACTGGAACGCGTGCTGGCGCGGGGAGCCGCGATATGAGCGCGCAACCGCTGGAATGGCTGACCGCACGCGATCTTCGCCTGGCCGCGCGCCTGTCGCAGATTCGCCCCGACCTGGGTGGCCGTGGACTGATCCGCGAAGGCATCCTGCGCCGCGCCGTCGGCCTGACGCTGGAAGCCATCGGCTGCGAAGCGCCGTTGGGCGCGACCTGCAAGGTCGAAGTCGTTGATGGCGGCTGGGTCGATGCCGAAGTCGTCGGCTTTGCGGGCGAACGTACTTATCTGATGCCCAGCGCCGAACTGCACGGCTTGCTGCCCAACGCACGCGTGGTGCCGATGCGCCGCCGCGGTGGCGTGCAGGTTGGTGAAGGTTTGCTGGGCCGCGTGATCGACAGCGACGGCGTGCCGTTGGATGGACGCGGGCCCATTCGCGCCGAAACCACGGTCAGCTTGTCTGGCGCCGCCATCAATCCGCTCTCGCGTGAACCCATCACCCAACCACTGGACGTCGGCGTGCGCGCCATCAACGCGCTGCTGCCGATCGGCCGTGGCCAGCGCGTGGGATTGTTCGCCGGCTCGGGCGTGGGTAAATCGACGCTACTGGGCATGATGACCCGCTACACCGCCGCTGACGTAATCGTGGTGGGATTGATCGGCGAACGTGGTCGCGAAGTGCGCGATTTCGTCGAGAGTACGCTGGGTCCAGCCGGCTTGGCGCGTGCGGTGGTGGTCGCCAGTCCGGCCGACCGGCCACCGCTGGCCCGCCTGCAAGGTGCGTATCGCGCCACGGCTATCGCCGAATGGTTCCGCGACCAGGGATTGAACGTCCTGCTGCTGATGGATTCGCTT
Organism: Pseudoxanthomonas sp. CCNWLY206-1; assembly: GCF_039710385.1. Classification (NCBI taxonomy): domain Bacteria; kingdom Pseudomonadati; phylum Pseudomonadota; class Gammaproteobacteria; order Lysobacterales; family Lysobacteraceae; genus Pseudoxanthomonas; species Pseudoxanthomonas sp. CCNWLY206-1. The sequence continues at coordinate 30,175 of NZ_JBDKXI010000010.1, read as the reverse complement.
ACCCGCTTCGCTCAGGCGCAGCGCGAAATCGGCCTGTCGGTCGGTGAACCGCCAACCACGCGCGGCTATCCGCCTTCCGTATTCGCTCGCCTACCGGCACTGGTGGAACGCGCAGGCAATGGCTCCGCCGGGCGCGGTTCCATCACCGCGTTCTATACCGTGCTGACCGAAGGCGACGATCCGCAGGATCCGATCGCCGACGCCGCGCGCGCGATTCTCGACGGCCATATCCTGCTGTCGCGTCGCGTCGCCGACGGCGGCCTGTATCCGGCCATCGACGTGGAAGCCTCGGTCAGTCGCGTGGTTACCGAAATTGCCGACGAAACCTGGCGCGACCGCATTCGCAAACTCAAGCGGCTGCTGTCGGCCTACAACAGCAACCGCGACTTGATCGCCATCGGCGCCTACCAGCGCGGCAACGATCCGGCGGTGGACGAAGCACTGGAACGCTGGCCGGAAATCGTCGAATTCCTGGGCCAGGATGTCGCTCACTCCGCCGATCTGCCCAGCAGCCGCTCGGCACTCGAAACCTTGATCCAAGGCAGCATGTTCAATAGCAGCACGTTCAATAGCAGCACGCTCAATAGCAGCGCGAAACAACGCAGTCCGCTCGAACGAAAGGAGTCCTAAGCCATGATGCAGTCCCGCCGAATCGATCCGCTGCTGCGCCGCGCGCAGGAGCATGAGGATGCCGTCGCCCGCGACCTGGCCGAACGCCAGCGCGCCCTGACGATGCACGAATCGCGTCTGGAAGAACTGCGCGGCTACGCCGAGGAGTACGCCAACAGCCAGATGGCGGCGACCAGTCCGGCGCAGCTGGCCAACCGTCGCGCTTTTCTGGACCGCATCGACAGCGCACTCAAACAGCAATTGCAGACGATCGACCGCAGCCGGGCCAGCGTGGACATTGAACGCGACCGCCTGCTGCTGGCCAGCCGCGACAAGCAGGTGCTGGAACAACTGGCTGCCAGCTATCGTGTGCAGGAACGGCAAGTGGTGGACCGCCGCGATCAACGCGAGATGGACGACCTGGGCGCACGCCGGGTACGCCAGGCCGCGACCGCGGCACAGGAAAGCGAGGAAAACGGATGAAGACCGCGCTTGCCGGCCTCAATCCGGGCGCTGCCAGTTCCGCCAGCCAGACGGCCGCAGGCAATGCGCCAGCGAAAACCGATGCATCGAACGCGCAGGAAAAGCCACAGTTCGATCGGCTGATGGAAAAAAAAGCGACGCAGGCGAAACCGGTCGCACCGGCCGGTAAGGGCGACAAAACGCCGGTGGCCGAAGCCAAAGACGCCGCCGAGAAGGATTCCGCCAAGACGGAACGCAACGCCCGCAAACCGAAAGCCGCTGAAGACTGGCCACCACTCGGATTGGTTTCGCAGATGCCACCGCTTGCGCTACCCGCATCACCCTTGGAGCTAGCGGCCAATGCACAAGCGTCGCTGCTGGCCGGCGCGGAGTTGACCGAAGCGCCCGCCGTAACGGCAGCGGCAATACCGACGGCCGGCGGTGGCGACGCATCGGTTACTCCCCTCATCAGCGACGTAGCAATGACGGGAACAGCGGCCGCCCCTGCACAAACGAACACCGTCGCCGCCTTGGTAACCGATGCACTGGCGCCTGATGCGTCGATAGCCGATCTCCTGTCGGGTGCCGATGCGCAAGCCACGCAGCCCGCGCATGCCGAAGGCAGCCATGCGGCCAAACCTGCGCTGCAGAACCTGCTGTCCTTCGCCAGCCATCTGGCCGCCGGCAATCCCATTGCCGCGGCGCCAGAAGCGATCGCACTGGTCAAGGACGTGGTGGACGCACTGCGCTCCGAAGGCGAAGCGGAACCCGTCTCGCCGTCGACCAATCTGATGGCCGGTTCCAACACAACCTCGCCTAACGGCCTGGCACGCACCGCAACCGTCAATCCGTTGGAAGCACCGATGCCGGACTTGCACAACGAACAATTCGACGAGGCGGTCGGCACGCGTTTGACCTGGATGGCCGAGCAGAAGATCGGCCACGCCCACATCAAGATCACTCCAAACGACCTGGGTACGGTCGAAGTGCGCCTGCGCCTGGACGGCGACCGCGTGCACGCCGATTTCAGCAGCGCCCAACCGGAAGTCCGGCAGGCGCTCGAGAACAGCCTGCCAAAACTGCGCGACATGCTGGGCCAGCATGGCTTCCAGTTGGCGCAGGCCGACGTGGGGCATCACCAGAACTCCCATTCCTCTCCGGAGACACCCCTTACCGCGGACCGCAATGGCGGAGAAGATGCCGGCGTGGCAAGCGAAGCGCTGCTGCCCCGCCCGGTCCGCATGACCGCCCATGGGTTGCTGGACGCTTACGCTTAACGGCAGGTCGCGACAATCCTTCCTTGTGGGAGCGATGTAAGTCGCGACGCTTTTCGTGCCGTCCTCATTCACGGTCGCGACTCACGTCGCTCCCACACGTTGGTGATTCCCCTTGTAGGAGCGCCGTCCCGGCGCGAGCTTTCGCTTCTATCGCGATCTGATAGGAAGAGCTCGCGCCGGGACGGCGCTCCTACAAGGCTTGGCTACACAACCCCACCATCCCGCGTCAAAACTCCGGCAACCCTCCGCCCCGTCAACGGCACGCCACTTGCATCCGTCTCTCCCGACACATCAGGAGATCGACCCCCGTGGCCCCCGCCGATAAATCCAATCCCAAGGCCGCCAAGGCCGAAGCCAAGAAAGTCGGCAAACCGTGGTTGCTCATTGCCGCCATCGCCGTGATCGCGGCCGGTGCCGCAGGCGGCGGCGCCTGGTTCTTCGCCAGCCATTCCGGTGACGCCAAGGCCGAGCAGCATGCTGCCAAGGGCGACGCCAAGACCGGCAACGTCCCGGCACCTGCCCAGTATTTCGCGTTGGAACCGCCCTTCGTGGTCAACCTGATCGGCTCGGCCGGTGGCGCGCGCTACCTGCAGGTGGAAGTGCAATTGATGACGCGCGACCCGGAAGCGATGAAGGCCATCCAACTGCACGCGCCAGCCATCCGCGCCAAGTTGCTGATGCTGTTCGCACAGCAGGACGCGGAAGGGCTGATCACTCGCGCCGGCAAGGAAAAACTGCAGAACGACGCGCTGACCGATGTGAAAAAGCTGCTGATCGCCGAAACCGGCAAGCCTTCGGTGGAAGCTTTGCTGTTCACCAGTTTCGTAATGCAGTAAGGACCGCGCGCCATGATGAGTGACCTGCTCTCGCAAGACGAAATCGATGCCCTGCTCAATGGCGTCGATTCCGGCGTCATCGAAACCGAGGAGCCTGTCGATCCTGCGGTGGCGCGCAGTTACGACTTCGCCAGCCAGGACCGCATTGTGCGCGGGCGCCTGCCCACGCTGGAGATGATCAACGAGCGCTTCGTCCGCACCTGGCGCATTGGTCTGTTCAATCTGCTGCGCCGGTCCGCCGACCTGTCGGTGCGCGGCATCGACGTGATCAAGTTCAGCGACTACCTGCACTCGCTATACGTGCCCACCAACCTCAATCTGATCAAGCTCAAGCCGCTGCGTGGCACCGGCCTGATCGTATTCGAACCCAAGCTGGTGTTCACCGTGGTGGACAACTTCTTCGGCGGCGATGGCCGCTACCCGGCCAAGATCGAAGGCCGCGAATTCACGCCTACCGAGATGCGGGTCATCCACCTGCTGCTGAAACAGACCTTCGCCGATCTGGTGGATGCCTGGGCGCCGGTGATGGCCGTGGATTTCGAACACGTCAACTCCGAGGTCAACCCGCATTTCGCCAACATCGTCAGCCCGCGCGAATACGTGGTGGTCAGCCGCTTCCATGTGGAACTGGATGGCGGTGGCGGCGAACTGCACGTCACCCTGCCCTATTCCATGCTGGAACCGATACGCGAACTACTCGATGCCGGCATCCAGTCCGACCGCGTCGACAACGATGAAACCTTTCGCCAGGCAATGCATCAGCAACTGCGCACCGCCGAAGTGACGCTATCCACGGTGCTGGCGGAAAAGCGCATCAACCTGCGCGAACTCACCCGCCTGAAAGTCGGCGACATCCTGCCCATCGACCTACCCAAGACGGTACCGGTCTGCGTCGAGCAGGTTCCCGTTTTCACCGGCGAATTCGGCATTTCCAATGGCAACAACGCCGTCAAGATCATCGCCAAGCATCCGCCTGGCAGCCGTCTTGCACCGGCGACTCCCACTGTCACCGCACTTCAACCTGCCGCATACCAGGAAGCAACGCCATGAGTCATCCCGAAATCGAAGAAGCCGTCGCGACCACGTTCCAGGACCTGCAGTCCGACAGCGGCGGCAACGACAACGACGTCAGCCTGGACGTGATCCTGGACGTGCCTGTGATGCTGTCGCTGGAAGTTGGACGCACACGCATGGCCATCCGCAACCTGTTGCAACTCAACCAGGGTTCGGTGGTGGAACTGGAACGCGGCGCGGGCGAACCGCTGGACGTGTTCGTCAACGGCACGCTGGTGGCGCACGGCGAAGTGGTGGTGGTGAACGACCGTTTCGGTGTTCGCCTGACCGATGTGGTCAGCCCCAGCGAGCGCATCCGGCGGCTGCGATGAGCGCGATGCTGACACTGATCGCCAGTGCGGCTGCAGCCGCACCTGCGCAGAAGATAGGCTACGCCGCGCCCAGTACGCCGGGCATCGGCGGCGCGTTGGTCGGCCTGATCCTGGTGCTGGGACTGATCCTGGGCATGGCGTGGTTGTTGAAGCGCATGCCCGGCACCGGCCTGGGCTTGCGCCAGAACGATCGTTTGCGCGTGGTGTCGATGCTGTCGGTAGGCGCCAAGGAGCGCGTGATGGTGATCGACGTCAACGGCGAGCAACTGCTGATCGGTGTAGGCGCCGGCGGCATCAACAAGCTGCATCAGCTGTCCGAACCGTTGCCGTTGCCCCCCGCTGCCGCACCCCTGCCCAATTTCGCCGAACTGCTCGCCAAGCGTTTGCGCAAAGAGACCTGAATCATGCGTCGCCTTCTGTTTTCGTTACTGACTCTGCTGTGCCTGTACGCGCCGGTACTCGCCGCCGCGCAGACCACCACCGCACCCGCTGACAACGCACCTGCCGCGGCAGCTGCTGCAGCGCCTGCCGCCGCACCCGCCGGCGCTCCGGCCAAACCCACGCTGCCTTCGCTGCCCGACGTCACCGTGGGCCAAGTCGGCGATCGCGCCGTCAGCCTGCCGTTGCAAACGCTGTTGCTGATGACGGCGATCACTCTGATTCCATCGGCGTTGCTGGCGATGACCGCCTTCACTCGCATCATCATCGTGCTGGGGCTGCTGCGGCAGGCGCTGGGCACGGGGCAGACGCCTTCCAACCAGGTGCTGGTGGGGCTGGCGTTGTTCCTGACCATGCTGGTGATGATGCCGGTGGGCGACAAGGCCTGGACCCAGGGCATGGCGCCGTATCTCAATGGCCAGATCGATTTCTCCAGCGCCTGGACACTCACCACCGGACCGCTGCGCGACTTCATGCTGGCGCAGGTACGCGAAACCGATCTGATGACCTTCGCCGGCCTGGCCGGCCACGGCGCCTACGCCAGCCCGGCCGATGTGCCCTTCCCGATCGTGGTGGCGTCATTCATCACCAGCGAACTGAAGACTGCATTCGAAATTGGTTTTCTGATCTTCATTCCCTTCGTGATCATCGATCTGGTGGTGGCGAGCGTGCTGATGTCGATGGGCATGATGATGCTGTCCCCGATGCTGGTCTCCGCCCCATTCAAGATCCTGTTGTTCGTATTGGTCGACGGCTGGGTGCTGATCGTCGGCTCACTGGCGGCGAGTTTTAATTGAGAGCCGGGAATGGGGAAACGGGAATAGGGAATCGTGAAAGCCGTTTAGCTTTATTCCCCTTTGGCCAGCCCACTACATGCACCGCCTTTGCTTTTCCGCTTCTCGCTCTTCCGTTTCTCTATTCCCGTTTCCCCATTCCCGGCTCTTCCCATGACTCCCGAACTCGCACTAACCGAACTACGCGGTGGCCTTGAAATCGCCTTATGGGTCGGTGGTCCTTTGCTGCTGGTCGTGCTGGTGGTCGGCGTGGTGATCGGCGTGATCCAGGCCGCGACGCAGTTGAACGAACCCACCATCGCCTTCGTCGCCAAAGCCGTCGCGTTGACAGCGGCACTGTTCGCGACCGGCAGTTTCCTGCTGGGCACTTTGGTGGAATACACCACGCAGTTGTTTCAGCGGTTGCCGCATTTGATTGGCTGAAGGGCTGGGAATGGGGAATGGGGAATCGGAAAGCATGGATCGACCTCCTCGATACGCCGCCATGAAGTGCTGCCGCCCGCGCGAGGGTGACAGCTGCCAGGCTTTTCCCATTCCCTATTCCCCATTCCCTATTCCCCGCCCCTGATGGATTCCGCCACCCAAATCGTCATCGACGGCCAGCAAGCGTTCGGCATGATCAATGCCCTGCTCTGGACGTTGCTGCGTACCGGCGCGCTGTTGATGGCGGCGCCATTGATTGGCACGCGCGCAGTGTCGGTACGGGTACGGGTGATCATTGCAGGTGCGTTGTCGATGGCGTTGACACCGCTCCTGCCCGCGCCGCCGGCGCAGATCGTGTTCGATGCGGCTACCGTGCTGAACGTCGCGCGCGAACTGGCGGTCGGTGCCAGCATGGGTTTCATGCTGCGGCTGGCTTTCGAAGCCGGCGCCATGGCCGGCGAGCTGGTGTCTCAGGGCACCGGCCTGGCCTTCGCACAAATGTCCGATCCCCTGCGCGGCGTCAACTCCGGTGTGGTCGGCCAATGGTTCTATCTGGCATTCGGCTTGTTGTTCTTCACCTTCAATGGCCATCTCGCCATGGTGGCGCTGCTGGTGGACAGCTATAAGTCGTTGCCCATCGGCCATTCGTTGCCCGACGTGGCCGCGATGCTGGAAGTCGCGCCGGTATTTTTTACGCAAATACTGAGAGCGGCGGTGAGTTTGGCGCTGCCAGTGATGGTGGCGATGCTCGCGGTCAATCTCGCATTCGGTGTGTTGGGACGCGCGGCACCGGCGTTGAATCCCATCCAATTAGGCCTGCCAACTGCGCTTCTGCTGGGGCTTTTCCTGCTGGCGCTGCTGGCTGGAGAATTGGGCCCACCGGTGCAACGTATCTTTAATCTTTCCTTTGATGCCGCGCGAAACATCACAAGCTGAGGTATGGTGAGCAACAGGCGGAATTGTGATTTCACATAAATGCATTTACAAATGCAGTATGCGCAATGGGGTGTTCGTCATGGACAACGAAGCAGAGCGATACAGGTTCGCGCCACAAGCGCTTCCCGTTCGGTGACCAGGGAGAGGACTTAACATGCTGCGCACTTCACATATAAAACGACGCACTAGCCATGAAACTCGCGAAGCGGTGTTGACGGCGGCGCGCAAACTGTTCTTCACCAAGGGCTTCGACGAAACGACGCTGATGGACCTGGGGCACGCGACCGGCCTCAGCGCTCGTGGCGTCATCCTCCATTTCGAAACCAAGGCCGACATCATCGCCACCTTGTTGATCCGCGACTACGGTACGCGCAGGCCGCCGGTACTCACCAAGGGACGCAGCCACGCCCAGCGCATCCTGGACTACTACCTGTGGGTGGCGCGCGAGGATGCCGCCACGTTCATCGCATTTCCAGCGCTATGGGCCGTTTCCGCACGTTGGTCCACCGAAATGGAAGCGGACGTCAACGCCGCTCTGCGCGGCATGCGCGAGCCGGTCCGCCAGGAACTGACACGCGGCATCGAGGACGGCCAGTTCCGTCCGGTCGATATCAATCACGCCGATGAGTTGCTGTGGCAGAGCTACCAGTTCGGGCTGCGGGCGGTGGCGGTGACCGGCGGCACCCCAGCGCTGGCGGTTCCGCAAGTGCACCGGACGCTGGAAGCCCTGGCGGCCTGAGGCTGGCAGCCACGCCTCAAAAAAAACGGCGGCCGATGGCCGCCGTTTTTGTTCCAGGGTCGATCCGGTTCTACTTATCCCGACCGTTGCCCTTGCCGCCACCCTTGTCCTTCTGGCCCTGGCCGTGACCCGAGTGGTCGTCTTTACCACCCTTTTCACTCTTGCCACCCTGGCTGGGCTTGCCCTGCTGACTGGGTTTGCCGCTTTGGCTGGACTTAGCGCCTTGGCTGGACTTGCCGCCCGCGGACTGCGCCGACGACGACTTGCCTTTGGAACCGCCCTGCCCTTTGCCCGGACCATGCTTGGACCAGTCCACGCGTACCTGTTGATCGACCCTGACCGGATAACCCCAGCGGTCGTAAGTGGAGGCCGTGCCGCGCTTCAGATCGTGGAACGCCGCCGAGCCGGGCTTGATGCCCATGCGCTTGGCCAGGTTGCCCCAGCCTTGACCCGGGTTACGGTCATATTCGCGGACCACGTTGAGGCATGGAATGCCCAGCACGTGCGCGATGGAACAGGCAAAGTACACGTCGGCCGGAGACCAACGGCGTTCGTCCAGCAACTCGACGACCAGCGAGCGTGGCGCCCCGTAGTAACCCGTCATCTCACCGATGAAAGGGTCGCGGTAATGACGCCCATAGTCATTTATCTCGACCAGGCGAGTGTCCACCCACACATCCCCGGTACGGATGTTGTAGCCCACGGTTTGCGCAAACGACGGTGCGGCCAGACCACAAGCCAATACCATCCCCAACACCACAATCTTCAAGACTTTCATGCGTAATCCTTCAATGAGCTGGGGTGGCGCAAGTGTCGGGAGCTTGCGATGAATTCCCCATGACAATTCGATGCGCATGACCGCCACGGCGTCAAAGCCGTGTGCCGCCATTCAGTTTCCGGAAACCCGGCCGATATTCCCGCTAGCAGATGATCGGTGAACTCAGGAGCGCATGCACATGTCGACGCTGGAAAGGGAGAGAACCAAGACCGCTACCAGACTTTTTCCGTGATACCGATCACCCCGCTCGCGCCACGACTGCCTACACTGGCGCATCGTCTTGTCCGCCCCTCCTTCGATCCGCCCGCTTGAACGAACCGCCTCTTCCTCCAGCGTCGACGAAGCCCGACTCACCCCGGGCGCGGGATTTCCGCCGTGACATCATCGTCCTTCTGGGGACCACGACCGGGTTGGTTATCGCTGCGTTCGCGCTGTACCGGTGGATTAGCGGGCAGCACCTGCTGGCGTTGGTGGATGCCGGTATCGCGTTGGCGGTGGCGTCACCCGCCATCTACACCTGGCGCACCGGCGACAGCCTTCGTGCCGGCCGGGTGCTGTGCGTACTCAACTCCCTTGCCTGCCTGGCCGTGTGCTGGCTGATAGGCCCTTCCGCATTTGGCTGGATCTATCTGGTACTGCTGACCAATTTCTTCATTACCGAACGGCTACCGGCACTGCTGGCAAATCTGGCCCTGACCGGCGCATTGTTGCTGATACCCGGCCTTTTCACCGATAACTTCCATGCCGTTTCGGTGGAAGTCACCGCGCTGCTCACCACCGCGTTTTCTTTCATTTTCTCCAGCCGCAACCAGGACGACCGCGTGCAGTTGCAGCAGATGGCATCGCTGGACGCACTGACCGGCGTACCCAACCGCAGGGCGATGGAGAACGTGCTGACTCGCGCCGTGGCGGACTTTCACGCGGGCCGATGCTGTTATGGACTGGTCGTGCTGGACGTGGACCGGTTCAAGGAAGTGAACGACCTATATGGACATAGCGCCGGCGACACCGCCATTGCCGACCTGGCTGCCATTTTGCGATTCGAAATGCGCAAGCAGGACCAGGTTTTCCGTTTCGGGGGCGAGGAATTCGTGGCCTTGCTGGAGCTGGACACACGCAACGATCTGGAGTCGGCCACCGAACGTTTGCGCAAGTCGGTGCGCGACTCCTTGCGCGGCCCCGGCGGCCAGATCACCATCTCGCTGGGCGCCGCGATGCTGACGGAACACGACAAGACCTGGCACGACTGGTTTTCCCGCGCCGACGCCGCCCTTTACCGCGCCAAGTCCAGTGGCCGCGACAACTACGTCATTGCCGACGATTTGTTTTGAGGAAACAAAGCGTGACACCCGACGTAGAGCGGAGCTTGCTCCGCTGCTCTTCGTGACGTTCCGCTGTGATCAGGACAGGCCGTGGTGCTCCTTGCCCCCCTTTTTAGACCGGCATGCCGCCACGGGTAAGTCGCGACGTAGATCCAAAGCGCTAGATACGGATTAACGCAGATGAACACGGATCAGAAGCATTCACTTCCTTGATCCGCTTCTTTCCGGTTAATCCGTGTCAAAAGCTTTGGATTTGTTTCCCCGGTCGCGACCCACCCGCGCCGGCGAATTCCGGAACGCTTCTTGCATCGGCTGCCCCGACCCCGTCGGAAAATCGCCATGGCAGAGCAAGACGAAAGCGGCGAACGCACAGAACAGCCCACCGAAAAACGATTGCGCGAGGCGCGCGAGCAAGGCAACGTCCCGCGATCGCGCGAACTGGCGACGGCGGCGGTGTTCGGCGCCGGCGTGCTGGCCCTGTCCGCCACGGCGCCCACACTGGCGCGCAACAGCCTGGGCTGGATGAAGGTCGCGCTGACCCCCGACATGAGCCTGCGCGGGCACCCCGACCAGCTGTTCGGCCATGCCGGCCAGTTGCTGCTCAAGTTGCTGCTGGTGATGGCGCCGTTAGCCATCGTGTGCGTGCTGGCTGGCGTGGCCGGCCCCCTGTTGATGGGTGGCCTGAAGTTTTCGCAGAAATCGCTGATGCCCGACTTCAAACGGCTCAGTCCTGCTGCGGGCCTCAAGCGCCTGTACGGCCCGGAAAGCCTGGCGGAACTGCTGAAATCGCTGCTGCGGGTGGTTTTCGTGGGCGGCGCGGCCGCGCTAACCCTGAAGCTGGGTTTGAACAAACTGCGCGCGTTGCTGGACATGCCGCTGGAAGCCGCGGCCAGCAGTGGCCTGGGCTTCACCGGCGTACTGCTGTTGTCCACCGCCGGCGCATTGGCGCTGCTGGCGGCCATCGACGCCCCGTACCAGAAGTGGAACTACACCCGCAAATTGAAGATGACGCGCCAGGAACTGCGCGACGAAATGAAGGAAAGCGAAGGCCGCCCGGAAGTGAAGGGCCGTATTCGCCAGATGCAGCACCAGCTGTCGCAGCGCCGGATGATGGAAGACGTTCCCAGCGCGGACGTGATCGTCGTCAACCCGACCCATTACGCTGTGGCGCTGAAGTACGACGGTGGCCAGATGGGTGCGCCGCGGGTGGTCGCCAAGGGCGTGGACGAAATAGCCCACCGCATCCGCGAACTCGCCGAGCAGCACCGGGTCGCTATCGTCTCGTCCCCGCCTCTGGCACGCGCCTTGTATCGCGAAGGCCAGATTGGCCGGGAAATCCCCGTGAGACTGTATTCCGCCGTTGCCCAGATCCTGTCCTACGTCTACCAGCTGCGCGCATGGCGCGGCGGCGAAGCGGCGTACCCGGACCAGCCGGTCGTTGAAGTGGATGAACAACTGGGCGCCAAGCCCGGAGGCACGATGCCTGGAGGCGCGATGCCCGGAGGCCGCGCATGAACGCCCCAGCCTCTCCCACCGCGCGAGTAATGGATCTGCTGCGGCAAGGCCTGGGCGCACCGCTGGTGGTGCTGGCCATGCTGGCGATGGTGATGGTGCCGCTGGCGCCGCCAGTGCTGGACGCGCTTTTCAGTTTCAATATCGCGATTTCGCTGGTGGTATTGCTGGCGGTGGTCTATGTACGCCGGCCGCTGGACTTCACCATCTTCCCCATCGTCCTGCTGATGACCACCATGCTGCGGCTGGCGCTGAATGTGGCGTCCACCCGCGTGGTGCTGCTGCACGGTCAGGACGGCCACGATGCGGCCGGCCAGGTCATCGCCGCCTTCGGCGAGTTCGTGGTGGGCGGCAATTTCGCGGTCGGCATGGTGGTGTTCGCCATCCTGACCATCATCAACTTCGTGGTGATCACCAAGGGCGCCGGACGCATCTCGGAAGTGTCGGCGCGCTTCATCCTGGACGCCATGCCAGGCAAGCAGATGGCGATCGACGCCGATCTCAATGCAGGCCTGCTGACCCGTGAAGAGGCCAAGGCCCGCCGCGAAGAAGTGCGCGAGGAAGCGGACTTCTACGGCGCGATGGACGGCGCCAGCAAGTTCATCCGCGGCGACGCCATCGCCGGCATCCTGATCCTGTTTATCAATCTGATCGGCGGCATGGCCATCGGCGTACTGCAGCACGGCATGCCCGCCATCGAAGCCGCCAAGGTCTACACCTTGCTGTCGATCGGCGACGGCCTGGTGGCGCAATTGCCCGCACTATTGGTTTCCTCGGCGGTGGCGATGCTGGTCACCCGCGCTTCGCGTGCGCAGGACATGGGCGGCGCCATGGTCACCCAGGTTTTCGGTCAGCACAAAGCGCTTGCCGTGGCGGCCAGTTTGATCGGCATCGTTGGCTTGGTGCCGGGCATGCCGAACGTCGTGTTTTTGACGCTGGCCGCGGTGCTGGGTTATGTCGCCTGGAAACTCTGGAAGAAAGACCAGGAAAAACAGAGCGTCAAACCCGAAGCCGCGCTGCCGGGGCCGAGCACCAGCAACCCCGCCGCTGAACTGACCTGGGACGAACTGCGCCCGGTCGATCCGCTGGGCCTGGAAGTCGGCTACCGGCTGATCCCGCTGGTCGACAAGGGCCAGGGCGGCGAACTGATGTCGCGCATCAAAGCCGTGCGTCGCAAGCTCACTCAGGATCTGGGTTTCCTCATTCCACCGGTGCACATCCGCGACAACCTGGAACTGCCTTCCAATGGTTACCGCTTGCTGGTGCATGGCGTGCCCGTCGCCACGGCGGAAATCCATCCGGACCGCGAACTGGCACTGGATCCCGGCGGCGCCTTCGCACCTATCGACGGTATTCCGGGCAAGGACCCCGCATTCGGATTGGATGCGGTATGGATCCAGCCGCATCAGCATGCAACGGCCGAATCGCTGGGCTACACGGTGGTGGACGCGGCTACGGTGGTTGCCACCCACCTTTCCCATCTGGTGCGCGAACATGCGCCGGAACTGTTGGGCCATGAAGAAGTGCAGCAGCTGCTAGCCACGCTGGGCCGCAGTGCACCCAAGCTGGTGGAAGACCTGACGCCCAAGGCGTTGCCGCTGTCCACCGTCGTGCGCGTGATGCAGAACCTGTTGAACGAACGCGTGCCGATCCGCCAGCTGCGCCGCATCGTCGAATCGCTCGTCGAACACGCACCGCACACGCCCGATCCCGCCGCACTGACCGCAGCGGTACGCAACGCGTTGGGCCGTTTCATCGTGCAGGAAATCTCCGGCATGGCGCCGGAACTACCCGTCTATACCTTGGCGCCGGCTCTGGAACGGGTCTTGCAGGACAGTACACAAGGAGCAGGCGCTGCGCTGGAACCGGGTCTGGCCGAACGGCTGCACCAGAGTCTGGCGGACTGCGTCACCAAGCAGGAAGCCAAAAGCGAACCTGCGGTGGTGCTGGTGCCAGGCGCGGTTCGCGCCGCCCTGGCAAGGCTGGTAAGGCACAGCGTTCCTTCGCTCTCGGTGCTGGCCTACAGCGAAGTACCGGAAGACAAGCGGTTGAAGTTGGTGGGAACGATTAGTTGATTTAGCACCGGGAATTGGGAATCGGGAATGGGGAATCGCAAATGCAGGTTCCCAACGCGGAGACAGATGAGATGAAACGGATACACCACTTCAACGAAACACTCGATCGAAACCGGAACCCGGTCTCGTCCATTCCCGATTCCCGTTTCCCTATTCCCGGCTTCCAACCATGAAAATCAAACGCTTCGTTGCTCCCGACATGCGCACCGCATTCGCGATGGTGCGTCAGGAACAAGGTCCGGACGCGGTCATCCTGTCCAACCGCGTCATCGACGAGGGTGTCGAGATCGTGGCGGCCACCAATTACGACGAAGCGTTGGTGCAGCGCACGTTGGAAGCGATGCGTCCGGCACCCGCAGCCGCACCCACGGCGAACGCTAACCCCGCACCGCTCCAGCACGATGCCGTCCGCGCCAGCGCAGCCCAGGTGACACGTCCGGCGCCAGTGCAGACGCACACGCCCTCGCCCGCCGAGGCCGCAGCCGACTATTTCCGTCCCAAGAATCTCGCACCCGCGTCCGCGTCGATCAGCGCGGCGCCCGCGGCGTCCCTGCTGGAACCGCATTCCTTCGCGGCCAAGTTGGCCGCCTCGATTCCGCCTGCACCGGTGGTGCCAGCGCAAGCGAGCGCACCCCAGCCGATGCTGCCTTATCCCGTGCCCGCCGCGGAAATCGCCAGCGCGCCCGCTGAGATAGCGGCGGTCGTACCTGCGGCCGCACCGGCGCAGGTCAGCGCATCACCTGCGCCCGTCAGCGCCGTCGAACCGGTGTTGACCGTCGTAGCCGACAACTCCGCCGAAGCCCGCAAGAACGACGACCAACTGGTGCAGATGCGCGCCGAGCTGGCATCGATGCGCGAGATGATCGAACGCGAAATGCATCGCCTCACCGATGAGCGCCTGCGCGGCTCGCCGGTGCGCATGCAGGCGATGGAACTGATGGAAGATTACGGCTTCGATGCCGGCATCACCCGCGACATCGCATTGCAGATTCCCGCCGATACCGAACCGCACCGCGGCCGCGGCCTGATGCTGGGCCTGCTGTCCAAGAAGCTGCCGGTTGCCGCGATCGATCCCTTGGAAGAAGGCGGCGTTGTCGCGCTGGTGGGTCCCACCGGCGCCGGCAAGACCACCACCATCGCCAAGCTGGCTGCCGCTTTCGCCGCCAAGCACAACGCTCGCGACGTAGCGCTGGTCACCACCGACACCATCCGTGTCGGCGGTCGCGAACAATTGCACAGCTACGGGCGGCAACTGGGCATCGCCGTGCACGAGGCGGACAGCGACGTCAGCCTGGCGCAAACGCTGGAACGCCTGCGCGACTACAAACTTGTCTTGATCGATACCGCAGGCCTGGGCCAGCGCGACAAGAACCTGGTCGGACAGCTCAACTGGCTGCGCTCGACCGGCACGGTGCACACCTTGCTGGTGCTGCCCGCCAATTCCCATTTCGGCGACCTGGACGAAGTGGTACGCCGCTTCAGCGGCGCCAACCCGCAAGGCGTGGTGCTGACCAAGCTGGACGAAACCGGCCGCCTTGGCAGTGCGCTTTCGGTGGTCGTCGACCATCAAATGCCGATGACCTGGGTCACCGACGGTCAACGTGTGCCGCAAGACCTGCATCGCGCCAACAGCGCGCATCTGGTGTTGCGACTGGATCAACTCAGAAGAGAAGCGGAGCAACCCGTGACGGAAGCCAGCCATGTCGCCTGACCACTTGCTGCAAACCAATCCACGCAGCACGCCACCCATCGCCGGCGCGTTCCATCCGGTTCGGGTGATCGCCGTCACCGGCGGCAAGGGCGGCGTTGGCAAGACCAACGTATCGGTGAACCTGGCGGTGTCACTGGCCGAACTCGGCAAGCGCACCCTGCTGATGGACGCCGACCTGGGTCTGGCGAACGTCGACGTGCTGCTGGGCTTGTCGCCCAAATTCACCCTGGCCGATCTGGTCGCCGGCCGCTGCACGCTGGAAGACGTGGTGGTCGAGGGACCCGACGGGTTGATGATCGTCCCGGCCTCGTCGGGATTCCGGCACATGGCGGAACTGCAACCGGCCGAACACGTTGGCTTGGTCAACGTCTTCTCGGAATTGCAACGCGCCCTGGATGTGATGGTGGTGGACACCGCCGCTGGCATTACCGACAGCGTGCTGACGTTCTGCCAGGCAGCACAGGACACCGTGGTGGTCGTGTGCGACGAACCGGCTTCCATCACCGATGCCTATGCGCTCATCAAGGTGTTGTCGCGCGAACGCGGCGTGGACCGCGTGCACGTCATCGCCAACATGGTGCGCGACCCCAACGAAGGACGGAAGCTGTACGAAAAACTGGCGCGCGTCTGCGAACGTTTCCTCGGCGACGTCGCCCTGCATTATCTGGGTGCCGTGCCTCAGGACGACTGGCTGCGCCGCGCCGTGCAGCGCCAGCAAGCGGTGGTCAAGGCCTACCCGGGCAGTCCCTCCGCACGCGCCATCAATGAAATCGCCCGCATGACCGCCCGCTGGCAGCCGCCCGCCGGCGCCCGCGGCAACGTGGAATTTTTCGTCGAGCGCATGATCAGCCGGGGCATCGCCGCATGAACACCGCCACCGCCCAATACAAAGCCGTGCAACGCAGCGCCGCCACCGATGCGGTGACGACGCACGCGGACCTGGTCCGCCGTATCGCGCATCATCTGGCGGCGCGATTGCCGGCCAGCGTGGAAGTGGACGACTTGATCCAGGCCGGCATGATCGGCCTGATCGAAGCCTCGCGCAGCTACGACGCCGAACAAGGCGCCTCGTTCGAAACCTACGCTTCGATCCGCATCCGCGGCTCCATGATCGATGAGATCCGTCGTGGCGACTGGGTTCCGCGCTCGGTGCACCGCCGCGCCCGTCAAGCGGCCGCCACCGTCCGCGAAATCGAACAGCGCACCGGCCGCGCCGCCATCGCCACCGAAGTGGCCGCGGCCATGGAAATCCCGCTGCCCGAATACCTGCGCCTGCTGGAAGACGCGGCGCGCGGCCAGGTACTGAGCCTGGAGTCGCACGTGGACGACCACGGCGAGCCGAACACCAGCAAGACCGGCGGTCCATCGCCACAGCATCTGTTGGAGCGCAGCGAGTTCCGTCAGTCACTGGTCAAGGCCATCGGCCAACTGCCCGAGCGCGAGCAGTTGGTACTGTCGATGTACTACGAGCAGGAATTGAACCTGAAGGAAATCGGCGCCGTACTCGGCGTCAGCGAATCACGCGTCTGCCAGATCCACGGCCAGGCCATGGTCCGCCTGCGTGGACGGCTGCAGGTGTTTGAAAGCGTGGATGCGGGGCTGGAAGACGAGTAAGGGTCGGCTGTGAGCGGAAAAGCTCTTGCTTTGCCTCCCCCTTTTTAAAAAAGGGGGGATGACCCGCCATTCGGCGGTTGAAAAGCACTTGAGGGGGATTTGCTTTTGCTTCGCGCCCTTGATCCTTGAAGAGCAAGAGCAAATCCCCCGTAGCCCCCTTTAAAAAAGGGGGCAAAGCGAAGCTCTTTCCGTTCCCTACTTCCCACCCTAAACATTCCCGCCCCTCGGCCGATAAACCCTCAAGACCAGCCTCAGCTTCACCGGAGCACTTCGTGACCGCTAACAAGAACATGCGCATCCTGATCGTGGACGATTTCTCGACGATGCGCCGCATCATCAAGAATCTGCTCAACGATCTGGGCTACACCAATACTTCCGAAGCCGAAGACGGCAACAGCGCCCTGACGGTCCTGGCGCAGGCCCCCTTCGATTTCGTGGTGACCGACTGGAACATGCCTGGCATGACCGGCATCGAGTTGTTGCGCGCCATCCGCGCGGATGATCGTTTCAAGGCGTTGCCGGTGTTGATGGTGACCGCCGAAGCCAAGCGCGAACAGATCATCGAAGCCGCACAGGCCGGCGTCAACGGCTACATCATCAAGCCATTCACCGCGCAAACGCTGGAAGAAAAGCTCGGCAAGATATTCGAGCGGCTGGGAGCGGCAGCCTGATGAACGCCCCTGCGGAAGTAACTGCCGCGCGCGGCGTGCTGGTGGAAAAACTCCAACATGCGCTCGATGCGCTGGAGCAAGGCGACGAAGCCGGCTGGCGGCGTGAACTGGATGCCATCGCCGCCTGGCGTACGCAGCCGATGATGCAGGGACTGGGCCGCCTGGCCCGCGAACTGGCGCAGACGCTGGGCGAACTGCCACCCGCTCACGGCAGCGAACTGGACGATGCCTGCGCACGCCTGGACCATGTCGTGGCCATGACCGAACAGGCCAGCCATAAGACACTGGACTTGGCCGAGCAATGCCGCGCGGTCGCCGATCAGCTGAAAGCCACACCGCTGAATCCCGACCAGACGCAGTTGGTCGACCAGATCCGCAACGGCCTGTCGGAAATGGCACTGGCCCAGAGCTACCAGGACCTCACCGGCCAGATCATCCGCCGCGTCGCCGGCATCGTTCGCCGTGTTCACGAGGGCTTCCACGCACTCGGCCTGCCGCCACCGGAAAAACCCAAGGGTTCAGATCTTGCCGGACCGGCCGTTGCTGGTCTGGACCGCAACGCGTTCTCGCAGGACGACGCGGATGATTTGTTGTCGGGGTTGGGGCTTTAAGGGCCGGGAACAGAGAAACGGGAATAGGGAATGGTGAAGAGCGGGTAATCCAACGTTCTCATCAGATCCTAAAGTCGTCATCCCAGCGAACGCTGGGATGACGAGCAAAAAACAATACACCGCACGGCACTGATCCAAAACACCCATCACCACCGGAATCTCCACCCTCTCCCTCATGTCCGCCGTCAGCCCCGAAATCGCCGCCGACTTCCTGATCGAAGCTCAGGAAATCCTGGATCGCCTGGGGGAACAGCTGGTCACGCTGGAACAGGACCCGAGCGACAGCCAGCAACTCAACGCGGTGTTCCGCGGCTTCCATACGCTGAAAGGCGGCGCCGGATTCCTGGCGATCCATGCCATGGTCAATCTGTGCCACGCCGCCGAAGAAGCGCTAGGCATCGTGCGTGCGGGCAAGGCGACGCTGGAGCCGCATCACTTCGACGCCGCACAGCAATCGCTGGATTATCTGCAGCGCATGCTGGACGCCGTGGCAGCGAGCGAAGAACCGCCGCATGCGCCAGCTTCGTTGATCGAGCAGTTCGATGTGCACGTGGCACCCGTGGCGAAAGCGATCGCAGCGCCCGCGCCCGCCGCCGGCGCGAACGACCTGATCGACGATGATGAATTCGAAGCATTGCTGGACCAGCTGCAGGGCAATGGCGGCAAGCCCGCGGCGCCGGTTGCGGCAACACGTCCTCCTTCCGGCGACCTGATCGACGACGACGAATTCGAAGCGCTGCTGGATCAGTTGCATGGCGGTGCCGCACCCGGCGCGCAAACAGCGGCCGCACCGCCTCCGCCCAGGCCAGCGGCACCGGCTGTGCCGAGTCCCACGGCCAAACCGGCAGCCCGCGTCACTGCCGAAGCCGAACAAACCATCCGCGTCGACACCAAGCGCCTGGATGCCATCGTCAACATGGTCGGCGAACTGGTGCTGTCGCGTAACCGCCTGAAAACCCTGCGCGCGCGTTTGCGCGACGAGGAACTGGATCGCGCTGTCAGCAGCCTGGACATTGCAACCGCGCGTCTGCAATCGGCGGTGATGCGGACACGCATGCAGCCGGTGGGAAAAGTTTTTTCACGCTTCCCCAAGGTGGCGCGCGACGTAGCGCGTACGCTGCATAAAGAAGTCGACCTGGAGCTGGTGGGCGCCGAAACCGAACTTGATCGCAATCTGGTGGAAGCGTTGGCCGATCCGCTGGTGCATCTGGTTCGCAATGCGATCGACCATGGCATAGAACTTCCCGACCTGCGCGAAAACGCGGGCAAGCCACGACAGGGCCACGTGCGCTTGTCGGCGCAGCAGGAAGGCGATTTCGTCACCATCGAAATCCGCGACGACGGTGCTGGCATCGACCCCGAGCGCCTGCGCGCAAAAGCACTGGAAAAAGGCCTGATCGATCCCGAAGCGGCGGCGCGTCTGTCGCACGACGAATGCCTGCAACTGGTTTTCCTGGCTGGCTTCTCCACCAAGGCGGAAGTCACCGACATTTCCGGCCGCGGTGTCGGCATGGACGTGGTGCAGTCGCGCATCCGCGAACTCAGCGGCCAGATCCAGATCCATTCGGTGCTGGGCCGCGGCAGCCGTTTCGTCATCCGCGTACCACTCACCCTGGCGATCCTGCCCACGTTGCTGGTGCAGGCAGGCGATCCCGTCTATGCGCTACCACTGGCGCGCGTGCTGGAGGTGTTGCATGCACCCGCCGCCAGCTTGCGCTGGTTCGACGGACAAGCCGTGCTGGATCGCCATAACACGACGCTGCCACTGGTCGACCTGCGCCGCTGGATGGGCGTGGACCCCGCCGTCACGCCCCTGTTGACCGTTGTCGTATTGCAGATGGGCGACCAGCGATTCGGCCTGATTGTCGATCAGGTGCGCGGGCGCGAGGAAGTGGTGATCAAACCGTTGCCGCGTGCTGTACGCGGCCTGCGCGGCTATGCCGGCGCCACGCTGATCGGCGATGGCCGCATGGCGCTGATCCTGGATGTGGATGGCTTGCGGGAAACGGCCGCCTAGCCGCACCGTTCGATGGTGTAGGAGCGGCGTCCCGCCGCGAGCTCTTCGCTTTTATCGCGATCTGACGGGAAGAGCTCGCGGCGGGACGCCGCTCCTACGTCGGTTGTTGGCGATCCATCACGGTTCGGCGTGATCAAACCATCCCATCGCTCAAGACTGAACCACAACCGCCGATACCTACGTACATGGATATCTTCAGCATCATCGGAATCATCCTGGCGCTGCTGGCGCTGGTGGGTGGCAGCATCTTGAAAGGTGCCGGCGTTTCGTCGCTGTGGTCATCGGCTGCATTCGTCATCGTGATCCTGGGAACCGTAGCGGCAATCATGGTTCACACGCCGCCAGCGGTGTTCAAACGCGCGGCGTCCATCGCCATGTGGGTATTCCGCCCGCCGACCAGCGATCGCGCATCGTTGATCAGCCAGATCGTCGAGTGGAGCAACATCGCACGCAAGCAGGGGCTGTTGGGATTGGAGCCCCTGGTCAACGAACAGAACGACGCCTTCCTCAAGAAAGGCCTGCAGATGCTGGTCGACGGCCTGGAACCGGAAGCCATCCGCCACATGCTGGAAATCGATCTCAGCGGCCAGGAACACCAGGACCTGGCAGCAGCGAAAGTCTTCGAGGCGATGGGCATCTATGCGCCCACGCTGGGCATCATCGGTGCCGTCTTCGGGTTGATCGCCGTGATGAAGAACCTGGCCGATCCCAGCAAACTGGGTCACGGCATCGCCGCGGCTTTCACCGCCACCATCTATGGCATCGCGTCGGCCAACTTGTTCTTCCTGCCCATGGCCAACAAGCTGAAGAGCGTCATCGGCGGCCGCACTCGCGAACGCGAGATGATCATCGAGGGCCTGATCGCCATTGCCCAGGGCGAAAACCCGCGCAATATCGAAGCCAAGCTCGCCGGCTTCCTGCACTGACGCACGCGGGCGGCGTAGATCGATGGCACGCAAGAAGCACCATGAAGAACACGCCAATCACGAGGCATGGGCGATTCCCTATGCCGATCTGATGACCTTGCTGCTGGCCTTCTTCGTGGTGATGTACGCGATCTCCACGGTCAACGAAGGCAAGTACCGGGTCATGGCCGACGCGCTGACCGCCGCGTTCGGTGGCGCGCCACGCACCATCAACCCCGTGCAGATCGGCAACAACCAATTGCAAGGCGCGGATTTCGACCGCCCATCGCCTATCAAGTCCGGCGCCAAGAGCGGCCCGTCTGCGCCCTCGCCCGCACCCAACGTGACCCTGCTCGCGGCCATGGCATCGCAGATGAACATGACCATGGACAGCAAGGGCCTGCAGAACGCCCAGAGCCAGTTGGAATCCATTGCCGCCAACCTGGAGCGCGCGCTGGAACCACTCATCGACAAGAAGCTGGTGACCATCAAGCGCGCGGAACTGTGGCTGGAAGTGCAGATCAACAGCGACATTCTGTACCCCACCGGCTCGGCGACCCTGGAGCCGGACGCGCGCGATACCGTGTCGAAACTCGCCGAAGTGCTGGCAGAGGTACCCAACGCCGTGCGCGTGGAAGGCTATACCGACGACCGGCCCATCAGTACCTACCAGTTCCCCTCCAATTGGGAACTGTCGGCGGCACGCGCCGCGAGCGTGGTGCACCTGTTCGTCGGCGACGGGATTCCGCCGGAGCGGTTGGCGATGATCGGCTATGGCGAGTTCCGGCCCATCGCCGACAACACCACCCTGGAAGGCCGCAACGCCAACCGCCGCGTGCTGCTGATCATCCTCGCCAGCCAGGACAACAGCGCAATGGCGCAGGAATTGCAGGCACAGGATGAACCCCCGGCACCGGAGCCCACGGTGATCAATCTACCTGCGATGCCACAACCCATATCCACGATTGCATCCGCCGTTGCATCCGGCACGGCGCCGGCCCCCGACGTCCCTGAAGGAGTGAATTGATGCGTGTCTGGGCGATCGCCAACCAGAAGGGCGGCGTAGGCAAGACCACCACCACGTTGGCGTTGGGCCGCGGTCTGGCCATGCGCGGCTCGCGCGTGCTGTTGATCGATCTGGATCCACATGCATCGCTGACGCGTGCGTTCGGTGTTTCCAGCGAACCACCGCCGACCGGCGTGCTGAATCTGTTCGACGACCCTTCCACCGAACTCGCGCGCGTCGTTCGCCCGAGCGAGATAGAACACCTGAGTTTCGTCGCCGCGCAGACCGCGTTGGCCACCTTGGAACGCCGCAGTGCCACTCAACCCGGCCTAGGCCTGGCACTTTCCAATGCGATATCCCGCAGCGGCACGGCGTACGACTACGTGATGTTCGACTGT
This sequence comes from Pseudoxanthomonas sp. CCNWLY206-1, assembly GCF_039710385.1. NCBI lineage: Bacteria > Pseudomonadati > Pseudomonadota > Gammaproteobacteria > Lysobacterales > Lysobacteraceae > Pseudoxanthomonas > Pseudoxanthomonas sp. CCNWLY206-1. Next base: position 7,656 of record NZ_JBDKXI010000010.1, on the reverse strand, counting down.
CCGCCCACACTGGGGCTGCTGATGGTCAACGCGTTGGCCGCGGCTGACCACCTCATCATTCCCACCCAGACCGAACCGCTGGCGTTGCACGGGCTCAACGGCATGTGCCGCACCGCCGACATGATCGAGCGTTCGCGGCGCCGTCCGTTGCCGGTATCCGTCCTGCCCACTTTGCATGACCGTCGCACCCGCACCGGCACCGACACGCTGAAGACCATGCAGGACCAGCATGGCGCACGCGTGTGGAACGATGCTATTCCCAACGACACCCGCATCTGCACGGTCGAAGCACTGACCGAGACAGCACCGGTGGGCCAGTATCCCGGCCGAGCCTTGTCGGCATACCGTCGCGCACTGGACTGGCTGCTGGACACCGAAAGCCGCCTGATGGAGCAGGCCGCATGAATTCCGGACCGGCGCTGGACGACTATCTGATGGAGTTGCTGGGTGATGTGGGCGTCGCGGTTGCGCCCATGCACCCGGCACCCGCGGTGGTCGTTGTGCCGGTATTGGAATCCGACGACGCTATTGTCGTTCTGGATGCTCCTGTCTGCGCGGACACCGAAACAAGCGTGGCACCCGCTGTGGTCGTTGCGCCGGTAATGGACTTCGACGAGGCTGTTGTCGTTCTGGATGCTGCTGTCCGCACGGACGTCGCAACAAGTGTGGTCGATCCCGCGACCGTGGCTTCGATCATCGAAGAAATGGAAAACGAATTCGCACCGCGTCCGGATTCAACGACAGTATTGGTATCGGAAGCCATCAACGAGCCGGCTGCCGATCTCCGGGCGGCTGCCCCGGCCATCGCACCTGCCAGCGATGCCGTTGCGGCGCCCATTGCGCCATCCACGCCAACGCCCGCCATACCCGCCCCGCTCCCGACACCCGCATCCCGCCTCCCTTCTTCCGGGTCCCCTGCCATGACCCTGCTTACGCCCGTCGTCACGCCCAAGGCGCTTCCGCCGCTTCCTTCCAAGCCCTTCCTGCAAACACCGATCGACAGCGGTGCACGCCGCCGCGCGGCCGAACCGACCACACGCTGGCTGCGCATGCGCTGCGACGATCAGCACTACGCACTCGAACTGCTGAAGGTGCAGGAAGTGGTGCTGCCCGGTGCACTGCTGCCGCTACGCGGCGCGGCCAGGCACATGCTGGGCGTCATGAACCTGCGCGGCCAGGTGGTGCCGGTGGTCGACCTGGGCCTGTACCTGGGCCGCCATACCATAGAGTCCGATGCCTCCACCCGCATCGTGGTGCTGGAAGAACAAGGCGAGATCCTGGGCCTGCGCGTATCGGCCGTGGAAGACGTCACCAACCTCACCGAACAACAGATCGAACCCCCCGACAACGCCCGAGTCGGCCGCATCGCCAATCATCTATTCCGCGGTGTGGCACGACTGCATGGGCGCGCGGTGATCTTGCTGGATGCTTCGCAGTTGTTGAAGTGAGGCCGGGAATGGGGAGTGAGCCGCTTCCGCCTCCGCCTCCCGCCTCCAAATACCCCCTCAAGTCCGCCCCACCCCGGCCGATACCTCAAGTGAGCCGCCCCTCCGGAGACATGATGAGCGCAGTGCCTTTGGGCGATGACCTTGGTATCGAGGCCGCCGCCGATCTCAAACAGAACCTGGCACCGCACTTGGCGCAGCCACAGCCGTTGCTGCTGGATGCGGGCAAAGTGCAGCGGGTGCATACCGCCAGCTTGCAGGTGTTATGCACGTTCGTGCGCGATCGCCAGCAGGCCGGGCACAGCACCGGTTTTGCCGACATCAGCCACGCCTTCCGCGATGCCGCCCGCCTGCTCGGGTTGACCGCGCAACTGGGGCTGCTTGCTTCCGACAACGACAAAGAACACAAAGTGGAGAACGCAGCATGAGCGCACGTATTCTGGTGGTGGACGATTCGGCGTCGATGCGCCAGATGGTCGCCTTCGCCCTGACTTCCGCCGGCTTTTCCGTGGACGAAGCCGAAGACGGACAAGTCGCACTGGGCCGTGCGCAAGGCCAGCGGTTCAACGCCGTGGTCACCGACGTCAACATGCCCAACATGGACGGCATTTCGCTGATCCGTGCACTGCGCGCACTGCCCGACTACAAGTTCACACCCATGCTGATGCTGACCACCGAGTCGGCCGCGGACAAGAAATCCGAAGGCAAGGCCGCCGGTGCGACCGGTTGGCTGGTCAAGCCGTTCAATCCCGAACAGCTGGTCGCCACCATCCAGAAAGTCCTGGGCTGAGCTTCACTTCTCCGCCTGCTCCGACGGCCACGACACGAGTTCCGCAGCGATGAACATCGACATGCAGCGTTTTCATGCCACCTTCTTCGAGGAAAGCCGCGAAGGGCTGGAAGCGATGGAAGCGGGTTTGTTGTCGCTGGAGCAAGGCAGTCGCGAAAGCGACCTGATCAATTCGATCTTCCGCGCGGCGCATTCCATCAAGGGCGGTTCGGCGACATTCGGCTTTGAAGCCATCGCCGGTCTGACCCATGTGCTGGAGACGTTGCTGGACGAACTACGCGCCGGTCAACGCGAAGTCAGCGCGCCGGCCATCGATGCCATGCTGGCCTCGGTGGACGTGTTGCGCAGCCTGTTGGCCGAAGCCGAACACGGCCAACCGGCTGATCCTGGCGCGGTGGAAGCCGTGCGCGCACGCTTGAATGCGGTGCTGTCCGGACAGGAAAGCGCCTCCACCGTGACGCAGCCCGCGAAAAATCCCGCCGATGAACTTCCGGATGGCTGGCGAATCGGTTTCTCGCCGGCACCTTCGCTGTTCATGAGCGGCAACGATCCGTTGCGCATCCTGCGCGAACTGGAACATTTGGCGCCGCTGGAAGTGGCCTGCCGATTGGACCGTCTGCCCGGCTTCGCGCAGATGGATCCGTTGGAAGCCTACCTGGCGTGGGATCTGGGACTGATCGGCAAGGTGCCGCGAAGTGCCGTCGACGACGCGTTCGCCTGGGTGGTGGACGATTGCGAACTCGAGATTCAACCTATCGAGCGCCAGGCTGTCGCTGCGGTCGCCGCGCCTGTTGCCGTAACGACAGCACCAGCGGCTGTCGCGGCCAATCCCACTGCCCCGCCCGCCGCCAATGACACCGCCGAAAGTTCGATCCGCGTCAGCGTCGACAAGATCGACGGCCTGATCAACCTGGTGGGTGAATTGGTGATCACCCAAGCCATGCTGAAGCAGGTGTCCGGCGTACTCGATCCGGCGCAGTGCGAACGCTTGTTCGCCGGCCTGGATCTGCTGGAGCGCAACACCCGCGATCTGCAAGAAGCGGTGATCGGCGTGCGCATGCTGCCGGTCGACGCCGTATTCCGCCGCTTCCCGCGGTTGGTACGCGATCTATCCGCGCGCCTGGGCAAACAGGTACGCCTGCGCACGATTGGCGAAGGCACCGAGTTGGACAAAGGCCTGATCGAACGCATCGCCGATCCGCTCGTGCATCTGGTGCGCAACTCCATCGACCATGGTCTGGAACTGCCGGAAGCGCGCCGCGAAGCGGGCAAGGACGAGACCGGCACCATCACGCTGGCCGCGTCGCATCAGGGCGGCCACATCGTGATCGAAGTCAGCGACGATGGCCGCGGTTTGAACCGGGAGCGCATCCTCGCCAAGGCGTTGGAACGCGGTCTGCATGTGCCCGAAAACCCGAGCGATTCGCAGATCTGGGACTTGATCTTCCAGCCTGGTTTTTCCACCGCCGAAGCGGTGACCGATCTTTCCGGCCGCGGTGTCGGCATGGACGTGGTCCGCCGCAACATCCAGGCGCTGGGCGGCGAAGTGCAGCTGGAAAGCGCCGCGGGCGCCGGCACCCGCGTGGTGATCCGCCTGCCGCTGACGCTGGCCATCCTCGATGGCATGGCGGTATCGGTGGGCGAGGAAACCCTGATCCTCCCGCTGTCCTACGTACTGGAAGCCTTGCAGCCGCAGGCCGAAGACGTCCGCACGCTGGCCGGCGAAGGCCGCGTCCTGCGCGTGCGCGGCGAGTACCTGCCCATGGTGTCGCTGAGCGAGTACTACGCCTACGGCGAACGGCGCACTGCCGACTCGCTGGTGGTGGTGGTGGAAGGCGATGGCCAGAAACTTGCATTGGAAGTCGATGAACTCATCGGACAGCAGCAGGTCGTCGTCAAGAACATCGAAAACAATTACCGCCGCATCGACGGAATATCCGGCGCCACCATCCTGGGCGATGGACGCGTAGCACTGATCGTCGATATCGGCGGCCTGGTGCGCTCGCTCCGCGTACCGCAAGCCGCGTAAGTGGGAGCCGGGAACAGGGAACAGAAAGGCGCTTGCTTTACCTCCCCCTTTCTAAAAGGGGGATGACCCGCCATTCGGCGGTTGAAAAGCATTTGAGGGGGATTTGCTTTTACCTTTCGAGCAATAACGTTGGACCCCGCTGACGACGGCTTGTCAGCATTAGAAACAGAACCGCTCCAGCACCAAACCCCGCGCGCCGCGCGCGCAACTCACCCATAACACACACCTACCCGGACGGTCATGGACGACCGCCCGCGGAAAGTGCTCGCCCGTACCGTAGGAAACCACCATGAAGTCGCTGTCCCTTCTCGCTCTCGCTTTGTTGGCCGCGCATGCACCGGTCCAGGCACAAGACAAACCCGCCGCCAGCCAAGCCACGCTATGGCCGCCGAAACTGACATCCGCCAACGGCACCGAGTGGGCTTTCACCGGCAATCTCGCATACGACTCCAACGACTTCTCCGGCGCTGGTTATGGGGCTTCTACATCGCTGCAGGACGATGACGCGTGGCGGCGCCAGGAAGTCGGCGTCACCGTCAAGCGCAAGGGGTACTACGATTTCGGCGCCACCTTCGACTTCCAGGCCAAGACGTGGCTGGACGTGGCGTTGCGGTTGGAAACCAAGGCGCTGTTCGGCCGCGACCTGGGCAAAGTACGCGTTGGCCAGATGAAACTGCCGCTCGGCTTCGAGGGCAATACCGCCACGCGGAACGGCAGTTTCATGGAGAACTCGCTGCCGACGCAGGCGTTCTATCAGGGCCGGCGTAGCGGTATCGATTGGGCGTTCGAACGTCCCGCTTACATCGTCAATGCAGGCTATTTCTTCGAGTCGGATCTGCAAGGCAACAACAAGGGCGACACCGTGGCCGCGCGCGCAGCGTGGACGCCGTTGAAGGAAGCCACGCGCGTGCTGCACCTGGGCGTGTCCGCATCGCAGGAACGTCCCGACAGCGAAATCAATGGACGCGGCGTGGAAGTGTTCCCCAGCATCCGCTGGCGCGCCAAGCCGGAAGCCGCGCTCACAGGCGTTCGACTGGTCGACTCTGGCAACCTCAGCCGCGTGGACAACATCCGCCGCGCCGGCCTGGAAGCGCTATGGATCGATGGCCCGTGGTCGGTGCAGGGCGAATACCTGCGCCAGAAGACCGAGCGCCAGTTGGGCTTGCCTTCGTACTCGGCGGATGGCGGATACATTTTCGGAAGCTGGCTGGTCACCGGCGAATCGCGCGTGTATAGCGGCGGCAACGTGGCCAATCCGAAACCGGCTGGTAAATACGGCGCTGTCGAACTGCTGGCGCGCTACAGCCGCATCGACCTGGACAACGACGGCATTGCCGGTGGGCGCCAGCAGGACTGGACGCTGGGCGCCAACTGGTACCTCAACCGCTACTTCAAGCTTCAGGCCAATCATGTGTGGGTCGACGCCGAACGCGGCGCGTTCTCCGCTTCGCCGCGCGTTTTTGAGTTGCGGGCGCAGCTGAGTTTTTGATTCGGTTGCGGGTGAACCGGGTTTGAGATTCTCGAGCAGGTCGGCCCCCAAGTGGCCGACCGCAAGCGACAACTGCTGCGCAATCGACCTCGTCATCCCAGCGAATGCTGGGATGACGAATCGCAAGGCTGGGGGCTTCCCGGCCGATCCCGGATCCATTCTCTTTCCGAAAAAAACGGCCGCTTCCCGCCGCAAACGCCTGCCACGCGGCCCTCAACCGCCCATCAGGTAAATGCAATTACTTTTTGACACCCAGATATCAAGTTTGATAGCGCGCCGCCGTTACTTCGTTGGCAGACAACGCATTACCGCCCAGCCGGAGACCTCTTTCCCGCTGGCACCCGCAGCGTCCGCCATGGCCGTGCATCGTTCGTACGGCACTTCACTGCATTACCGGAGATCTCCCGATGAAATGGTTCCAAAACATCTCCATCGCCAGAAAGCTGGCCGTGGCTTTCACCATCACCTCGCTGATGACCATCGGCCTGGGAATGTATGCGCTGGCGCAGATGAGCGCCTCCAACAAGCTGGCGGTGGAAATCCAGACAGTCTGGTTTCCCGCGGTGGAGCAACTCGGTGAAATTCGCGCGCAGCTGGGCGAATTGCGCACCTTCGAGTTGGCGCAGATAGCGCGAGCGGATGAGCCGGAAGCGGTGGAAGACTATTTCAAGCGCATGCAGAAGGCGCGCGATGCGGTCACGAAGGCCCAGGGCATCTATGAACGCTCCACCGCCGCCGGCCGGGAAGCGGAATTCTATACAGAGGTAAAGAAGCACCTGGCACGCTACTACGACGCCAACACGCGCATGGGCGACGCCATCCGTGCCGGCGACGTCGTGGGTGCGCAGACCATTTCCGACGAGGATTCACGTCCGGCGCGCCGCGAGCTGTTCGCCAAGCTGGTCGAGCTGACCCAGTACAACGCGGATCAGTTGAACAAGGAACTGAAGGCGTCCAACGACAGCTACCAGCGCGCGGTCACCGGGATGATCGTTAGCCTGGTGCTACTGACTTCCATCGCGGTACTGGCGGGCTGGCTGATTGCCCGCGCCATTTCGCGCCCCCTGTTGCAGGCCACGCGGGTCGCTGGTGCGATCGCCAACGGCAAGCTGGACAATTCAATCAGTAGCCACGGCCATGATGAAACCGGGCAGCTGCTGGAAAGCATGCGCCAGATGCAGTCGCGTCTGCAGGCTGTCTCCGCCGCGCAGATGGAAATGGCCACCCGCCACGATGCCGGCGAGATCAGCTACCGCATGGACGAAGCTGCATTTCCAGGCGACTACGGCCGCATGGTGCGCGACACCAACGCGCTGGTCGCCTCGCATATCGCGGTGAAGTTGCGCTTGGTCGAAATCATGCAGCGCTACGCCATCGGCGACCTGTCGGTGGATATGGACCGCCTGCCGGGCGAGAAAGCCGTACTGACCGAAGCGATGGATGCCACCAAGCGCAATCTGTCGGCGATCAACGCCGAGATCAAGCGACTGACCGAAGCGGCGGTCGCGGGCGACTTCTCCGTGCGCGGCGACGCAGAACGCTACCAGTACGATTTCCACGTGATGGTCGAAGGCCTGAACCGTCTGATGGAAACCACAGATGAGAATCTGAGTGAAACCTCCGGTCTGCTGCAAGCCATTGCCCGCGGCGACCTGACCGCGCGCATGGACGGCGATTTCCACGGCGTGTTCGCCCGCATGCGCGACGACGCCAATGCCACCGTGGCCCAGCTGACCGACATCGTCGGCCGCATCCAGGGTGCGTCGGTCTCCATCAACACCGCCGCCGGCGAGATCGCCTCCGGCAACACCGACCTGTCCCGCCGCACCGAACAGCAAGCTGCCAACCTGGAAGAAACCGCCGCCTCGATGGAGGAACTGACCTCCACCGTGCGCCAGAACGC
>NZ_JBDKXI010000001.1:812766-977358 GCF_039710385.1 Pseudoxanthomonas sp. CCNWLY206-1 | reverse complement strand
GCTGGTCTGCAGGTTGGCGACCACCGAGGTGAAGCGGTTCTGCACCGCACCCAGGTCGGCGCGGGCACCGTTGACCGAAGTCAGCGCGGCGTCGACGATTTCCAGTGCCTTCTGCGCGCCTTCGAACGTGGTGATGTCCAGGTCCTTGGCGAACTGGGCGGTGCCGGCGGCGGCCGTGGTGGTAGCGGCGGTCAGGCCCGAGCCTGTCACCGTGCCACCGACGACCAGATCCTTGCCGGCCTTCACCGAGTTCAAGGTCAGTTCGTTGTTGGCGGCGCCGCCAACCGTGGCGTACACGCCGGATTCGCCCATCTTGGCGTTGATCGCGGTGGCCAGCGTCTTGGCGATATCCGCACCCGTCGTGCCGTTGGTGTAGGAAACGGTGTCGATGGCCACGCCATTGACGGTCAGGCCGGCAACGCTGCCATCAGCGGCGGCGGTGGCGATCGCTCCGCCCGTGACATCGGCGGCAAACTTGACGTTGCCCAGCGACTGCGAGCGGGCATCGACGACTTTGTCGATGGCGATGGCTTGCGCCGCATTGGCGCCCACCTGGAACAGCTGGCTGGTGAACGAACCGTCCAGCAACTTGGTGCCGTTGAAGTCGGACTGCTTGGCGACGCGGTCGATTTCGGACGACAGCTGCTTGACTTCCGCATTCAAGGCGGCGCGGTCGGAAGCCGAGTTGGTGGCGTTGGCCGACTGCACCGACAGCTCGCGGATACGCTGCAGGTTGTTGCCGATCTCGGTCAGCGAACCTTCGGCGACCTGGGCCAGCGAAATGCCGTCGTTGGCGTTGCGAACCGCGACATCCAAGCCGCGGATCTGGGTGCTGAAGCGCTCGGAGATGGCCAGACCCGCCGCGTCGTCCTTGGCACTGTTGATGCGCAAGCCGGACGACAGGCGTTGAATGGTGGTGGCCAGCGAAGCGCCGCTGGTGCTCAGATTGCGCTGAGCATTGAGCGACATCGTGTTGGTGTTGATTACCTGTGCCATGAATGCGATTCCTTAGGCGGTTGCTGCACGGAGGGTTGAGTTGATGGAACGTCCCCCGCCGTGCCGCCGGGGACGCCTGGTTCAGCGTTGCAACAGACTTAAAACGTTTTGCGGTACCTGGTTGGCCTGGGCCAGCATGGCCGTACCGGCCTGCTGCAGGATCTGGGTGCGGGTCAGTTCGGCGGTTTCCTTGGCGAAGTCGGTATCGCGAATGCGGCTACGCGAAGCGGCCAGGTTTTCCGAGCTGGTCTGCAGGTTGGCGACCACCGAGGTGAAGCGGTTCTGGATGGCGCCGAGGTCGGCGCGCGCACCGTTGACCGAGGTCAGCGCGGCGTCGACCACTTCCAGCGCCTTTTGGGCGCCAGCGAAAGTGGAGACGTCCAAATCCTTGGCGAAGGTGGAAGCTGAAGCCGCCGCCGTGACCGAAGCTGCGATGCCGGTCAGACCGACTTCCACCGCGGTGCCCAAGGTGCCGGCGGCGTAGGTGAAATCCTTGCCGGCTTTCACCGAGGTCAGCGAGATCTGGTTGGAAGCGTCCACCGAGGCGTACACGCCGGTTTCGCCGATCTTGGCGTTGATGCCGGCGGCAATGCTGCCGGCTACTTGCGATGCGCTGGCGCCGTTCTTCCACTCGACCCGGTCCACGACCACACCGTTGATGGTGAGGCCGGTCAGGTTGTTGTCGGCAGCCGCGACGGCGGCGCCGGTGGTGGCGGTGGTGACGGCAGCGAATTTGACGTTGCCCAGCGATGCCGCACGCGCATCGACCACTTTGTCGATGGCGATGGCCTGGCCCGCGTTGGCGCCGACCTGGAACAGCTGGCTGGTGAACGAGCCGTCCAGCAGCTTGGTGCCGTTGAAGTCCGCCTGCTTGGCGACGCGGTCGATTTCGGAGATCAGCTGATCGACTTCGGCGTTCAGCGCGGCGCGATCGGACGTGGAGTTGCTGGCGTTGGCGGACTGTACGGCCAGTTCGCGGATGCGCTGCAGGTTGTTGCCGATCTCGGTCAGCGAACCTTCTGCGACCTGGGCCAGCGAGATGCCGTCGTTGGCGTTGCGAACCGCAACGTCCAGGCCGCGGATCTGGGTGCTGAAGCGCTCGGAGATGGCCAGGCCGGCCGCATCGTCCTTGGCGCTGTTGATGCGCAAGCCCGAAGACAGGCGCTGAATAGTGGTAGCCAGCGAAGCACCGCTGGTGCTCAGATTGCGCTGAGCGTTAAGTGACATCGTGTTGGTGTTGATTACCTGTGCCATGGGTCGTCTCCTCTTGTTTAGGTCCCGGCGGAATGGAACGGGAGTGCTGCCGGTTTTTTGTGGATGGCTAGTCGCCCCCGTTGGTGAAATGAATAACGGCGCTACCGAAAAAACCTTTAGCGCCTGATTGAAAATTTGTGCTAGGCGGCGTCGATGGGCGAGGGGCGATGGGTCGCCAGGCCGGGGGAGGGCGGCCAAAACCGGCGCGAAAGAGTGCCCAGAGCCGGGTAGGAGCGCCGTCCCGCGCCGGGTGGTGAACAGCGGGCTTTCGTCGCTCTTCGCTTCAGGCGCGATCTGACAGGAAGAGCTCGCAGCCGGAGGCAGCTCCCACAACGGCGCTGCCGATAACCCTGTAGGCGCGCCGTCTTGGCGCGAGGTTTTGCCTTCAGCGTGTTCTGACAGGAAGAGCTCGCAGCCGGGGCCAGCTCCCACAACAGCGAAGCCGATAACCCTGTAGGAGCGCCGTCTTGGCGCGAGCGTTTGCCTTTGGCGTGTTCTGACAGGAAGAGCTCGCGGCCGTAGGCAGCTCCCACAACAGCGAAGCCGATAACCCTGTAGGAGCGCCGTCTCGGCGCGAGGTTTTGCCTTTAGCGTGTTCTGACAGGAAGAGCTCGCAGCCGGAGGCAGCTCCCACAACGGCGCTGCCGATAACCCTGTAGGAGCGCCGTCTCGGCGCGAGCGTTTGCCTTTGGCGTGTTCTGACAGGAAGAGCTCGCAGCCGGAGGCAGCTCCCACAACAGCGAAGTCGATAACCTTGTAGGAGCGCCGTCTCGGCGCGAGCGTTTGCCTTTGGCGTGTTCTGACAGGAAGAGCTCGCGGCCGGAGGCAGCTCCCACAACAGCGATGCGGATAACCCTGTAGGAGCGCCGTCCCGGCGCGAGCTCTTCGCTTCTACCGCGATCTGACCGTAGAGCTCGCGGCGGGACGCCGCTCCTACGACAGCAGGCTTGGCTTATTCGCCAGGCGGTTGCGGTACCGGGCTTGGCGGTAAGGGCAGCGTGGCCTTGCGCCAGCTATCCAGAGGATCGTCCAGCAACGACAGGTCGGGGATGCGGTATTCGCAGCCGATCAACACGTGATCTTCCAATCCTGGCTGTTCCGCAGCGTAGACCACCAGGGCATGTTGTTCGTCGAAGGCGCTGGACAGCGGAGTATCGCGACTTTGTTCCAGCGCCTGTTCCAGATGCATGGCCGCCTGTTCCAGCGGACCTTCCACCGCAATCAGGACGCGATTGGCCGCTATCACCACCGCATCGCTGTCGTGACCCCACGCATGCACCGGTTCGTTCAATCGGTATAAGTCCATCACCGGCTCCGAATACTGGCGTTCGGTCTGTACGAATTCGGACGGGCGTTCCTGGCGCAATCGTGGCAACAGCCCTGCGATGTCGGCAGCAGTGGTGCGGCAAGTCAGCGCATCACGCAATGTATCTGAAGGTTCCGCCGCATCGGCGGCGGGCATCGCCGGGGCCGCCGGCGGCGACTGCGCTTGGCAAAACATCGGCAATGCGGCCAGGGCCGCACCCACGAAGACTCTATTCAAGCTGCGCGTTCGCATATGCCGCGTCTAGCGCTTCCATCGCATCCTTGGGCTTCAACTTTCCGGCTTTTTCGAATGCGCCGGCCGCCGCGTCTTCTTTCTTGTCGCCATACAGCAGCAACAGCACGTTGCCATGTTCAACGTGCGCGATAGGCGAGTCGGGGGTCAGCTTCAACGCAGTCTTGATGTGCGATTCGGCTTCCGCCGCTTTCGCGCCGTACGTCAATCCGCCGATCATCGCGCCGATCTTGCCGATGATCTCCGCGTGGTAAAGGGCCAGAGCGGTATGCGCCTCGGCATGCTTGGGCGCCAGTTCCAAGGCGGTATCCAACGCGGCGCGCACCTTGCCGGCGATACCCTGCTTCAGCGCCTTGGTGATGCTCAGGCCTTGGCTATAACGACCCAGTGCGAATGCGTAGCGGTAGTGGCTGTTGGCTTCGTCGGGTAGCGCTTTGATGGCGGCTTCGGCCAATTTGGCGGCTTGGTCGAAACGCTTCAGTTGTTCGGCTTCATCCTCCACCAGATAAGTGGCGTGGATGCCCAGCGCCTTGACGGCTACTGACGTGCCCAGAGCACCTAAAGGCTCGCCGATCTCGAATGCGGCCTGAAAATCTCCGCGGTGGAATGCGCGCCACGCGTCCTGCAGCTTGGCCGACAGATCAGCAGCATCCGCGCCTTTGGCGGCCTTGCCTGCGGCATCGATCAAAGCCTGCGCGCGCTTGGCATCGGGATAGGGTTCGTTGTCTCCGGCATGCAAGGCCGGCCAGGCTTTCTTCAATGCGTCGCCCGCATAGGAGAATGCTTTCGCATCGTGCGGAAACGGCGCCCATTTCGATGATTTTCCCGCCATGTTGTGTTCCCCTCCAGGAGACTCGGAGCATGGCTGGGTAGCTGGCCGCTGACAAGTCCCTGTGTTGTTGTAGGAGCGGCGTCCCGCCGCGAGCTCTTCGCCAGGGTTCACGTTGATCCATCGAAGGGCTCGCGCCGGGACGGCGCTCCTACGAACGGGACGCGACACCAGTAGTGTGTTTGCTCCATACCCGGCCGGCAGCATCCTTCGCCGGAGCCGCCCGTCCGGGCCGGTGATAGAGATGTCGTCATGACTGCAAGAAAGAACTCCCGATCCAAATCTCAGGAAACCACATTGCGGCACCTTTGGTTGGCCGGCCTGGGCCTGGTCTCGATTGCTCGCCGCGGGGCGGTCAACGCTGCCAACGATGCGGCGCACAAAGTGGAAACGTTGAAGCAGCAAGCCGACCGATTGGCCAGCCAGGCTCAGGTCGGCGTTGTGGAAAGTCTCGCCAGCGCGCGTCAGCAGGGTGAAGCACGGATCGGGCGGTTCAGCGCCGATGTGGAGGCGCGACTGGCGCCTGTGCTGGTCAAGCTGGGCCTGAAGCCGCAATCCATGGCCAAGCCGCGCGCACGCAAGCCAGCCAACAAGACCACCGCCAAGCGCACCCGCAATACCCCCGTTCGCAAACCTGCTGCCAAACGTGCCGTCCGCAACGGCCGAGCCTGATCGACTGCCTGAAAAGCTGGGTTTGCGGGCAATAAGGAGCTACGGAACCCAGCCGGTTATTCGCTAGGCGGCCCAGAGCCGCAATGGCAGGATTTCCCAGGCAGTCAACACCAGCGTCCACTGCAGGACAGCCAGCATGGCCAGCGCATCGATGAAGGCGGGCCGGCCTGCCGGACGACGCCTGAGATGAAGCAGCAATCCTGCCATCATCGTCAGCGGAAGCGCTGCGGTGGTGACTGCCAATGCGCCGCTCGCAAGCGTCAGGTCGCCGAGCTGCAGGAAGGACTGACCGAAGAACAGTGGCAGCGTCAGCAACAGCGCCAATACTCCCAGGTTTGGAAGAAACACTGGCTGTGAGACATGCAAGCGTCTCATCAGCAGACGGACAACGCCGGCGGTGAGCAGATGGAGCAGGCCCAGCATGCCGAGAGCCAGGCTCAGCCAAAGCGATGCGAGCTTCACCGTTGGAATCCGATCGTAGCTCTGCGAGCCCGTACTGAATGTTCGCGTGCCGCTCGCCGTCTTCAGCAACACATGCGACGCCATGACGCGATCTGGCGCACGAAACAAAGCTCCACCGACAGGCGTCAACATCACACCCGGCGCGAAAGCGGGTTTGAGTCGCAGCGCGGAGCCGTTTTGCTTGAGCTGGGCAAAGTTGAGCGTGGTATCGATCCAGCTCAAGCTCGCGAATCGATTCGGGACCGGGGCGTAGAAGCCCTCCCAATTTGCGATCTCGACATTCGCCGGCGTAGCAGGCGACGGAGCGGCGGCGGTGATGTCCAATGCCTCGATCAGGCGCTTGTCCAGCGCGCCGTAGTCGGCTGTTTCACTGTCGGTATTGATCGATAGGAAGAACGCGCGCTGTTGTTCGGGAAACAAGCACAGCATGGCGCGATAGCCTATGGTGCTGCCGCCGTGGCACAGGCCGACCACGCCATGGCGGTCGCGCGTTTGCAGGCCGAGGCCATAGCCGGCGGTTAGCCCGGCTTGTGCGGCTTCCGTGCCGGCGGGCTGGCCCATCGCCCGCAACAGAGCGGCGTCGATGAATGCAGCGCCGCCGATGCGGCCATCACTCATCAGGAAGCGTGCGAACTTTCCCATGTCCTCGGCCGTGGTGGTGAGTTGTGAAGCGGGGCGCAGATACATCGGCGCGGCCGCATGCGGCACGGATTCTTCCAGATGACCCATCGCCAGGCGCGGATCATCCTGCTGGGAAACGAAGCCAAAGGTGCTGTCGTGCATTTCCAGCGGCCGCAACAGGTGAGCATCCAGATAACGCTCGTATCTTTCTCCGGTCACCGCTTCGACGATGCGGCCCAGCAAGCCATATCCGGTGTTGGAATAGGAAAAACGCGTACCGGGCCGGCTACGGATGCGCAGGGCGCCACCATCTCGGCTATACGCATCCGCCAGCGGCGTGTCTGGCTGCGCCTGAGTGCTGAAGATCTGCCAAAGATGGGCGTCGTCCAGACCGGCGGTGTGGTCCAGCAGATGGCGTAGCCGAACCGGATCGCTGGATGCCCATGGATTGTCGAACTTGATGTCCGGCAATAGCTCCGAAACGGGCGCGTCCAACTGCAGCCGACCTTGGCTGACCAACCGCAATATGCCCGCGGCCAACAGCGTCTTGGCGACCGAACCGACGTGCACGCGATCCTCCGCTGTGAGCGGTTGCCCTGTACGTGCGTGCTTCAGCCCTGCGGCACCCACGGTGATGGCGGGGGAGACGTCGGCATCAACCGTTGCCCAGACCGCGCCCGTCAGTTCTTCTTCCTTCAGCAACGCCGCCATGTCGTGCGTCAGCGGCGAGGTCCGTGGCGTGGCATGCAAAACAAGCGGAAGCATCGAACACAACACCCATGCTGTGCTGCACAGCCAGCCTCTGGTCGCGCCACTTATCTTTGCCAAGCGCTGTTTCATAGCCAACCGGGTCTGGCGGGTGAAGTGTCAGTCTGGAGAGTGGCCATGCACCACGCGTGTGGACAAAGTCACTGTCACTTTTGCGGGTGTTAGCCGTATGTTGACTACCCACCGGACTTGGGCCGAGTGCTCGCCTCGTCCCGCGAATCACGCCTGCGAACTGTTCCGGCTCAATCCAAATACGCTTGTATCAAGGTATTCAAATGCACCCGTTCCGCATCACGCAGGAAGGGTGCGATCAGCATCATGACCTGCACGATGCCGTGGCGGATGGCGGTTTGTTCGTCCTTGTCGCCGCGCGCGGAGGCGTAGTTGAGCCAGAAGGTAGCGATAACCAGCACGTTGGTCGCCGTGCTGGCCAGTTCGGCGGCGGAAGCGCGCATCACGCCCGCTTTCGATAGACCTCGCATCACCGCATGGGCACTGTCGTCGGCACGCTTGAGGATGCGGGCGAAGCGCATGCGCAGGCGGCGGTTGCGGCTGAGGATTTCCACCAGGTCACGATATAAAAACCGGTAGTCCCAGATGCATTCGAAGATCAGATGCAGCTGTAGCCAGATATCTTCCAATCCCGGCAGCCGATCGGCAGGCGCGGTGAGCGCAGCATCCATCCGCGTTTCGTAGCGGGCGAACAACTGCTCAATGATGTCGTCCTTGTTGCGGAAGTGGTAGTACAGGTTGCCCGGGCTGATTTCCAGCTCGTCTGCGATGTGGTTGGTAGTGACGTGAGGCTCGCCTTGCGCGTTGAACATCGCAAGCGATGCATCGAGGATCCGCTGGCGAGTGTCGCGCGCCACTAGGCGGTGAGCTTCTTCACTAGATCCACATATTTTTTTTGCGCTTCTTCCTGCGGTGTTCCTTTCAGCTTGGCCCAGGCTTCGTACTTGGCGGTGCCTACGAAATCGAAGAAACCCGGCTTGTCGCCTTTTACGTCGCCTTCCGAACCCTGCTTGTACAGCGCGTAGAGGCGCAACAGGGTGTCGTTGTCGGGGCGTTCGGCCAATCCCTGGATGTCTTTGGACGCCTGCTCGAACGCCTGCTCTAATGAACTTTTCGAATCAGCCATGGATATTCCCTCCCGAAGAACGCCGCCATGACACCACGCGCCGTCACCAGGGTCAATCAGCGCCGGGATTGTCGAACGTTGCCGGCTCTGGCAACGTAGGCCAAGGGGTTCGGCGGAGGGGCTGAGCCCACATACCCAAGGGCTGTACTCCATGAGCTACTTCGTCACTGGCGCCACGGGATTCATCGGCCGCTATCTGGTTGGCAATCTTCTCAAGCGCAACGGCACGGCGGTTTCGACTCCGATCTATGTGCTGGTCCGCAAGGACTCGCAGAAGAAGTTCGACGCCATCGCCAAGAAAGCCGGCTGGGACATGAAACGCATCTCGGTGGTTCACGGCGACATGACCCAGCCAAAGTGCGGTCTTACGCCCGCGCAACTGCGGAGTTTGTCCGGCAAGGTGAAACATTTTTTTCATCTGGCTGCCATCTACGACCTGACCGCCAGCCCGGAGTCCCAGAAGGCGGCCAACATCGACGGCACCCAGCATGCCTTGGACTTGGCGGCAGCGTTGAAAGTGGGCACCTTCCACCACACCAGTTCCATCGCCGCGGCCGGACTATATCCGGGAGTGTTCCGCGAGGATATGTTCGAGGAAGCCGAGGGTCTGGACGATCCTTATCTGCGCACCAAGCATGATTCCGAGGGCCTGGTTCGCAACGAGACGCGTTTCAAATGGCGCATCTATCGTCCGGGGATGGTGGTAGGGCATTCGCAGACCGGCGAAATCGACAAGATCGACGGGCCTTACTATTTCTTCACGCTGATCAAGAAACTGCGCGAGATGCTGCCGCAATGGATGCCCGTGCTGGGCATCGAAGGTGGCCGCATCAACATCGTGCCGGTGGATTTCGTGGCTGATGCGATGGACCACATCGCGCACAAGCCCAAGCTGGATGGCCACACTTTCCATCTCACCGATCCGGAACCGATGCGGGTCGGAGAGGTACTGAACACGTTCTGCCGCGCCGGTCACGCACCCGAGATGACCATGCGCCTGGATGCGCGCATGTTCGCTTTCGTGCCCAGCGGTATCCGCATGGCGATGGGCAACCTGCCGCCGGTCCGACGTTTCATCGGCATGCTGCTGCGCGACTTCAAGATTCCCAAGGAAGTGCTGAAGTTCATCACCTATCCAACCCGCTTCGACAGCCGCGAGACCGAGCGGGCGCTAAAGGGCACCTCAATCGCCGTGCCGCGCCTGGACGATTACGCTTGGCGGCTATGGGATTACTGGGAGCGCCACCTGGATCCGGACCTGTTCGTCGACCGCACCCTCAAGGGAAAGGTCCGCAACAAAGTAGTGGTGATTACCGGCGGTTCGTCAGGTATTGGATTGTCGACGGCACAGCGCGTCGCCGATGCGGGCGCTGTCACGATCATTGTTGCCCGTGGCGAGGAGGAGCTGTTCAAGGCGCGTGACGACATGAAGGCCCGGGGCGGCAAGGTCTTCGCCTACACCGCCGATCTGTCTGACATGGCCGACTGCGATCGTTTGGTCAAACAGGTGCTCGACGAGCATGGGCATGTCGATATCCTGATCAACAACGCGGGCCGTTCGATCCGCCGTTCGATCGAACTCAGCTACGACCGTTTCCACGATTTCGAGCGCACCATGCAGCTGAACTACTTCGGTAGCCTGCGCTTGATCATGGGTTTCATGCCGACCATGACGCATCGCCGCAAGGGCCACATCATCAACATCAGTTCGATCGGCGTGCTGGCCAATTCGCCACGCTTTTCGGCTTACGTGGCATCAAAAGCGGCGTTGGACGCGTTCAGCCGCTGCGCACAAGGCGAACTGTCGGGCAAAGGCATCAGCTTCACCACCATCAACATGCCGCTGGTGAAGACACCCATGATCGCTCCGACCAAGATGTACGACAGCGTGCCGACCTTGACGCCGGAAGAAGCCGCCGATCTGCTGGTCAAGGCCATTATTGAAAAGCCAAGCCGCATAGCGACCCGTCTGGGAATCTTCGCCGCGCTGATCAACGCCCTGGCTCCGAAAGCCTACGAGGTGGTGATGAATACCGCCTTCGAGCTATTCCCCGATTCCGCCGCCGCCAAGGGCGATCGCAAAGCGCTGAAGGACGAGACACCGAGTCAGGAACAGATCGCCTTCGCTGCGTTGATGCGTGGCGTGCATTGGTGAGGAGAAGTCAGGCAAATAGTGAAGGGTAAGTAGCAAAGTGGAAAAGCATCGGTCGCTTCTCACCATTTACTCTTGACTCTTCACCATTTGCCTCCTCACATCGTCTTGCATTGCCGCCAGCGCACCGGCTCGTCGCTGCCGGGCGGAGGATTGAGCTGTATGCGCACATTGCGTAGGGCGGGAAACCGTTCCACTTCTTTGCAGATGAGCGGCCAGACTTCTTGTTCCGTTGCGATACGGTCAACCGACAAAGTCAGCGACGTCTGCCAGAAACCACGAGCGAGGCCCGGAGTCTGATTGATGTTGAGAAGCACCTTTGCACGCTGGTCCGCTAGCTCTTCGTCGGTGGGATACGGGGCGACGGTCACGGCGCCGGTGTTGGCGGCGGGAGCCGCGGGTGCAGGCGTCGAGGCGATGGGAGCTGCCGGCCTGTTCGTAGCTAGATAATTGACCACCGCTACCGTGACCAGCGCCCCTGCGGCGAACGCGGCCAACCAACTGATGCCGATGTGGCGCTTGGCGCGTGCGCTGGCGAAGCTCACGATCTCATCCCGTAACGAGGTCTCGATCAGCGGTTTCACCTCGGGCCACAACCGCGGGCCGTCCAGCACCTCGATGTTGTTGCCTTGGGCGGCTTCGCGTCCTTCTTTCTCGACACGACCTTCAGTAGCCAGGATGCCGCCCGCGGCACTGCTCAACCGCACCCCGGCGGCCAATTCGACCACGGGTGCCGCCGCAATGCGGTAGGCGGATCCGTGTTTGCACGAAAGCAGCCAGCGCTTGCCATCGCGATTGAGCACAAAGGTGGATTGGGGCTCACGTGATCCTTGGCCGTCGGGAACCACTTCGATCAATCCGCGGAGCGCCATTGCATCGAGTACCAGGCGTGAGAACTCGCGCCAACGCAAGCCCGAGAGGGCATGCAGTCCGGCGGCCATCTCATCGTTGCGGCGGCGTATGAGCCAGAGGTACGCGGTTGCAGCGGTGCCGATCAACAGGGTGACGGCCAATCCGGGAAGCCAAACAGGCATGAGTCCTTTCGGAAATCGTTTTCGTGAGATCGCGATTCTAACCAGCGGCACTATCGGTGTCTGTCAGGACGCCACCGATACAAGTGAAAGGTTCAGTTCGCATTAGGAGGCAGCAAGCCGCCAGACATCAGGTTCCAAACAGTCCGCGGGCTTGAGGCATGCTCGAAACAACTATCCCAGCACATGGAAGGAGCAAAAAAGCGACGTCGGTTGAGCATTGGATCTGCGCGGAACGGCAGCCGGATCAAGTGCAAATCAGCTCTCCCTATTGTGCAGGAGATCCGCCTTGGGGAACCTGCTGGGATATTGCTGGCAACCGCCGCGCGGCTTTTCCCAGGCCCACGAAAAAGCCCGCCAGTCCGAAGTCGTAAGGGGAGGGGAGCATACGTACTTCGTGTGGACTGGCGGGCTAGAACGATTGTTACGCTTTTCTATGCTGCCTTGCAACAATATTTTCAGGTGCCAGGCGGCGATAGGCGGAACACACCGTTTACTTAGTGCTGGCTCGCTTTGCGCCCTTCGTCACGGGCTTGGCCGGTGACGTTTTTTTGGCGCTTTTGGCCGCGCGGGTGGTCTTGCTGGGCTTCGCCGTCTTGGGGGCCGGACTTTTACGTGCGGTGGGGATGCCGCCGAGCTTGCGCAGTTCGCCGTTCAGCGCATCCACGCGGTCGATCAACGCACCCAGGTCCTCGCGGCTGGGAACCTCCAACCGGCGCAGGGCGCGCTGCACGCGTTCCTCGAATACCTTTTCCAACCGGTCCCAGGTGTCGGTGGCGCGTTCCTTGGCCTGACCCACCGTGCTCTCCACGGCGTCCCGCACCGCTTCGACGCGGCCGCCCGCCAGCTTGCGGGTGGTCTGTTCCAGCGAAAGGCCTTCCTTCACCAAGGTCTCGAACAGCTTGCCGCCTTCGGCTTGGGCGCGTCCAAACGCACCTACTCCGGCTAGCCATACTTGTTGCGCGGATTCACCCAGGCTTTTCGAGAGACGTTCGGCCTGAGCCTGCAGATTGTCGTCCTTGGCGGCGGCGGCGCGCTTGCGTGCTGTTTTCTTCAGAGTAGCCATGGTGCTCCATCAATGGAGGGAAGGGATAAGCCGCAGAATCGCCGGCCTGTCTAGAGTTTTCACACCAGCCGAATGACACCATGCGGTGGTGAGTGATGGGGGAGTGAGCAGTGAGTGGGAAAGCCTGTGCTTTCGTCCCCTTTTTAAGGGGGCTACGGGGGATTTGCTTTCGCTTTGTCTTTGCCTCGTATAGGAGCAAAGGAGGAGGTAAAGCGAGTGTCTTTGCCGCTTCCCGCTCTAAGCGACCCGCCTGCCAGATCTTGCTCGGCGTTGCGCTATGACTTGATCCACGTCATCCAGCGCGCGGCGTAGGCGCGCCGTGGTTTCGGTCATGCGGGGCGGCACGTCCAAGCCGTCCAGAATGGAGCGATGACGGTCGCCGATGATTTCGTCCCGCAGCCGGATGCCATGGGCAGCCAGCATGGGGCGTAGCACGTCGGCGCGCAGGCGCAGATCGGCCAGCGTATTGCGATATGCCAACTGGCAGACACGGTGGCGCGAGGAGAAACTGAAAAGGTTGGTGAAGAACAGTTCGCTGTCGTTCGCGTTGGGCTCGAACACCAATTGATCGATATTCGGGAACTGGTGCGGGTATTTCTCCATGCCGATCTGCATGCGCGACTGCAGCAGGGTACGCAGCGTCTGCGAAAGCACCGCGGGCAGACCGCCGCTGGCCAGGCCCATTTGTTCTGCTTCATCGGCTTGCGGTCCGGCGCGCGTGGCGTCGAATGGCACCAGCGGGTTGATGCCGATCATCAGATCGATGCCGCGTTCCAGCACCGTCGAAGCATGCATCGTGCGACGCAGCGCGCCGTCCAGAAAGTGGCGTCCGTTGATTTCCACTGGCGGGTACAGGCCGGGCAGGGCCGAACTGGCCTGCACCGCTTGAGAGATCGGCACGTTGTCCCAACCGGCTTCGCCGAAGCGCACGGCTTCGCCGCTGTCCAGGTCGACCGCCACCACGAACAAGTCCGCTTCCAGCTCGCGGAAGTCATTGCTGCGACCACGCCGGTTGAACACGTCGCGCAGGAAGACTTCCACGCCCACATTGTCGAACAGTCCAGTGGGCACCAATCCGCCGAAACGCATCACCAGGTCCGACCACCGCACCGCTTTGCGCGGGTTGCGCATCAGTCGGCGCCCCCATTCGGCATACAGTTGGGGCATGCGCGCGGCGCGCTGCAGGTACTCGGCCACGTTGGGGCGGAGGAAGGTTTCCGGCCGGAATTCAGCGTCGTCGCTGGTGCCGGTAATGAAAATGCGACAGATTTCCGCCGTGCTCATGCGATTGGCCAGTCCTGCGGCCAGGAAAGCGCCGGAGCTGACGCCCACGTAGCAGTCCAGGCGCGTGGGATCCAAACCGTCCATTGCCTCGTCCATGGCGCGCAGTGCGCCGAGCTCGTACATTCCGCCGATAGGGCCGCCGCCGGCGATGGCGAGACCAATGCGTCCGCCGCTGCCGCGTGTCCTTGCGCTATGGAGTGAAAGCATGCTGATTCTGTGCGAAAAGATGACCTGGCGAGTGTAGCCGACCAGGACATGGGCTCGCGGGTGTTGCGATCAATGCCAGCGAGCCGGATCATCTGCCAGTCATGGCGCGCGATAACCCTTTGATCCAACGGCTCGGCCGGCGTTTGGCCTGCCACCAGGCCTTGCACGATCCCGACCGCGAGCCGCGCAACGGCTTGCGCTGGCTGGTCGAGCTGCGCCGCTGGCAAGCCCGACGGCTGGAGACCAGCTTCGAGCATTTTCTTAGCGATCCGAAACGCCGCGGTGCGGCTTTGTTCTTCCTGACCGACGTCTACGGTGAGCAAGATTTCAGCCGGCGCGACGCCAATGTCGCCAAAGTGATGCCGATGATGCAGCGGGTGTTGCCGGCAGCCGTGCTGGGCACCGTGGCCGACGGCATCGAACTGGGCGCGCTGACCCAGGCGCTCGATCTTCGAATGGCGGAAACGCTCCATCGCCTTGCGCCCACTCGCAGGAAACTGGACGTCGAGCTTTACGCCAAGACCTATCGCGAAGTGGGGCACGCGCGGCTACGAGCGCACCAGATCGACCTGATCGCCAACGTAGGCATTGGACTGACGAAGGCGGTCCGCATGCCAGGCGTTGTCACCTTGCTGAAACTGTCGCGCGGGCCGGCCCGGGCTACCGGCTTGGGCGACCTTCAAGGCTTCCTGGAACGCGGCTTTGCCGCGTTTTCCGCATTGGGGGACGGCAAGGCCTTCGTGCGGGATATCGAAGCGTCCGAGCGCGAGATCTCGCGCCGCATCTTCGCGGGACATCCGCAGCCGTTCGACTGAAGCGTAGGCCCAAACCGCCAGCCGCCGGTCGGTCTGGGCCACGTCCTCGAAATCGCGAATGATTGCGCGCTCGTCGGGGACGCGACCCCGACCACACGCCTCAGGTGAACCGTTCGTCCAGCACTCGGCGGATTTCCGATTCAATGGGGCCTTTCATCGCCGACAGCAGAAAACCGAGATGGGCGGTTACATGCAGTTGCTCGGGTTGCACGGTGATGTGGCCATCGACCCCTGAGCGCTTGAAATTGAGCGTGTCGCCTTCCCATTCGTAAGCCATGTCGAAGCGCTCTGCCAGTTTTTTCGCCACGTCTTCCACCGCTTTGCGGGCCTGGGCGGGAGTCTTGGAGTGCGGATGCTGAATATCGATGTGGGACATGCGGATTCCTCTCGTAAGGAGGTATTGTGCGCACGTCCAGCGTGTAGGCCAAGTCGCAGCGCGGCACGCCGATGATGTGCGCTTTGCGACAACCTGCTAGGCTGCCGCGGCGTGGAAAAACTACGACTGCATTTCTCCAATCGACAACTGCCCGACCGTCCATTGCCTGTGGGCGTGCACCGGGTCGTGCGTGAAGCCGCGGGCACGCTTGGCGTGGGCGATAACGCACAGGGCGCCTTGTTGGCGCAGATTTGCGTGGACCAGCGCGGCATGTGGCTGCAAGTCGCCAACGGCATGCGGGGCGTCCACATCAATGGCCGGCCGGTCAAGCGCATGTCGCTGCTGCGTGCCGGCGACGCGGTGTACGTGGACGGAGTGGAATTGCTGCTACGCGCCGCGCATGAGGGCGTCGATGCGGTACCCCCGCCCGATCCGGCCACGGCTGAAGACCCTCGCGTCGTGTTGCGTGGAATCGGCGGCGAACACCATGGCCGCAGCTTTCCTTTGTGCCGGCCCTGTACGGTCGGCCGCGCGCGCGATGCCACGCTCCGTATCGACGATCCGGCATTCGCCGAACGCCACGCCGAACTGGAGCTGCGTGGCGATCGCGTGCTGCTGCGTGATCTGGGTTCGGCCGAAGGCAGCCTGGTCAACGGGCTGCCTGTGCGCGATGCACTGCTGAAAGCCGGCGACCAAGTCGTCTTCGATGGTCGCCACCGCTTCGTGATCGAAGTTCCGTGGTTGCCGCACACCATGGCGGAACCGCTGACGGACGAACCGGCGGAGGCGCCGCCCAAGCAGCCGGTGCAGCGCCCGCTATCCCAATCGGTTCGCCGCTGGCCCTGGCTGCTGCTGGCCGCGTTGTTGCTGGCTGGCGCACTCAGCGCGCTGTTGCTATTCGGCGTGCGCTGACCTTCTTCCAAACGCGCCAACCCAGCAACACCGCCAGAATCGAGGCATACAGCAGCGGTTCGCGGATGTCGGATTTCACCAGCCACCAGAAATGCAGAACCGCCAGCACGCCCACGGCGTAGACCGCCTTGTGCAACTTGCCCCAATTGCGACCCAGCCGACGAATCCAGCCCTGCGTGGAAGTGATGGCCAGTGGCACCAGTAGCAGCCACGCGGCGAAGCCGACAGTGATGTAGGGCCGCTTGATGATTTCCTCGAAGATTTGCGTCCAGTAGCCACGCAGATCGAGCGTCAGGTAGGCCGTCAGGTGCAGACAGGCGTAGAAGAACGCGTACAGCCCCAACATCCTGCGGAAGCGGATCAGCACCGGTTTGCCTGTCAGCTGCCGTAGTGGAGTGATCGCCAAGGTGATCATCAACAGGCGCAAGGCCCATAACCCGGTGCGATGTTCGATTTCCGCCACCGGATCAGCTCCCAACGCGTCGCTGCCGGTTTGCCAAACGTCGTAGAACTGCCAGGCAAGGATGCTCAGCGGCGTCAAGGCCAGGGCGTGGACCAGGGCCTTGGCGGCGATCAGGTAAGGGGAGATCTTGGGCTTGGGCATGTCGATCCGGAATTTCGGCTAAGCCGAAGCACAGCCGAAAGGCTGGTTGCTATTCGTATTGCGGGAATGGGACGAGGGTTCTGCAGGTTCTGCTGGGAGCGCGAAGAACGCCAGCATCGACGGCGTTTTCGCGAAGCACCAGGAACATATCAACCACTCAATACCACTTCTTCAAATCCATGCCCGCATACATTGGCGCCACCTGCTCGGCATAACCATTGAACATCTTGGTAGGGATGCGTTCGGCGAATAGCTTGCTGGCGTTGCCGGCAATGCGGCGCTCGGTTTTCTGGCTCCAACGCGGGTGATCCACGGCGGGGTTCACGTTGGAGAAAAAGCCATATTCCGACGGCTGCAGATCGTGCCAGGCGGTTTCCGGCATGCGTTCCACAAACTTGATCTCCACGATCGACTTGATGCTCTTGAACCCATACTTCCACGGCACGACAAGTCGCAGCGGCGCGCCGTTCTGCTGAGGCAACGGCTTGCCGTACAGGCCGGTGGCCAGCAATGTCAACGGATGCATGGCTTCGTCGATGCGCAGGCCCTCGCGGTACGGCCAGTTGATGGACCGATAGCGGATGCCCGGCATCTGTGTCGGGTCTGCCAGCGTGGTAAAGGCGACGTACTTGGCCTTGGACGTCGGCTCGAAGCGCTTCAGCACCGATGCCAGTGGCACACCCAGCCACGGGATCACCATCGACCAACCCTCCACGCAGCGCAGACGATAGACGCGCTCTTCCGGCGTCAATCCTTTCACCAGGTCTTCCAGCGCCAGCTTGCCGGGCTTGGCACATTCGCCGCCCACCGCCACCGACCAGGGCGAGATACGCAAGGTCTTGCGGGCGGTGGACGGATCGGTCTTGCCGGTGCCGAACTCGTAGAAGTTGTTGTAACTGGTGACATCGGCGTAGCGGGTCAGCTCCTCGGCCGTGCGGAAGCCGGAACGGGCCTGATCCGGCGTGATCGCCGTCTTGGGGGCTGCCGGCGGCTCGGCGTCTGCGCATCCGGACATGGCCAGAATCGGGGCCGCCGCAAACGCACTCAACAGCTGGCGGCGTTGGCGGTACACGGATTCGTCGGTGATTTCCGCGGCAGGAATGCGTAGCGCATCGCGAAGTGACATGGTGGTTTCCTCGGTTGCTGATTCTGTATAGAGGCCGCGGCAGGGCAAAAGGTTTCGCGCTATGGCCCGCTGCTGAAACAAGGTTAATACGCGCCCGGTTGTCGGGTGGTGCGGGCGTTGCGAAATGAGTTGCAGAACCGATTTGGTTGCCCCTGCAACCGATGCACTGCGGCATACTAGCCTTTCCCCATTCAGGTGCCTTATGACGCGCGCGTACAACTTCAGTGCCGGCCCCGCCACCCTGCCAGAACCGGTGTTGCGACAGGCCCAGGCGGAAATGCTCGACTGGAACGGTATTGGCGCGTCCATCGTGGAAATCAGCCACCGCAGCGCGGATTTCATTGCGGTAGCGGCCGAAGCCGAAGCCGATCTGCGCGCGCTGCTGGCTATCCCCGATGACTACGCGGTGCTGTTTCTGTCCGGTGGCGCCACCAGCCAGCAGGCGTTGCTGGCGCTCAATTTTGCCTCGCCGGGGCAGGTGGCGGACTATGTGGTTACCGGTCATTGGAGCAAGACCGCCATCCGGCAGGCCAGCCCCTATGTGACCGTGAACGTGGCTGCCGACAGCGAAACGGACGGCTTCCGCCGGATTCCCGCGCGGGACAGTTGGCAGCTCAGCTCAGGCGCGGCCTACGTGCACATCACCGCCAACGAAACCATCCATGGCGTCGAGTTCCGCGGCACGCCGGACGTAGGCGAGGCGCCGTTGTTCGCCGATTTCAGTTCCAGCATCGCGTCCGAGCCCATCGAGATATCGAAGTACGGCCTGATCTACGCCGGTGCGCAGAAGAACCTCGGGCCCGTAGGCATTGCGGTGGTGATTATTCGACGCGACCTGCTGGAGCGCAGCGGGCAGCCACGCGCCGACATCTTTGACTACCGGTCGCATGCCGCGCGGGATTCCATGCTCAATACTCCGCCGACCTGGAACTGGTACCTGCTTGGCCTGACCGTGAAATGGATGCTGGCCGAAGGCGGCGCCATGGAGTTCGCTAGACGCAATACGGTGAAGTCCGGGCTGGTGTATGCGGCCATCGACAACTCCGGCGGCTTTTACCGCAACGAAGTAGCGGCCGATGCGCGTTCGCGCATGAATATCCCGTTCTTCCTGCCCGATGAAACACTGACCACGCGTTTCGTGACCGAATCGAAAGCGGCCGGCCTGCTGGCGCTGAAAGGCCACAAGGCGGTTGGCGGTATCCGCGCATCGCTGTACAACGCGTTGCCGGTGGAAGCAGCGCAGGCGTTGGTGGCGTTCATGCGGGATTTCCAGCAGCGAAATGGATAAACAATTCTGTCTGTAGGAGCGACGTGAGTCGCGATGGAGGCCGGTAAAGCCTCATCGCGACTCACGTCGCTCCTACAGGGGCGAAGATAGAAAAGGAACAGAAAGCGTTATGGCCGCAAAGCCCAAAAAACCGGCGACAAAAAAAACCGCCGGATCCAGCGTCAAGAAAGCCGACAAATCAGTGCCCGCACCACCGGTGCTCGCCGATGTGCGCAATCAGATCGATGGTATCGACCGACAGATCCAGGCTTTGATCGCTCAGCGCGCGCAGTTTGCTCACCAGGTAGGCAAGGCCAAGGGCAAGCTCGCTGCCGCGGTGGACTATTACCGCCCCGAACGCGAGGCGCAGGTGCTGCGCATGGTGGTGGACCGCAACGAAGGTCCGCTGAGCGATGAGCTGCTGGTGCATGTTTTCCGCGAAATCATGTCCGCCTGCCTGGCGCAGCAGCAGCCGCTGAAGATCGGTTATCTGGGGCCGGAAGGTACTTTTAGTCAGCAAGCAGTGCTGAAGCATTTTGGCCGCTCCTCGCATGGCCTGCCATTGGCCAGCATCGAGGAAGTATTCCAGGAAGTGGAGAACGGGAACGCCGATTTCGGCGTGGTGCCGGTGGAAAACTCAGGGCAGGGCACCATCCAGATCACGCTGGACATGTTCCTGACCTCGAACCTCAAGATCTGCGGTGAAGTCGAACTGCGCGTGCATCAGTACCTGCTATCGCGCAGCGGCCGCATCGAAGACATCGAGCGCATCTATTCGCACCCGCAATCGTTCGCACAGACGTCGGCCTGGTTGCGCGCCAATCTGCCGCATGTGGAGAAGATTCCGGTCTCGAGCAACGCGGAAGGTGCCCGTCGCGCGCGCAATTCCGAGGATGCGGCGAGTATCGGCGGGGAAAGTGCCGGCCACGTCTACGGCCTGAAGAAAGTGGTGATGAGCCCCATCCAGGACGATGCCGATAACACCACACGCTTCCTGGTCATCGGTCGCAGCATCTTTCCGCCCTCGGGCCATGACCGTACCTCGGTGCTGGTGTTCATCCACGACAAGCCCGGCGCGCTGTTCGACGTGCTCAGCCCGTTTGCCCGCCACGGCATCAGCATGAACCGCATCGAATCGCGTCCATCGCATCACGCCAAATGGGAATATGGCTTCTTCATCGATCTGGCCGGCCACGTGGAAGACGAAGCCATGAAGCAGGCGCTGGCGGAACTGAAGAAGCACTCGGCGCAGATCAAGGTGCTGGGGTCGTATCCGGTAGCGGTGCCGTAGAACGGGAATGGGGAATCGGGAATGGGGAATGGCTAAAGCAAAAGTCGTCCACGTTCCGATCTCCGCGTCCCGCACTTCGATTCTCTATTCCCTATTCCCCATTCCCGATTCCCCAATGACAAAGCAAGATTGGATCGCATCCTCCGGCACACCGCTACGTGGTGAACTGGACATCCCTGGCGACAAATCCGTATCGCACCGCTCGGTGATGTTCGCGGCGTTGGCCGATGGCGTGTCGAAGATCGACGGTTTCCTGGAAGGCGAAGACACGCGCGCTACCGCGGCCATTTTTTCGAAGCTGGGTGTTCGCATCGAAACTCCGTCGCCTTCGCAACGCATCGTGCATGGCGTAGGCATCGATGGCTTGCGAGCCCCCGATGGTCCTTTGGACTGTGGCAACGCGGGTACCGGCATGCGGTTGCTGGCCGGACTGTTGGCGGCGCAGCGCTTCGATAGTGTGCTGGTTGGCGACGCATCGCTTTCCAAGCGGCCTATGCGACGCGTGACCGGTCCGTTGGCGAAGATGGGCGCGCGCATCGATACCGAGGAAGGCGGCCTGCCGCCGTTGCACATCCACGGCGGGCAAGCATTGCACGGCATCGACTACACCCTGGAAGTCGCCAGCGCGCAGGTCAAATCCGCGCTGCTGCTGGCGGGGCTGTATGCCGAAGGGGAAACAGTAGTGCGCGAACCGCATCCGACCCGCGATTACACCGAGCGGATGTTGGCTGCGTTCGGCGCGGATATCGATTTTTCACCCGGCTATGCGCGATTGCTCGGCGGTCCGCGGCTGTGCGCCACGGACATCACCGTGCCTGCGGACTTTTCCTCGGCGGCGTTCTTTTTGGTTGCCGCCAGCATCGTGCCGGGCTCGGAGCTGCGCCTGCGCGCGGTAGGCCTGAATCCGCGACGCACCGGCTTGCTGACCGCGCTACGCGCCATGGGCGCGGATATTGTGGAAGAGAACGGCAGCGAGCAGGGTGGCGAGCCGGTCGCGGATTTGGTTGTGCGGTACGCGCCTTTGCATGGCATTGAAGTGCCTGAGACCATCGTGCCGGACATGATCGATGAGTTCCCGGCATTGTTCGTGGCTGCCGCCTGCGCGCAGGGGCCCACTGTGGTGCGCGGTGCCGCGGAACTGCGGGTGAAGGAATCCGATCGCTTGGCAGCGATGGCCACCGGTTTGCGGGCGCTTGGTCTGCAAGTGGATGAAACACCTGATGGCGCCACCATCGTTCCCGGCGCAATGCGGGCCGGCACCATCGACAGTCATGGCGATCACCGTATTGCGATGGCGTTTGCGGTCGCGGCGCAGTGTGCGCAAGGCGAAGTGCGTATCGGCGATATCGCCAATGTGGCGACGTCCTTCCCCGGTTTCGACGAACTGGCGACGCGCGCAGGTTTTAGATTGAGGACGGCCTGAGCAAATTAGGCCTTTGTGGGAGGCTTAGGCTTTGTAGGAGCGGCGTCCCGCCGCGAGCTCTTCCGTCAGGTTGTCCAGACTTGCGAAGAGCTCGCGGCGGGACGCCGCTCCTACGAACAAAACGCTCCTGCAAAAAGACGCTTAATCAAATCGGTTTGAAATCCACCGGTATCCTCACCACGCTGGCGGTTGCTTTGCCATTGCGTAATGCCGGCTGGAACTTCCATCGCCGTACCGCCTGAACCGCCGCACGATCCAGGTCACGGTTGCCGCTGCGCTTGGCGATCGACACTTCGGCCGGTTTTCCGCTGGCATCTATCTTGGCACGCACCACGACGGTACCGCCCACGCCCGAACGCAACGCGGCTGGCGGATACTCAGGCACGGCGTTGCTGGCCAGCGGGCGGGGTTCGCGGGAGATCCGGGACGTGCGCTGAGGGGTTCGTTCCGCGACCGCGGGGTCGGTGGCCGGCTTTGGCGGATCGATTGCCGGGACGTCGACATTTTTCTCGACGGGAAGGGGGGGTGGCGTTTCGACCGCCGGAACTTTCTGCGTTACAACCGGCTCGGTCGCCACGCCGGGACGGTCCTGGGCAATCCAGAAAATGGCTGCGGTCAGCAACGCACCGATCAGCATCAGCCACAGACCGGGGCTGGCTTTTGGCGGCAAAGGCCGCGCTTCCGGCATTTCGGTCGGGTGATACTCGCGGAATTCTTTGGAAGACATCGACACAGACCTCCTGATCATTGGGAGTAGGTCGAGTCTTGCATGTGGCTTTGTCGCGATTGCGTGACAAGCCAGTGACAGCGTGTCTGGAAAAAACCGGAGGTTCAGCTAACTGGCCTGGGCAGCGCGAAGGATTTACCGCTCCAGGCTGAAATCGATCGGAATCGTCACGACACTGGTGACCGGCTGGCCGTTGCGCTGGCCCGGCCGGAAACGCCAATCGCGGACGGCCTCCATCGCGGCACGGTCCAAATCTCGCGAACCGCTTCGTTTCGCCACCTGGACATCGGTCGGTGTGCCGTCGACCCCCACTTCGACCCGCACCAGCACCGTTCCCGTCGAGCCGCGACGCATGGCGGTGGCGGGATACCGTGGAGGCGGGGTTTGCCCAGGAATCGGCACTGCCACTTCGCCAGGAGCGACCGCGGCGGTCGCCGATGGCGGCGCAGCAGGCGTTTCTGTTGCCATGACCGGCGGTGGCGGCGGCATCGGCTTTTCTTCGACCAGTTGCGGGCGTTCGCTCTCGCTTTCGGGCGCGGGCTTTTCTTCCAGGCCACTGGCGCCTTCGCGGGATGTCAGCGGCTCGGGCAGCGCCTCGACGGTGGCGGTCGGGCCGGCGACGACCGGCTCGGGCTTGTAGAAGCCTTTGTCGCGGCCCAGCCACCAGACGAGAACGAACAGCAGCAGGCCGACGCCGAACGCGATGGCGGCAAGCCGCAGTGCATGGCGGGGCAGGCGGAAGACGAAATGGGAGTCGTGGCGTTCGCTGGGGGCCGACATGGGATTCACCGGTGAAGACCCCGCAATTCTGGCATAGCCACGGTTAAGTGGGCGAGGCGGCGCGCCGCCCAGCTTTCCACAGAATATCGGCGATAATTGCCGCTTCTTACCTCAAGCCCCCACGCATACATGCTCGATCCTGTCCTGCTTCGCACCCAACCCACTGAACTCGCTCAACGCCTGCAAGCCAGCCGGGGCTATTCCCTGGACGTCGCCGCGTTGGAGTCGCTGGAGTCCGCGCGCAAGCAGATCCAGAAGCGCACCGAGGAGCTGCAGAACCTTCGTAATACCCGCTCCAAGGCCATCGGCCAAGCCAAGGCGAAAGGAGAGGACGTCTCAGCACTGATGGCGGAAGTGGCCGGCTTTGGCGATGAACTGAAGGCTTCGGAAGTGGAGCTGGAGCGCATCCGAGGCGAAATCGAAGCCATCGCGCTGGGCATTCCCAACCTGCCGCATGCCAGCGTGCCGCCGGGTGACGACGAAAGCGGCAACGTCGAACAGCACCGCTGGGGTACGCCGCGCGCGTTCGATTTCCCGGTCAAGGACCATGTGGAGCTCGGCGCCCGCCACGGCTGGCTGGACAGTGACGCCGGCGCCAAGCTGTCCGGCGCGCGCTTCACCGTGCTGCGCGGCCAGTTGGCCCGCCTGCATCGCGCGCTGGCGCAATTCATGCTGGACTTGCACACCAATGAACACGGTTACGAAGAAACCAACGTGCCGCTGATCGTCAATGAAGATTCGATGCGCGGCACGGGCCAACTGCCGAAGTTCGAGGAGGATCTGTTCATTACGGAAGTGGGCGAAACCAAGCGCTATCTGATTTCCACTTCGGAAATCTCGTTGACCAACATCGTCCGTGATGTGATCGTCGACGATGCTGTGCTGCCGCTACGCATGAGCGCGCATTCCCTGTGCTTCCGCGCTGAAGCCGGTAGCCACGGCCGCGACACCCGCGGCATGATTCGCCAGCACCAGTTCGAAAAGGTGGAGATGGTGTCCGTCGTGCGTCCGGCGGAAAGCTACGACGAACACGAGCGCATGACGCGCTGCGCGGAAGTCGTGCTGGAGAAGCTGGGCCTGCCGTACCGCCGCATGCTGCTGTGCAGCGGCGATATGGGTTTCACGGCTAGCAAGACCTACGACCTGGAAGTCTGGTTGCCGTCGCAGGACACCTACCGCGAGATTTCCTCGTGCTCCAACTGCGAGGATTTCCAAGCCCGCCGCATGCAGGCGCGCTGGCGCAATCCCGCCACCGGCAAACCCGAACCCGTGCATACCCTCAATGGTTCCGGCACTGCGGTGGGCCGCGCCCTGATCGCGGTGATGGAGAACTACCAGAACGCGGATGGTTCCATCACGGTGCCTGAGGTGCTGCGCCCGTACATGGGCGGTGCCGAGCGCATTGCCTGATCGTAGGTATCAGTGCGGGAAGGCTCTTGCTTACCTTTCTCTCGTAAAACCTGATGGCAGCAGTAAGCCCTGGGCGACCCGCTCGTCATCCCAGCTTTCGCTGGGATGACGGCGCAGCGCACGCTACTGCTGTTTCGCGAACCACCTCAAGCAGCTTCCGCCACCAGCGCCTGATGCAACGAGATGCCAGCCATCACGCCATCGGCCACCGCAAAGCTGACGCTGTGCCCTGAACGAACGATATCGCCAGCGGCGTAAATACCCGGCACGCTCGTCATGCGGCGTTCGTCGGTGCGAACGATAGGGCCGGTGGGGCTTTCATCCATGTCCAACCGCAACTGCGTGACCAGCGGACATTGATGCAGCACTGGCGCGACGAAGAGCGCATTCAATGGCAGTTCGCGCCCATCCGCCAACACCACACCAGTAAGTGCGGGAGCATTGCCCAATAGCGCAGCAATCGGTGCGGTTTCGAAGACAACACCGCGCGCGATAAGTTTGGCGACGGTCTCTTCATCGGGAAGCGGCGCACCGTTCGTGAAGAACGTAACCGAACCCCAGTCATGCACCAGATTGGCTTGGTGAGCCGACATTGGGTGCGTCGCCAACACGCCTAGCGGGCTTCCGCCGGTTTCATAGCCATGGCAATAGGGACAATGCAGCACCGTGCGACCCCAGCGCTCCGACAGGCCAGGCAGCGCCGGCAACTCGTCGCGCAAACCAGTAGCCATGACTAGCTTGCGGCTCGATATCGCAGTGCCGTCGTTGAGACGAACATCGAAGCCGGATGCGTTAGGCTGGATGGCGACGACTTCGCCGGTTCGCAGTGTCGCATTGGGATAGGCGAGCACTTGCCCGCGTGCTGTGGCAAGGATCTCGCCAGGCGGAAGTCCGTCATGGCCCAGGAAACCGTGTGCGGCAGGGGAGAAATGATTGCGCGGTTGCCCGCCGTCCACCACCAGCACGCGTCGCTTGGCGCGCGCAATGTAGGTTGCGGCCGCCAATCCGGCAAAGCTGCCGCCCACCACCAGGGCATCGTAGTCAGGTTCAATCTGCATGTTCGTGGACTCCAGTCTGATCAGACGAACGTGAAGCGGCACGTCGCCCGAAATCCGCGGCCAGGTCGGCCAGGGTTACTTCGCTCAAGCGCGCGGTCAGCAATGCTTCGGCTTCACGCATGACATCGTTGAGCGCAACGTTGACCGCCGCCTGCACATCGCATTCGGGCCGCTCATTCAACGGGCTCATCTTCAATAGGGCGGAGGTGCCCAAGGCGCGGTGCACATCCAGCAGGCTGATTCGGGCCAGATCACAAGCCAGCAACCATCCACCGCCATGTCCTTTGCTGGAACGCACCCAACCCAGCTCGCGCAACCCCGCCAGCGTGCGGCGCACGACTACGGGATGGGTATTCATCAGTCGTGCGATCTGTTCCGACGTCATCGGATCATCGGTCTGCGCCATGTGCAGCAGCACGTGCAGGACGGCGGAAAGGCGGTCATCTGATTTCATGTAACTAAAACTATTACATGATGTGGGAAGTGTCAAATGGCGCGCGGCGGCGGTCGTATGTAGACCGCAAGCCGGATGGCGGGTCGGCGGGGTAGCCGCCGACCCGACAAGCTCAGAACAGATTGACGTTGGGCCAGCTCGACACACCTTCGACAATGTCCTTCAACATGCCGTCGATCTCTTCCACGTCGCCGTTGCTGGAATTGGCGGCCGCGACGTAGCCGAAGCCATCGCTGCGACGGCGGTAGACCGAATTGGTGCCGGACATCGATCCATAGTGTGCGTACGAATTGCCCAGCAGGGTTTCGTAGCGCATGAAGCGCAGCAGATCGATGGGCGTGGCGATCCAGCCGCCATGCGAATCGAAGCGCTGCGGCTTGACGCTGGAATAGGCGCCGCTGCCGTAGTACTTGACTTCATTCGGCTTGCGGTCGGTTTCCTTGTCGCCGCCGATCACCGCGCTGGTTGCGCCGGCCGGCTTGAACAGCGTATCGCGGACATAGCTCTCGTAGCTCTTGCCGCTGCGTGCTTCCACGACGCGCCCAAGCAGCGAGTAGCCGAAGTTGGAGTACGTCTTGATCTCCTCTCCCGGATTGGTGCCCGGCGCGTAACCCAGCGGATATTCCTTCAACGTCCATTCGATCAAGCCCTTATGGCCGGTGCCGGTGTAGGCGAACATCGGGTCGCTGGCCTTGCCGTCCTTGTTGACGTTGACGAAGCCGCCGCGGTGACGGATCAGGTGGTCCACGGTGATGTCCTCGATCTGCGGGTTGTTGGCCGGAGTGGCGTATTGGCCGCCGAGCACACTGTTGTTGCCGAAGATTTTCGAACTGGCGGTCAGGCTGGTGTTCTGCATGAGCTGCTTCACGGCGGCCTGGGTGAAGAGCTTGGAAACGCTAGCGTGGCGGTAGATATGCCCTGGGCCGGCCAGTTCGTTCTTCTCGACGTTGGCGTTGCCAAAAGCCGCGGCGTAGACCAGGCGCTTGTCCTTGCTGATGGCGACCGACATGCTGGGGATGTCGTTCTTCTTCATGTAGGCACGCACTTTGTTTTCGATCAGGGCCAGATCCTGGGCCTTGAACGTGGTGTTCTCCCACACGCCGTTGAAGCGTACGCCGCTGGAGGAGTTGAATGCCTCGATATAGCGGGGCTCCCAGCTCTGGTAGCGATAGTTGTCGAAGACCGCCTGGTAGTTGGCGCTGGCGATGCCGTGGCGTGCCGACCATTGCGGGCCGCCGGATTTGACCCAAAGCGCGGCGTAGCGGTCGCCATCGCCTTGCTTGTAACCGCTGACCACTTTCAACCGATAGCCTTGCTTGGCGAAATCGTCGAAGGCTTTCTGATAATCGGCCGGGCTCAATCCATGGCGCGCAACCCACGCCGGGCCGCCTTTCTCGAAGATCGCGGCGAAGCGCGGGGAGCCGCTGAGGCTGAATGCACTGACGTGCGACAGCGCGAAGCCGTTCTTTGACATGTCGGCCACCGCGACTTGGTACTGTTCGGCGGTCAATCCATGGCGCGCCTGCCATGCCGGGCCGGCTTTTTTCTCCCAGATTGCCGCGTAGTACGGTTTACCGCCAACCGCGTAGCCATTGACGAAGGTCAGGCGGTATCCCTGCTTGGCGAAGTCATCGAAAGCGCTCTGGTATTGCGGCGGCGTCAGGCCATGACGTGCGCTCCACGTGGCGCCTGCCTGCTTGGTCCACAGGGCGGCGTAACGGGCGCTGCCACCACTTTCGTAGCCGGAAACGGAAGTCAGGCGGAATCCTTTCTTGTTGTAGTCGTTGAACGCTTGCTGGTATTGGGCGCCTGTCAGGCCGTGGCGGGCGGCCCATTCGGCGGCCATCGCGGAGGAACTGGCCAGCAAGGCGAGCCCGATCGCCAGTACGGCATTGGCAGTCCGCCATGCACGGCGAGACGGAAGCGTGTTCGGTTTCGATCTTCGTTGCTCGCCAGATAGGCAGGGAAGGGGAAGTGGCTGTGCGGAATCCGCGACGGTTTTCGGGTGCATGGTTTTCTCCTTGAAGTGAAGGTCGTGAGCGAGAACGTCCAACTCGTTCGCAGCCGGACCGCGGGTGTCGCTCATCTCAGTAGTCGGCGTGAGGGTGAGAATCCCGCCATTTTTTTTGAGGTGTCTTAGCGCGTGGCGCTTGGCTTCTTCGAAACCGCTCGGAGCATTTGGCGGAATTGGAATCGACGGTCAGGAAAAAGGCTCCCGGCGCACCGGGAGCCTTTTTGGAGCCTTCATAGACCGCGCGTGGTTCAGCGTTGCCGAGCGGGTCGTAGTCGGATCACTTGCGCCAGATGGCCGCATAACGCGCAGAGCCGCCGCTGCTGTAGCCGGTCACGTCGCGGGTCAGCAGACCGGCGCCGGTGTTGCTTTGCCATTCGCTCTGATACTGGCTGCTGGTGAGTCCATGTTTGGCCTTGTAGGTGCCGCCGCTTTTCGAACTCCAGATCGCGGTGAAATACGGCTGCCCGCCGTGCATGTAGCCGTTGACGTAAACGATCTGTCGCCCTTGTTCGGCGTTGGCATTGAAGGCCTGTTGGTACTCGCCTGCCGTCAGTTGCGACTTGGCCTGCCAGCTGCCGATGTCGGTTTTCTCGTATAGCGCGGTGTAGCGGCGTTGACCGCCAGAAGAGACCACCGAGACGTTGCGGGGGCGATAACCGGCCTTGGTCAACTCATCCATGCGTTGCTGATGCTCGTTGGCGGAAAGTCCGTGATAGGCCGAAAAAGTAGGACCCGATTGCTTGCGGTAGATCACCGCATAGCGGACGTTGCCTTGGTCCAGGTAGCTTTCGACCTGGTAGGGCCGGTAACCCTTGCCAGTCAGTTCGTCGAATCGTTGTTGGTATTGCGCTCCGGTCAATCCGTGGAAGGCCTTCCAGGCCATATTGGCATTCGGGCGGAACACCGCGTTGTAGTAGACCTTGCCGTCGACATCGAAGCCGTCGATCCATTCCAGCGCATAGCCGGCATTGACCGCTTGGTCGAACAGACACTGGTAGTCGCGGGCGGGCACGCCGTGGCGAGCGACTTCCTTGGCCCCGGGCTTGATGGCGCCGGGTACCTTGCGCGCGGTGTAGTTTTCGCCGCTGACGAACATGCCCTTGTCGATCCCGCAGATGCGGGGGATCCGATTGCGCTTGCTGCCGTCGTTATCGGTCAGGAAACCGCCGGTGGTGGCGATGCCACCGCTGGCCTTCGGCACGCCGACTTCGAAATGCAGATGATCACCGCTGGCGCAACCGACATCGCCTTCGTCGCCCAGATAGGTGCCGGCGCTGACGAACTGCCCGACCTTCAGTTTGGCTTTGCCTGTTGAGGAGCTTTTCTTCATGTGGGTGTACTTGGTCCACTCGCCGTTGGCGTGTTCTATCCACACGTAGTTGTTGTTTTGCGGTTTGTCGGGATTGGCCTTGCAATCGATGCGTTCGCTGAAGCCGTCGACGACGTGGCGGATGGTGCCGTCGGCGGCGGCGACGATCTTGTAAGGACCGCCACTCTTGCCGCTCATGTCGATACGGCCAGGCGGGCTGTGTTTGATGTGGTCGTTGGTGACCTTGACCTCGGTGCTGTCGACGTAGGGAATGCGGTAGACGCCCTTGGACGGGTCGATGGCTGCGGCCTGGCCGGACAACAGCAGCAGCACGCAGGCGGCCAGCAGGGAGGGGACTGGGGATGAAGGATGGAGGGTTCTGGACATGGTCGGCTTCCTCGGTTGCGCAATGGCGGTAGGCGGGAGCGGATTACTCCCGCACCGTTGAAGTCGGGCCCGGCGGGGAAATCCCGCCAAGCATCGGAAAAATTCCGTGCCCGGCTTGCGCCGACCTGCCGGCAGGCGTACACCCGCTGAGCCGAAGGGCGGCGCCGTGGCGGGATCGGGCGCGGTTTTGCGACTGTTTAGGGGAAGGGCGTGAATCCAGCGCCTGTCATCGTCATTTTCATAAGGAGATCAGCATGACCAGCACCAAGAACACCATCGCC
This sequence comes from Pseudoxanthomonas sp. CCNWLY206-1, assembly GCF_039710385.1. NCBI lineage: Bacteria > Pseudomonadati > Pseudomonadota > Gammaproteobacteria > Lysobacterales > Lysobacteraceae > Pseudoxanthomonas > Pseudoxanthomonas sp. CCNWLY206-1. The sequence goes on along the minus strand of NZ_JBDKXI010000001.1, from coordinate 947,086 downwards.
ATCGGCACTTTGTTTCTGTTCGCTCTGGCCGGCGTGGCCGGCGCCCAGACGCGCGCGACAGCAGAGCCTGCCGCGACACAACCTGCGTCCTCCGCGGAGAAGGCGCAAACCGCTCAATCTTCCAACCCCAATCCGACCAGCGCCACGCCGGAGATCGCGGCGCCTGCGCAACCGCAAAGAAGAGGCGGCGATCCAGGCGGCGGTGGTCAGGGCCGGCAAACGTTGGCAACGGTCGTTCTTGCCGATCTGTCGCTGGTAAGCGCGTTTCAGTTGGGTTCCGCGACCATTCCTTGGGGCACCAGCGCCACCGTCTCCAGCGGCGATGCGTCGTCGAACAAGCGCGGCCTGTGCGGATTCCGCTACAAATACGTCACCCGCAACCAGGGCGGCGCGGCCGCTATCGCGACCACCAACCGCATACGTCGGGACACGCAGAACGGACAGATCGTGGCCAGCAACGCGCTAGCGGCGCTGGCGCCGGGCGCCACCGCGGTATCGGATGGCCACCTGTGGCTGCAGCCGGGGACCTGGATGTTGTATGTGCACGCCGACGAACCGCAGGCGGTGGCCGAAACCGACGAGGCCAACAACCTGCGCCGGGTGAAGGTAACGGTGGAGGGTAAGTGCGGCTGAAGTTAGCGCGGCGCGCGCCGAGGTAGCGGTCAACGGCTGGCCTGCGCTGCGTGACCATCGACGGCGGCCAGGGCAGTGGCCGCTTCGATGGTGCGCGCATCGCTGTCGCCGAAAGCGGTGTGTCGCACGCGCCAGGCTTCTTGCAGCAGTGCGCGCGCTTCCTCCGGCCGACTGCGATCGAGCAGAAGCCGGCCCATGGGCACCAACACTATCGCCAGGCGCGGATGCCCTTCGGGCAGGCGCTTGCGGAAGATCGCCAGCGCTTGTTTGAAGTGTTCTTCGGCTTCGTTCAATTGGCCTTTGCGATGCAGCACGATGCCGATGCGGTTCAGGTCTATGCCCACCCGTTCGTGTTCTTCGCCGTAGTCATCCCGCTGGCGTGCCAGCGCCTCGCGGTAATGCCGCTCGGCCGCCTCCAGGTTGCCGCGCTTTTCTTCCAGCTCACCCAGGTTGAAGACGGTCGCAGAACGCCAGGGGTGTTCCGATGGATAGGCAGCCAGCGCTTGCCGGTAATACGCTTCGGCACCTTCAAAATCGCCGGCTCCGGACAGCGCCAAACCCAGATCGTTGAGATTCATCGCCACTTCCGGATGCTGTTCACCCAGGGCGTCGCGCCGGATCGACAACGCATCGCGCAACAATCGTTCTGCCGCGGGGAAATCGCGCCGCGCCTGCAAGAGCAACGCATGGTTGTTCATCACTGTCGCCACCAGCGGATGACGTTCGCCGCGCGACTGGCGCATCACGGTCTGCGCTTCCCGGTATAGCGCGTCGGCGGAGTCGTATTCGCCCAGATTGACTCGCGTCAGCGCCAGGTTGGAAAGGCTGTTGGCCAGCTGCGGATGGGTGGCGGACAACAACCTGCGCCGCAGCGCCAGGGCCTGGCTGAGCAACGGTTCCGCGGCGGCATAGTCGCCCTGGTGGCGCAACACGGTGCCTAGTTTGTCCAGGCTGTCGGCCACATCGACATGCTCTTCTTTGAACAATTGCCGCCGCATCGCCAGGGCATCGCGGTGATGGCGCTCGGCGGCGTCCAGGTCGCTCATCCGGAACTGCAAGGCGCCCAGGTCGGAAAGCGTTGTGGCGAGTTCCGCATCGGGACTGCCGCGAATGCGTCGGTAGCGATCCAGTGCGCTTTGCAACTGTTCTTCAGCCTTGTCGTACGCACCCAGATCGCTATGCAGACGTCCACGGCTGCGCAACGCGCGTGCCAGCAACAGCGGGTACTCGGCGGCCAACGGCGTGGCTGTTGTCAGGGCCTCGTCGAACAAGGGTTGGGCTCGTTCGTACAAACCAAGCTGACGATAGGCTTCGCCCACGGTGTCGAGCAGTTCGACCCGCACTTCGGGTTGATCCGGCAGTTCGCTTTCTATTCCCGCCCAGCCGCGATCCAGCAGTTCGCGGGCGGTCAGCTGTGCACCACCGGACTGCTGCGGGTCGGCGCCTTCGAACAGCCGCAGCACCAACGACTTGACCTGCTGCGCCTTGGCCGCTTCGGCGCGGGCACGATCGCGTTCGCGTGCGATGGTGTCGGCCTGCAAGGTGACTGTCACCGCATATGCGACCAACAGCAACGCAGCGGCCGCCGCCCCGGTTACGCCGAAGGGATGTCGCCGCACGAACTTGCTGGTGCGGTAACCAAAGGTCTCCGGACGCGCCCGCACCGGACGGCCCTGCTGCCAACGCTTGATATCGTCGACCAGCTCCGCAGCAGAGGCATAGCGCCGTTCCGGCGCCTTGCGCAGCGCCTTCAACACGATGTTGTCCAAGTCGCCGCGCAGCTTGCGCTGCAATGCCACCGGACTGGTATGCCTGGCCGCCGCAATTTCTGCGGTCACCGCGGCGGCACGGACACTGGGGCGGGGCGGTTCAAGCCGGCAGACGACGCGTTCCAGCGTCGCCGGGGATACATCCTCGATCGGCTGCGCACGCTGGCCCGTCAGCAGTTCGTACAGCAGCAAACCTAGCTGGTAGACATCGGCGGCCGTGGCGGCTGGTTGCCCCATTACTTGTTCCGGCGCGGCGTATTCGGGGGTGAACATGCGGACCGCGGTGCGCGTCATTCCCGCGTCGTCCGCCGCCGCCAGCACTTTGGCGATGCCGAAATCCAGCAGCTTCACCGCGCCTTCGGAAGTAACCAGGATGTTGGCCGGCTTCAGATCACGGTGCACGACCAAATGTTGATGAGCGTGTGCCACCGCTTCGCCGACATGCACAAACAGCGCCAACCGCTGCTCGATGGTCAGCCGCTGTTCGTCGCAATAACGGTCCAGCGGCAGGCCTTCGGCATATTCCATGACCAGGTAGGTCCTGCCGTCGACATCGCGTCCGCCATCCAGCAAGCGTGCGATGCCGGAATGGGTGAGGGTGGCGAGAATCTGCCGCTCCTGCGCGAATCGCCATTCGAACTCTTCCGAGTCCATCATCGGCCGGATCAGCTTCAACGCGCCCCGTTGTTTGAAGTCATCGCTGGCGCGTTCGGCCAGATAGACCGTTCCCATGCCGCCGCTGCCCAGCTCGCGCAGCAATCGCCAGGCTCCGACTTGGCGGGCGGATGACGACGGCAGCTCTTCGGCAAGGGCCTGCCACCGCGTGTCGCCGATCAATGCGTCGAAATGCGGAGATGGTTCCTCGGCCAACCGCAACAGAGTTTCCAGTTCCTTGCGCAATTCCGTGTCGCCATCGGTGACGCGATCCAGAAACTGTTCGCGTGCCGTGCCTTCCAGTTCCAGCGCTTGCTCGAACAACGCATCGATCCGCGCGCGCGGATCGTCGGAAGGCGTTGGGTTCATGCCAGCGCCTTCAATAACCAGGCACGGGCGCGCATCCAGTCGCGCTGCACTGTCCGCAGCGAGCTGTCCAATGCCTGGGCGGTTTCTTCCTCGGTCATCCCGGCGAAGTAGCGGCATTCGACGACGCGCGCCAGGCGTTCGTTGAAAGCGGCCAGCCCTTCCAAGGCCGCGTCGACGGCCAGGATGTGTTCCGAAGGCGCGGCCATTGCCACGTCATCCGGCATCAGCGTCAGGTGGGTGACGCCGCCGCCGCGTTTGTCGGCATGCAGGCGGCGCGCATGGTCCACCAGGATCCGGCGCATGGCGCGCGCGCAGACGGCGTAGAAATGCGCCCGGTCCTGCCAGTCAACGCCGAATTCGTCGACCAGCTGCATGTAGGCTTCGTTGACCAGGCCGACCGTGTCCAGCGATTGAGCGCGCCGTCCGGCACGTGCCAACTGTCCGCGTGCGACGATGCGCAGGCGCTCGTACACCAGCGGCACCATTTGGTCGAAGGCCTCGCGGTCCCCTTGATGGTGGCGTTGCAGCAGACGGGTGACGTCATTGGACATCCGCAATCCTCCCCTGATGCTGCGCATGGTACTGCCGGCCGTGATTGGCGTCAGGCTCGGTAACGTGCGTTGGCGCAGGGTTTCGCAACGCGGGACAGGAGGCGTCTCGCCCAAGGCGGTAGCGCGCACCACGGGCATCAGGGTGGGAATGGGAGGGGTAGAACGTCGGCTCTACGAGAAACGCGGCCTACTTGTGGGAGTGGTGGTGGCATGCCACCACCGCTCCCACCAGGATGCTATGCCGACACGTACCGCCATGAGCGTACGCAGGGGTGTTACAAGAACAAGCGAATGCAGCCTCGATGGGCATAAAAAAAAGGGCCTGCATGGCAGGCCTCAGGGAGAGAGAACAACGGCTTTCTGTTATGTGTTCAAGCGGCTTGGCGCAGCGGTTCCGGGATGCTGGCCAGCGCGGACCCGATGGCGTCGGCGCGGTGCTGCGGCGAATAGGCCACGCCTTCGGCCCGGACGAATTCCACGTCGGTGATGCCCAGGAAACCGAACACCTGGCGCAGATAAGGCTCCTGGAAGTCGGTCGGGGCGTCGGTATGAATACCGCCGCGGCCGCTGGCGACGATCAGCTTCTTGCCACCAGCCAGGCCTTCCGGACCCTTCTCGGTGTAGCGGAACGTCCTGCCGGCTACTGCCACGCGGTCGATCCAGGCCTTGAGCGTGGAGGGAACACTGAAGTTGTACATCGGCGCGCCAATCACCAACACGTCGGCGTCCAGAAACTGCTGCAGGGTGCGTTCGCTTTCTTCGGCGGCCGCGGCATCGGCCCTGGTCAGCACCGGGCCGGTCAGGTGGGGCAGGGGCTCGGCGTCCAGGTCGCGATAGGTGACCTCCAGCCCAGGCAGTTTGTCCTGCCAACGGGCTACGATGGCGGCGGTGAGTTCGCGGGTGACCGAGTGGGTACCCAATGCGCTGCTGTCGATGTGCAATAGTTTCATGATGGCTTTCGTCCTGGGGTGCGGCGGTCGCCGCGTTGGAAGCCACTGTAGGTCGTTGCAAATTTGAGATAAAGATGTCTTAATGTCACTGATCGTTCCATTTACGGAAGCAAAGTCATGCAAGACCTGAACGACCTTTATTACTTCGCCATGGTGGTTGACCACGGCGGCTTCGCGGCCGCCGAACGCGCGCTGGGTATTCCCAAGTCGCGCCTGAGCCGCCGCATCAGCCAGTTGGAAACGGATCTGGGTGTGCGCTTGTTGCAGCGTTCCACGCGCCGTTTTGCGGTGACCGACGTCGGCATGAGCGTGCATCGCCACGCACAGACCATGCTGGCCGAAGCGCAAGCCGCACGCGAAGTGGTGGACCGTTTGAGCGCCGAACCGCGAGGCGTGGTGCGCGTCAGCGTGCCGGTCGCGGTGGCGCAGATGCAACTGCCGCGCATCCTGCCGCTCTTCCTCGACAAGTACCCCAAGGTGCGGCTGCAACTGCACGTCAACAACCGCCGCGTGGACATCATCAATGAAGGCTACGACGTCGCGTTGCGCGTGCGTGCCAAGCTGGACGACGACGGCAGCCTGGTCATGCGCAGCTTCGGGCAGATTCAGGAACTGCTGGTCGCCAGCCCCAAATACCTGCAACGCGCCGGCCGCCCGCAAACACCGGAGGACCTGGCCGAACACGTCACCCTGAGCATCAGCGAAGACGAAGCACGCCAACGCTGGGAACTGCACGGTCCCGCTGGCGAAGTACGCCGAGTAGAACTGCAACCGCGCCTGGCAGGCTTCGATTTCCCATTGCTGCAGGCCATGGCCAAAGACGGCTACGGCATCACCCTGCTACCGGAAACCGTCTGCGCCGAAGCCGTGCGCAAAGGCGAACTGGAAGTGGTGCTGCCGGAATGGTCATTGCCACAAGGCATCTGCCACGCGGTATTCGCCTCCCGCCGCGGCCTGCTGCCGGCCGTGCGTGTATTCATCGACTTCCTGGCCGAACACCTGCCGCAACAAATCGAGTCCTCGCGACTGGATTGCGGCGGCAAGTGCAGCAAGGAAGCCGACCAGGCATTGGCCGTTGCCCTGGCCAATAACAAGATCAAGCAGGCCTCGTAAGCAAAACGCCCGTCTTCATGCGAAAATAGCGCCCGGCCTGCAATGGGCTGGGTGGATCCGCCGACCGTTGGCGGATCAGCAAGAAAGCGGCGTAGATGCCGTAGCAAAACAAAAACGGAGAGATGGCCGAGCGGTTTAAGGCAGCAGTCTTGACTGCGAAGGCTGCAGGCCGGAGCGAACATCGACCGTAGGTCGATGGTAAAACTGGTGAACGGCGCGCAAGCGCCGCGGGTAGTGAAGTAACAACGGAGAGATGGCCGAGCGGTTTAAGGCACCGGTCTTGAAAACCGGCGAAGGGTTAAACCTTCCGTGGGTTCGAATCCCACTCTCTCCGCCATAAGCCCAATAAAAACAATAAGTTATTTGGTTATTTTGTGCTTTACCATCATTAAGCCCAACAACGCTTCAGTGTAGGCTTAGACGAAATGGAGGGGATGGTGGGCGAACTAGATTGGGAGATTGCTACCCGAATCTTGGCGATAGTTGGCGCGGTGCTTGGCATCTATAACGCCTTTATCGGCTTCGTTCGCGGGCGGCGCAGATTCAAAGTCAGGGCCATGGTGGCACCTGGCCAAGACGCAGTTGAAGTGAAGATCATCAATCACGGCACGCTGCCCGTTACTCTCTCCAAATTCTATCTAACTAGGGCCGCGCCGAATGGCGGCGGGGCACCGCATATTGACGCAACAGTTGATCGGGATTCGGAACTGCCAGTTCTTGTAAACCCAGGCACGTCAGAACTCTTCCAGATCAAATTTGCGTTGCACCAACAGGCCTTCCAAGGTGGTCACGACATCGTTGTCGCTGAAGCTGCGGATGGTATGCAGCAACAGAGTTGGCAATGCGAGGAGTTGCACAAAATATTCAAACGCCGTTAGCGCAATCCTTGCGGTAGTGTGGCGCGACCGCGTTATCACTTTGTCGCATGCAAGCTCATCATTGACGGCGAGTTGCGCGTGAATACTTTTCTTCTCCGGGACTGTCCCAACACACCCGGAGAAAGCTATGACCTTGCAAGAGATTCGGCAGCGGAAGGCTGCCAAGACCACCGAAGCGCGTGCGCTGCTGGCAAAGGCCACCACGGAAAACCGTCAACTCAACGCCGACGAGTCGTTCAAGTTCGACGCGTTGAAGACCGAAATCACCGAACTGGAATCGGCCGAATCTCGGCAGCAGTTCGTGGACGAACAGGAACGCCGCGCCGGTGGCATGACCGTGGTCAATGGCAACGGTGGCGATACCATCGCGGCGCTGGAAGCAAGCGTAGCCTGGGTAAGCGCAGCGCACCCAGGTTCCTTCGTGACGATAGTTTTTGTCGTGAGAGTAGCGTTTGTTCCAACAAACTAAAGTTTACTCCGAGCGATCATCAGACAGGTCGCTCCTGAAAGCGCTTGGGCTACTGATCTATGGACGTGCTGTAGACGATTTGGTCAAGCGCCTGGACCACACCGCCGTAGTTACACGCGCTACGATCCCGCGAATGGCCTCCAAACCTTATCGCGGCTAGGTTAAATTCTTAGCTCCTGAGACTAATGCAGCACAGCATGCCGGCAAGCCAAACCTAAGGTCGCCGGCATGTCCGCTTACATCCACCCCAAGAATCAAGGAGTGATCGTGACCACCGGAACAGTGACCAGTGAAACCCAGATCACGGGCGAGGGCATAAAAAAGCATTTCAAGTCTACAGAGCCGGTCGAGGCCGTTTACGAGTTGGTGTGGAACGGATTCGATGCCGGGGCGTCAGAGGTTCGCGTCCGCCTGGAACGAAACCAGCTCGGCGGCCTTTCAAGGGTGATCGTTTGGGATAACGGTGAAGGAATTCAGTTCGAAATAACTGGAAGCAACTTTGGCCTCTTCAACGATTCAGCTAAGAAGCTCGATGTCGCCCAGCATGGTTCACATGGTCGAGGCCGCCTGGCCTTTCACCGTCTCGCGTTGCAAGCCGATTGGTACACCAGGCACGCTGGCAAAGAGGCTGTGATTTCAATTGAAGATCATGACATTAAAAAGTTCTCCGTCATTCCGGGTGAAGTGAGTCAGTACGTCTCTGAAGAATCGGGGACTACTGTAGTCCTCAGCAAAACTCACAAAGAGCTGCCTGATCGCTTGGAGCTGCTTGAATGTTTTAGCCAAACATTTGGATGGTACTTGGCACTCCATCCTGCAAAGCGATTGCTGGTCGATGATGAACTGGTAGCCATACCAAAACATGAGCTCCACGGCGAAGTCATCGAAATTGGAAGCGATAGTTTCCGTGTTGACGTCATCCGTTGGATAGAAAAGCCGAACGACGAAAAGTCTTACGTCTACCTGATCGACAGTGCCGGACGCACAGTCCACCGACGCCTCAGCAGTTTAAACAACAAAAAGAATTTCTATACGAGCGTCTATGTCGCTTCTAGTTGGGCAGATAGCTTCGCGGCTACATCAGACCTCATCAATCCGTCCACCAACACCCTTGGCTCTCGCGCATGGTCTGAACTGGAGAGGGGCGTCTCCGAAATAACTCGCAAACTGTATGAAGAGTTTCTTAGGAAGGAAGCCGAGAAGAAGGTTGCCCAGTATGAGGAAGAGGGGTTTTTCCCGACCTATTCTGGGCTTGCAAAGCCTGAAGCAGAGTGGCGTCTTCAGAACACGAAGGAGCTCGTAAAGAACATATACATTGCGGACCCGGCCCTCTTCTCTCTCAACAAGAAGCAGGCTAAGGTACTCATACGGCTCCTCGATAAGCTTGCCGTCTCGGATGAAAACGACTCCTTATGGGAAATTCTTAATAGCGTCCTGGAGCTCGACCAAGCTACGTCCAACAAGCTTGCCGCGCAGCTTCAACAGACCACACTTGAGAATATCGTTAACACCATCGAAGTCCTTCAGAAGCGTATCAATACTATCCATGAGATTAGATACCTCATGGATGAGCATCACGCTGAAGTTACAGAGACGCCCGATCTCCAGAAAATCATTGAAAATAATACTTGGCTGTTTGGCCCACAATACGAGCTGCTTGGCGCTGAGGAAGCGACATTCACGAAAATTTCCAAAAATCTTCGGGGCTCTATAAAAGGCATCGATGATATTGAGGAGAAAGATGTAGAGGGCCTTGCAACAGTGGAGGGCGCCAATAGGCAGCCGGACCTCTTTCTTGCTCGCAAGGTTGTGAGCTTTGATAGCTTTGGGAAGCAAGTCTATCGATGCGTCATTGTGGAAATTAAGCGCCCTGGCGTTTCATTGAACGTCAAGCACCTTCGGCAGCTAGATGACTACGCGGCAATCATCAAAAAGTATCCTGCTTTTAGCAGTGAGTTCATGCGATTCGAGCTAATTTTGGTAGGACGAAAGATTTCCGATGCTGATACTGAAATCGTAGACCGTCTACGTGACAAGGCTTCTAGTGGCGAGATTGGCTTGTACCTCAGCGATGGCAAGACAAAACGCTATGTGCTCAATTGGTACACGTTGCTTGATGGACACGAGCTCGCCAATCAAGCTCTAATTGATAGCTTGCGACTTAGGCGCGACGACCTAACTGCGAGTTCAAAGCAGCGGCTCGTTGAGAGGCTTCAAGGCATTGACCCCGTACCCGCTATGGCCGTCCCCGGGGGCATCCAATGAGCGATTACGAAGGCTTCAAGGCTTTGCACGCGATGAACATGGAGACTAGGCAGAAGCTCGTCTTCTTTCTGATGGCAGCTGCCAGTGCGTGCGTAGGTTTCGCGGTTCAGCAGACCGATGAAGCCGGATGGCGCTGGCCATTGCTACTTTGCGCGGCCGCAGTACTCTCTTTCGGCGTGAGCTTCTACTCAGGCTATCGTGTGATCCGATCCAACATCCACCTATTTCATCTTAACGGGTACCTGCTGATGGATTCGGACAAGGCACGGAACGAAAAGCGCGTAGAGATGATGGAGGTTGAAGGTGACGCCGAATCCCGCTGGACCGCGTGGCAAATCCACGCGCTGATCCTCGGTGCATTGCTGTTTATTGCCTGGCACGCAGTTAGGCTCTACGAGAACTATTACGGTTTTCTCTAGTCCATTCCTTCGGCGACCCTGTCAGCCGAAGAGCGACTTCCGCTGACAAAAATACGATACAAGCGCGGATAAGCGAAGCGCACCCGGGGCTCTTCGCGACGATAGTTGTTGCCGCGAAGGGGGTGTTTGTCCTGGCAAACTAACGAGTACAAAGTCAAAGCAGTCGAACGAAGAAGAGCTCCATGCCTAATCCCAATTCGCCAGACCGTACCAATCACTGGGAAACCGTCTACCAGCAGAAGGCGCCCACCGCCGTCAGTTGGTATAGCCCGCATCTCGATGTCTCGCTAAAGCTGCTCGAGCAAGCTGGTCTCAACTCCGCCAGCCGCGTTATCGATGTGGGCGGTGGTGCTTCGACATTGGTGGACGATCTGATCGAAAGAGGCGTGGCGGAGATCACCGTTCTTGATCTTTCGGCGGCTTCGCTGGAGGTTGCGCAAGAGCGGTTGGGGCCAAAGGGTAGGCGTGCGAACTGGCTAGTGCGCGATATAACTCAAATAGATCTATCGGTCGCGGCTTACACGCATTGGCACGATAGAGCCGTCATGCATTTCCTGACCGAGCCAGCCGATGTACAGGCCTATGCCGCACAGGTGGCTCATGCGCTTGCGCCGGAAAGTTACGCCGCCATTGGCGGCTTTGCGCCCGATGGTCCGGAACGTTGCTCGGGGTTGCCGGTGGCTCGACGTTCGGCGGAGGATATTGCTGCTGTGTTGGGGGCGTCGTTCGTGCTTGTTGGCTCCCATGCTGAGCGTCATCAGACGCCGGCTGGGGTTGAGCAGTCTTTTGTGTATGCGTTGTTGCGGAAGAGCTGAGCAGCCTATCTTCTGCGAAGTATTCGCCCCTAATAGCACTCAATGGTGAGTCATTGCCATTCCCTCATCCGCCCCCGTATCAAGTACGGGGCAGGCTCTCCAGGCACCTTCTCCCGGAGGGAGAAGGGAAGCTTGGATTTTCGTCCCGGATGTAGCGATCGTCTTCACGCATTCGGGGATATAACTCTCCGCAGAAGAACCATTGCGGTACCGCAGCGATGGTTGTCCCAGTGAGCGATGGGTGGGAGATGAAAGTAGCTCTTTACGATGGTCCCGATGAAGTGCATCTGGTCGATATCGAACTGCCGGAAGGCCCGGGCAAGAAGATCGTCGTGGGTGAGCGTACTTACCGCCCGTTGACCCATTCCAATTGGAATCTGAGGAAAGCATGGGGGCCGGAGGTTCTGCTTTACGTATGGGACGATATTCCGGAGACGACGCAGGTTTCTATCGCCAGCGGTGATCCGGATTGATAGGTCGGTTGCGGCTGGCGGTCATGAGCGAGTATCGCTGTTCTCCAGGGGCGACGTATCCGGTCGCGACTTACGTCGCTCCTGCAATGTGAGGTAGTGCCGGTCCGCGCCAAGGTAATGCATTTACCTTTGACAACAGGCACTTAGCCGTTGATAGTCGGTGCTCCCCTGGGGAATGGCGGGATACGGCATGAAGTCGATCATGGTTCGTTCCATGACGTGGCTGGCGATTACGGCCTGTGCATTGGTGCTATTTGGCTTGGCGCAAACGCTGGAGCTTTGGTTGGCGTAGGGCTGCCCATGACTCGCGTGGTCCGCTGATATGGGATCAGCGACCAACGAACAGGGCGTTGAGTTCGGGATACGACAGCCCCTGCGATGGCATTGCAACACCGTTCTCCAGAAACTCCTTGGCGCGCTGCTGCAGGTGGCCGTAGACCGATTCGGCCAGGTTCGAGCCCGCACTGAGTCGGCGCACTCCCAACTCCGCCAGCGCTTGTGGATTCGGCAGGCCAGGCCGCAGCATGACGTTGAGCGGCAGTTGCGCCTGAGTGGCAAGCTTTCGAATTTCGTCGGCATCGGTGACGCCAGGTACGAACAAGCCGTCAGCGCCGGCAGAGCGGTAAAGCGCAGCGCGGTACAAGGTCGCGTCGACTCGTTCGCCAGCAGGCGCCAGCTGACGTAGATAAACATCGGTGCGCGCGTTGATGAAGATGTCCACACCATCTTGGGCACAGGCCTGTTTGATGCTGGCGATCTTGGCGCAGAGCAGTTCGGGGTCACCGCTGCCGTCTTCCAGATTGATGCCCGATACGCCGTTCTGCACCAACTGCACGACGGCATCTGCGACGCGGGCGGGTTCATCGGAATAGCCGCCTTCGATATCGACACTGAGCGGCACGTCGATGACGCGGCGAATTTCGGCGACGGCGGCAAGCAGGTGCGACACCGGCAACTGGTCGCCGTCGGCATAGCCATGCGCCCACGCCACGCCGGCACTGGTGGTGGCGATCGCGGGGGCGCCCAGGCTTTCTATCAGCCGGGCGCTGCCGGCGTCCCAGGCATTGGCGAGCAGCAGCAGGCCGTCGGCATGTAGTTGGCGGAAGCGATCAGTGTGGTCGGCGTAGGTGGTCATGGTGCGTATCACTGGAACAGGGGCGACTATCTTGGCATGGCGAAGCCGAGGGGTTCTCACCGTTTTCGGACATCAACGCGGGTGGGGCTATCTGCGGCAGTTATTCTCGTTTCCGGATGTAGAAAGTCGCTGAGTCCCGGCCTACGCCGGGACGACGAACCTTACTGGTTATCCAAAATACCTTAGGCCCGGACCTGAGGTCATTCGACTTATTCTTCGTACTGCGGAGGGTCGCGTCCGCCAAAGGGCATGCGAGTAAAATACGGACCATGACACATATCATTTTCACCACGCGCCGCTTGATGGGTCGTCATTTGCAGGTCTCGGACGTCGATGCATTGTTCGAGGTTTATGGCGACGCCGACGCCATGCGCTGGGTGGGCGACGGTGAGCCGTTGACGCGCGAGCAGTGCGTGGAGTGGGTGGCGGTAAGCGAGCGCAACTACCACACACGTGGCTATGGTATGTCGGCACTGGTCGAACACGAGAATGGTGAAGTTATCGGGTTCTGCGGTCTGGTCCATCCTGCTGGCCAAATCGATGCGGAACTCAAATATGCATTCAAGAGAAGTCATTGGGGTCGAGGACTGGCGACGGAAGCCGCTGCCGCGATGTTGATGTATGCAAAAGAGACACTGGGCTTGCGTTATGCCATTGCCACAACCGCGCCGGAAAACCTGGCATCGCAGCGCGTGCTGAGCAAAGCCGGCATGCAGTCGACACCGGATTGCATTGAGCCCGATGGAACAGTCATACGCTGTTTCGCATGGCATGCGCCTGCGCCTGCAGGGGCTGAAACTGCGTTGCCACGACATTCGCTGGCGTAGGCCGGAGCCACGCTCCCGAGGCGCAGAGTAGTGAGCCAGGCTGCTGCCACCGGCGTTTTGCCGATTGCCGACCTACGCTGCCTCTCTTGGGATATTACGCGCTAAGCCGCGCCAGTCCGCGAAACAGCCGCCATTTGCCATCGCCGCCTTCCACATTGATGGCGTAGTCGATTCCTTGCTGCTGGCGCTGTGTAGCCAACTTGACGGCATAGAACAACGCCGCACCGCGGCTGGCAAAATGCAGCGGTGGAGATTCGTTGATGGACAGCTCATAGCTACCGTCTTCGGCAGGCGTGTAGGGAATATCGAAAGTCATCATGATGCGGGTGGGGAAAACAAGCACTTGCCGCGACAAGCTACGTACACGGAAGTGATGTCGATGAAAAAACCCGGCTATATAGTTTGCGAATATTCAGAATGTGATGAAACCCTCGTATTCAGCGTGCGCCAGTCGCGCGTCTACACACTTTCTTCGCACTATCTTCCGTATAACTTTACATAGTGGAACGTTCCGCTTGATAGGCGGAATCATTAACCCCTCAAACCGGGCCACCGCGGGCCGATGACCTGGGGACCACAAGAGAACCTAACGCAGCCGGTTTCCCCCTGTTACCGTCTGCGACCAACGGTCAGTCGCGAGTCCGACACCGTCGCCGCCGGGAAAAGTTGGTGGTGTTCTCGTAAGAAAGGCGGGCCTAACGGTCCGCCTTTCTTATTTTCGTATTCGTGCTTTTCGAGCGTAAATCGACTCGAATGCAGATCGACCTAGCGTGTCTTGGCGGTGAGATCCCATGCCCGCAAGCCGCTTTCCAGCGCTGCCAGGGCGGCAGGCACGTTGTCTGCATCCAACTCGGCCACAGTGTCGTTTGGGCTATGGATGACTCGCATTACCTTGGGAACGGAACTGGGTTTGCCGCCGCTGAAGACCGTCAAGGTGGGGTCTATCTCGTCGCTCCCGATCAGCGAGAACGACACGGCCGGCCAGCCGGCTTTCAAGAAAGCCAAGTGATCGGTCGGCGGATACTCAGTACCAGATCGGAACTGCAGCCGGTGCTTGTCGCTGGCGGTGCGCATTGCTGCGACTAACGGAGCGTCTGCTTGCGGTGACATCATCCATAACGTGTCGCCCCAACCGAATACATCAAAATTGATATACAAGGCCGGCTTTTCCCGGCCGGGCGTTGCCACCCAGGCGCGGGAGCCCAACAGGCCTTCCTCTTCCAAATCCCAGAAGACGATTTGCACGCGGTGGTTGGCCAGGGGACGGGCTTTCAGCGCCTCGGCCAATTCCAGCACTGTCGATACCCCCGAAGCGTTGTCGGTGGCGCCGTGGCCTTGAGCGACTTTGTCGTAATGCGCACCGATCAGCAGCAACGGTGCGTCGGCTCGGCCGCCCAGGTCGGCGATCAGATTGGAACCAGCCTGGTCGTCGTGCGTAAACGCTTCTTTGCGCCACGCGATGTTCATTGCATCCAATCGGGTGCCAATCGCGGCGCCGCGGGTAGCGCTATCCTTTCCTACGCTGATGTCGTGGACTTGTTTTTTCCATGACGTGCCGGAGTCGGCGCAAGCGGGCAGGGCGATCAATATTGCCAGCACTGCCGTGCTGTGCAGTAGGGAGCGGAAATGCGATGCGCGGTAAGCCATGGGTTCTCTCTATGAAAGGCAATGCAGGGCGCAGCTGGCGGGGGATGGCCACCGCTCGGCGGATTGTCACACGTCACGGTAGGAATGTGAGTTGCAGCAAGCGTAGCGACGGACTAGGCTCCGGGGAAGCAGTAGATGGGGAGTATCTGGCGGTATGACGATTCGCGTATTTCTAGTCGATGACCACACGCTGGTCCGCACTGGCATGAAGATGATCTTGTCCAGCGAGATCGATATGGATGTGGTGGGTGAAGCGGCGAGTGGCGAGGAGGCATTGCCGTTGATACGCAAGCTCGCACCGGACGTGGTGCTGTGTGATCTGCATCTGCCGGGAATCAGTGGGCTTGAGGTAACGGAACGTATTGCCCATGGCGATGGTTGCCCGCGCGTGGTCATCGTTTCAGTGCTGGAAGATGGTCCGTTGCCAAAACGGCTCATGGAGGCCGGCGCTTCGGGCTATATAGGCAAGGGCGGTGACGCCACCGAATTGGTGCGCGCGGTGCGCGAGGTGGCACGTGGAAAGCGCTACCTGGGCAACAATATCGCGCAGAACCTGGCGCTATTGAACGTGAGTGGCGATACATCGCCGTTCGATGTGCTGTCGCCACGAGAGCTGGAAGTCGCCATGCTGCTGACGCAGGGGTTGCGCCAGGAAGACATTGCCAAACGCCTCAATTTAAGCGCAAAAACCGTCAATACGCACAAGACACGCTTGTTCGAAAAGACCGGTGTACAGGACAACATCGCGTTAGCGCGTCTCGCGACGCAGTACGGCTTATCGGATCCCTCGCGCTCGTTCTGAGTGCGGCTGCAATGTAGGGAGCGGCGCTACCCAGCAGCCGAATGGCTGGCGCTTGTTCCGCAACATACGTCCCGACCCACAAGATGCGAATAGCAGACCGGCCGCATGAAGCGGCCGGTCTGGTGTGTTGCCGTTGATCCGAACGAAACCGGATCAGGCGCTACGTTCGGTACTTTCCTGATCCGGTTCCGACGGCTTTTCATCATCGTTGTGCGCCGTCACGGGATCGGTTTCCACAGGTTGTGCGGGCTTTGACGTGGGCACCGGATCGAACAGGCTGCGGGTCACCGATGCGGGCGTGTCCTGGTCGGCGACGAAGAACAGCGAACCGGTACTACCTGCAGCGGGTGTGGGCGTCTCCGACGTCCCGAAGGAGGTCGCGCTTGGAGTCGGTTTGGCTTCGGTGTCGGCGGGTGTCGCCTGCTGGGCAACTGATTCCGTCGCCGCAGGTTCGGGCTCCGGAGTCGGTGTGAATGACACAGCAGGTGCCGATACAGCGGGGGCGGGAGGCGTCACCGCAGCGGCTTCCTGCGCGATCTCCTGCTTGACAGTTTCGACCACGGACGCGCCTGCCTTGGCTTCCGTTTCGACTACGGCGGTGACTTCGGCCTTTTCTTCCGGCGCGATGGCGGGAGTGACGAACCCAGAATGCTGCTCGAGTTCTGGCTTCGATTCCGGCTGGGGAACCTCAACGGCTGTTTTGTCGGCAACCGCAGGCGTGGCAGAAACCTGCGGAGTCGGCGCAACCGTGTCCTGCTCCGGCGTGATCGCGGGCTCTGCGTCGTGGCTCAACGTAACGGCCGTAGCAACGGCGATTGGAGCAACGGCGACTGGAGCAACGGCGACTGGAGCAGTAGAAGATGCGGAGGTGACAGGTGTTGCCGCGGGAGCGGACGGGCGTGCAATGCGCAACTCTTCTTCTTCGAAGTCGAACTCGGGCTGCGAACTCGTGGCGATGACGTCATCCTGCTCGTCGTCATCCAGACCTTCGATACTCTGACCTTCGTTGGCCACACCTGCCTCGCTGCCTCCGCGGCGACGGCGGCGACCACCACGACGACCGCGGCGGCGGCGGCCCGTGCCTTCACCGTTTTCAGCGCCTTCCGTTGAGGGCGCTGCGTCATCTACGACGCTCTCGGCAGAAACCGCTGGCTTGTCGGCGGTCTCGTCGGCAGGAATTGCCGGTGCTGGTGTGGCGGGGCGGGGTGAGTCGACGGCGGGAGCGACGTTGTCGATCGAGGTCACGGCCGCCGTTGCCACAATCGCGGCTTCCGCGGCTGCGGTATCCGGTTTGGCTGGCTTTGGGGTTTCATTCTGGCGCGGCGGCTTGGCAGCGGCATTCTGGGCCGGCTGCTGCGCATTGGCTTGCACGCCCTGCTGTTGTGGCTTGGGCTGCTTCTGCTGCTTCTGCGGTTGTTGCTGCTTCTGCGGTTGCTCGCCACGCTGCTTTTGTTGCTGACCGCCCTGTGGCTGTGCCGTTTGCGGTTTGCGTTCGTCGCGGCGCTGATCGTCACGGCGGGGTTCGTCGCGACGCGGCTGGCCGCTACGCTGGCCCTGCTGCTGTCCACGCCCATCGCGGTTTTCGCGGCGTTGATTGCCGCCGCGGTCACGATCGCCTCGCTGGCGATTGTCCTGTTGCTGACGCGACTGCGGCGTCTGTGTTGGAGCGGTCGCATCGCCACCGCCCAGCAGGCGCTTGAACCAGCCCATCACGCCGCCGCTGGCAGCCGGTGTGGCCACCGCCACTGGAGCGGGAGCCGGGAGCGGCGCAGGTGTTTCGCGTTCCTCACGCACCGGTGCCGGCTGCGCATGCTTCACATGCGTCACCGCGGGTGCGGCCGGAATGTTCAGTTGAGCCTTGGTCAATGCGTGCACCGGCAGCTTGCGCGGAGTGCCGCGCTGATAGCTGGGCTTGGCGCTCTCTTCGGTCAGTTCGTTTTCGCGGACACGAGTGACTTCGTAGTGCGGCGTGTGCAGCGCTTCGTCGGCGACGATGATGATCGGTGCGTCGTGGCGCTTCTCAATCTCGCGCAAAGCCCCGCGCTTTTCATTGAGCAGGAAGTTGGCGATTTCCACCGGCGCTTGTACCAGTACCTGTCCGGTGTTCTCCTTCATCGCGTGCTCTTCGGCGACGCGGATGATGGACAGCGACAGCGACTCGACGCTACGCATGCGGCCGTGGCCGTCGCAGCGGGGGCAAATGATCTGGCTCGATTCGCCCAGTGACGGACGCAGGCGCTGACGGCTCATTTCCATCAGCCCGAAGCGCGAGATGCGACCCAACTGCACGCGGGCGCGGTCGTACTTCAGTGCATTCTGCAGGCGGTTTTCGACCTCCCGCTGGTGCTTGTTGGAAGCCATGTCGATGAAGTCGATGACCACCAGACCGCCCAGGTCGCGCAGGCGCAGCTGGCGGGCGACTTCGTCGGCCGCTTCCAGGTTGGTGTGGAACGCGGTCTCCTCGATGTCGCCGCCCTTGGTGGCGCGAGCCGAGTTGACGTCGATGGCGGTCAGCGCCTCGGTCTGGTCGACCACGATGGAGCCGCCGGAGGGCAGGCGGACATTGCGTTCATACGCGGCTTCGATCTGCGATTCGATCTGGAAGCGGTTGAACAGCGGGATGTCGTCTTTGTAGTGCTTCAGCTTACGCAGGTTGTGCGGCATCACCTGCTGCATGAATTCCTGTGCGGTGGCGTAGAGCTCCTCGGTGTCGACCAGGATCTCGCCCACGTCCGAGCGCAGGTAATCGCGCAGGGCGCGCACGATCAGGCGCGACTCCTGGTAGATCAGGAACGGTGCGGGCTTGGTCAGCGCGGCCTCGGCAATGGCCTTCCAGACCTGCAACAGGTAGTCCAGGTCCCACTGAAGTTCTTCAGCATCGCGGCCGACGCCGGCGGTGCGGATGATCACGCCCATGTCGTCGGGAATGGCCAGCGAATCCATGGCCTTCTTCAGCTCGGCGCGGTCGTCGCCCTCGATGCGGCGGGACACGCCGCCGGCGGTGGGCGAATTCGGCATCAGCACCATGTAGCGGCCGGCCAGGGAGATGAACGTGGTCAGGGCGGCGCCCTTGTTGCCGCGTTCATCCTTGTCTACCTGCACCACGACTTCCTGGCCTTCGCGCAGCAGTTCGCGCAAGCCGGCCTTGTTGTGGTCGACCCCAGCCTGGAAATAGTCGCGGGAGATTTCTTTCAGAGGCAGGAAGCCGTGGCGTTCAGCGCCGTAATCGACGAAGGCGGCTTCCAGGGAGGGCTCGAGCCGGGTGATGCGGCCCTTGTAGATGTTGGACTTTTTCTGTTCCTTTGACGGCTGTTCGATATCGATGTCGTACAGCGTTTGTCCGTCGACGATGGCCACGCGCAGCTCTTCAGCCTGCGTAGCGTTGATCAACATGCGTTTCATGGTGCGTTCCTCGCGCGCTACTACCGCGCGGAACGCCATGGCGTTTCGCTTCTGGAACCTGCTCCTCGTGAGAGGTCTTTCCGTCCCTTGCGCAGGCGCAGATGGGCCGGGTTGGGTTTCCAGCGCTACGACACCACGGCAGGCCGCGGGAGCGCTTTTTCAAATGTGTTACAGGGCCGGCGGCAGCTTTCCACCAAGTGGTTGCGCCGCACGGGGCATGTTCAGCTCCGATCTCTGACGAACCGGGCGGTATCCGAGCTTGCCGGTAAGCCGCTAACATGGCCGCCCCTGGGGCGGTGGCCGCGCACTAGACCGGAATCGCGGGAAGCTGGGCTTCTGGCCCTTGCAACAACTTCCAGCGAAATCAAACCCTTATCTCGCCCGCCGAGTGTAACAGAATAAATAGACGGATGACCGCCCAGCCCCCCGCACCCTCAGCTACCAGCCCCGCCAAGTCACCCGTTCGCACCGTCAAGGTGCCGGAGGATCGTGGCGGCCAGCGCTTGGACAATTTCCTGCTGGGCCAGCTGAAAGGGGCTCCACGGAGTCTGGTTTACAAGCTGGTGCGCAGCGGTCAGGTACGGGTGAATGGCGGCCGTGCGAAAGCCGAACGCAAGCTGGAACCCGGCGACGAAGTGCGGATCCCGCCGGTGAATCTCGTCGAGGAGGGAGACAAGACGCCACCCCCCGCGAGTTTTCTGGAACGGATGGAACAGGCCATCGTGTTCGAGGACGCGCGCTTGCTGGTCCTGAACAAGCCCACCGGAGTCGCCAGTCATGGCGGTAGCGGAATCAGCCATGGCGCCATCGAGACAATGCGGGTCCTGCGTCCGAACCAGAACCTGGAACTGGTCCATCGCCTGGACCGCGATACCTCCGGCTTGCTCATCATGGCCAAGAAACGCTCGGCGTTGACTGAACTGCAGGCGTTGATGCGTGAAGAAGGCGGCGGTATCGAGAAGCGCTACCTGACTCTTCTGGTCGGCCGCATGCCCGATGGCGTGATGACGGTGGATGCGCCCTTGCACGTAGGTTTACGGCAGGGCGGGGAACGCCATGTGCAGGTGAACGCCAACGGCAAACCATCCGTCAGCCATTTCAGGGTGCTGGAGCGTCGTGGCGGCCATTCGTATTGCGAAGTGCGGATCGAAACCGGCCGCACCCATCAGATCCGCGTGCACGCCCAGCACATCGGCCATCCTGTCGCCGGAGACGACAAATACGGCGATGAAGCGGTCAATAAACGATTGCGCGATCAGGCCGGCCTGAAGCGGTTGTTCCTGCATGCGGCATCGCTGCAGTTCGCATTGGATTCCGGCAAAACGCCTTATGTGCTGAACGCGCCGTTGGCGGACGATTTGGCCGCGGCGCTGGATCGGCTGGCGTAGCGTTCTTCTCGTAGAGCGGAGCTTGCTCCGCTGCTCTGTTTGCGCGGATTGGGCGAGACGAGCAGCCGAGCAAGCTCGGCTCTACCAAAGGTGAGCATCCGGCATTCTTAATGCCAGAGACCCAGTACCAATCCAAAAATGATGAACTGAAGCGTGTGATAGCCACCATCGATCAACCACAGCTTCAGGCTGCGCTGTGCAAACAGATAGTTGATGCCGAAGCTGGCGGCCACAAAGCAGAAGCCGATCAATGCGCCCGTGCAAAGCGCGGATGACAATACAGGCCGCGGGCCAAGCAGATAGGCGAACGCAGCCGCAGCCAACAGTGAGAACACGAATGCTCCGCCGAAGACCTTGGCGGGATGTCCCTTCTGCTGTTCGGTGACGCCGGCCGCAGGCCCCCACGCCTTGCCAAATATCGGGCCGTACCAGACACCGCCAAGCAAAAAACTTGAGGCGGCCGCCACGAGGACGGCCCAGAAATTGATTCCTTGCATGTCTTTCCCCTATTTCGAGCGCCGTTGGCACCGAGGGCAGTCATTCAACTAGCGGCACAACCCGAGAAGGCCGCCGGCCGCTAGTCAGCGCTGCTCGTCCAGTTTGAAACACTCGTCCGGGCGAACTTCCGGCGGTTTGAAGTTCACCGGCACCTGGATGGTCTTCGGCGTCGGTTGGCCATTGGCGGTAGCGGGCCTGAACTTCCAGGTCTTCACCCGTTGCTGTGCTGTTTCGTCCAAGGCTTGGTTGCCGCTGCTTTGGACCAGGGCGACCTGGGTGGGTTTGCCTTCCACGCCGATGGTGACGGACAGAGTGGTGGTGCCGCCGACACCCGCACAGGCGAGCTCGAAGGGATAGTCCGGCGGAGGCGTGTCGATAGCGGCGACTTCTGTGGGGCGCTGAACCGGAAGCGCCTCTTCGCTGGCGCCTCCGCAGCCGGCCAGCAGCAGCGCCGATGCCGCGAACAAGGGCAGTCCGAATCTTGGGGTGTGTAGCCGACGGATCGCAGGTTTCATGATTGCCTCGCCAGGGTTTCGGTCTTGGCCGCGCAAATGAAGTCGTTCTCGCTCAGGCCGCCGACGTCGTGGGTCGAATAGCGCACGACGGCCCGATTGTAGTGCACCCCCAAGTCCGGATGGTGGTCCTCGCGGTGGGCGATATAGGCCAAGGCGTTAACGAACGCCATGGTTTCGTAGTAGTTTCCGAAGTGAAAGGTTTTGGCGATCGCATGACCTTCCTCGATCAGTTCCCAGCCAGGGATCTGCGGCAGCAATTCGGCAATCCGGGCTTGGCCCAGCTTGTGTTCGATACCCTTCAGGGGAAGGCAATGCGCCTGGTCGAGTGGAATCAGATCGGACATGAAGTTTCCTCTGGCGGCGGACCGGCTGAACGCCCGATCCACGCAATGACGGCTCGAGTGAGCGACTAACGAGTAGAGGGCTAGAATACCCGCATGATCCAGATTTCCGACAGCGCCCAAACCCATTTCCGCAAACTGATCGAGCGCGAGGCCCTGCCGGGCCTGGGAGTGCGCTTGAGTGCCGTGGACCCTGGCACCGCACGCGCCGATGCCCGATTGGAGTTCGCCGAACCGCGGGATCTGGCCGGTGATGAATGGGCGGTGGATTGCGATGGCTTCACCTTGTACGTGGACGCCAACAGCGTGGCCTGGCTTGATGGTGCAGAGATCGACTACATCACACAGGGTGCAGGCACGCAGCTGACCATCAAGGCACCGAAGATCAAGGGCGAAGCGCCCGCCGAATCGGCGTCGTTGGTCGAGCGCGTTCGCTGGGTGGTGGAGAACGAAATCAATCCGCAGCTGGCCCAGCACAAGGGGCGGGTTGCGGTGGAAGAGGTCACCGGAGAGGGGGTGGTGCGGTTGCGTTTCGGCGGCGGCTGTCATGGCTGCGGCATGGCCGATGTAACGCTGAAACAGGGCATCGAGAAAACCTTGATGGCCCGCGTTCCTGGAATAACGGCGGTGCGTGACGCGACCGACCACGATACCGGTGACGCACCTTACATACCGCGCGACAACGCGGCCTGACGTTATCCCGCGCCGGTGACGAAAGCCGCCGACCTGATCGCCGCTCTGCTTCCGCGCAAAGCGGTGCCGATGCTGGAACGCCATACCGGCCTGCCATACGGGTGGGGGATATGGATGCGCGCTCTGCCCACGCGTCTGGGCATGATTACCCGAGAGAAATCCGAGAACATCGTTGCGCTGCTGATGCAGCGACCGGCGCCTCAGCGCGGCCCCATCGCGCCTGCGTTGAACAAACTGCAAGCGCTGCGAGCATTGTTCTACCAGGACTGGGATCCGCCGTTGCGCGAAGAGCGCGGCATTCGCTGGTTTGCTGCTTTCGTCAGCCTGGTCATGCACCTGCTGTTCTTCTTGTTGCTGGTGCTGGCGGCATTGGTCAACGTAACGCTGCCCCCACCATCCGGCGACGAGAGCAACAGCCGGGTGCAGGTGGAGTTCATCGGTCAGGGTACGCCGGAAGAGGAAGGCGGCGGTCCACCGGCAGAACAGGTCACGCCCGCGCAATCGGCTGCCGCGGCGTCGGGGGCTTCTTCTTCCTCCGCGCCGCCATCACCGACGGTAGCTGCGATTGAGCCCGCAGCGCCGCCGTTGACGTCCGAAGTACCGGAACTTCAGCAACGCGAGGTTCCGGAACCATCACCGCCGGCTGCCCTGCAGACCTTGCAGGTCACAGAGACGCCCGCACCCACCATCGAATTCGTGTTGCCGCCGCCTACGCCGCGCACGGTCGAAATCGCGCCGCCGCAGATCCGCACGCCTGAGATTGGCGTACCGACACGTGAGGTGACGGTGGTGCCGGCACCGCCCGCGCAACGGGAGCTGCCGCGGAGGCCGGTGGACACACCGCAGCTCGCGGCACCTGAGCAACAAGTCCAACAACGCGAAATCGCCGCGCCTGCGCCCCAAGTGCGTCAGGTGCAGGTGCCATCGCGCGAGATGGGCTCGCCCGAATTGCGCGCACCTGCGGTTAGCGTGCGTGAAGCCGAAATTCCTGCGCCTCAGCCTCGCCCTGGTCCTACAGGCACTGCGCCGACAGCGCCCGCCGCCCAGACACCGGGCAGTGCCACGACACAGACGTCCGGCACCAGCCGACCAGCGGGTGCGCAGCCGGCTGCGACGAGCTCCGGTCCCACAATGGCCGATCGGCCAGGCAGTCGACCTGCCCCAAGCCGCGCGGACGACTGGGGTGACTCGAATCGCAACGTGCCCGGCCAAGCGGGCGTGCCTGGCGGAGGAGAACGCCCGGGTCTATTCAACAGCGACGGTAGCGTCCGCCTTCCCGGGGCGGGTGATGCGGGCACGGCCAGCGACGGCGGGCCACGCGGTGCGCCCGGTGGCGATCAAGACGCGTGGACCCGTGAAAAGCTGGAGCAGGCCGGCACCTGGCTGCAACGGCCCCCTTATGACTACGAGCCCACCGCCTTCGATAAATTCTGGGTGCCCAATGAATCGCTGTTGCAGGAATGGGTACGGAAGAACATTCGCGAAACTTCCATCCCGATTCCAGGAACGTCGAAGCGGCTTAAATGCGTGGTTTCGGTACTGCAACTAGGCGGCGGTTGCGGCATCGTCGACCCCAATCTCAACGAGCAACCCGCCGAAGCGCGCCCGCCGCCGGATATTCCTGTCAAGCGCAAGCCGATTCCGACGGATAGTTAGGATAGGTAAGAGCGCCGTCCCGGCGCGCGCGCTTCGCTCTGCCTGCGCGCGATCTGGCAGGGAAAGCTCGCGCCGAGATGGCGCTCCAGATCGGTCGCCATCGGCAAGCACCCAACAAAAAACGGAGCCCTGCGGCTCCGTTTTCGTGTTCAGCAGCTAACGCTCAGGTCAATGCACGTTGTGCAGATCGCGTAGTTGGCTGGTGCGCGAGCCGAAGTAGGCGGCCAGGTCGGAAATATCCTG
This sequence comes from Pseudoxanthomonas sp. CCNWLY206-1, assembly GCF_039710385.1. NCBI lineage: Bacteria > Pseudomonadati > Pseudomonadota > Gammaproteobacteria > Lysobacterales > Lysobacteraceae > Pseudoxanthomonas > Pseudoxanthomonas sp. CCNWLY206-1. The sequence goes on along the minus strand of NZ_JBDKXI010000001.1, from coordinate 922,581 downwards.
GTCGCTCAGATTGGTGGCTTGCGCGCTCATCAGCGCGTGCTCGCGATCGCCGGCGCGGTAGGCCTGCAGCGCGTGTGCGAGGTAGTCGGCGTATTGGCCACCCAGCTTAGGGTACGTGTCGTCGATAGGCGCATTGCCTTCGGCCCCATGACAGTCCACGCAGCTCTGACCTGTGGCCTTGCCCTTGGCGCTGGCCAACTGTTCGCCAGCGGCTATACGTCCTTTCGGCAGGCCGGCGGAAGAACTGGAACCGTGCTCGCCACTGCTGTGACCGGGGTCTTCGGCGGCGGTTTCGGTGGTTTCCACCTTGGAACATGCCCCCAGGGCGAGTGCAGCGAACAGGGCGATGGCTAGACGCTGGGCGTGCTTGGCGTTGGGCATGGGAAGGTTACTTGACGGTGGAAAGGAAAGCGGCGATGTCGGCAATGTCCTGCTCCGAGAAACTCTGAGCCTGGGCCTGCATCGTGGGGTGCTTGCGGTTGCCGTTCTTGTATTCGGTCAGCGCGTTGGCCAGGTATTCGGCCGATTGCCCGCCGATGCGTGGCACGTGGAAATTGGGGTAAGCGTTCTTATAGCCCGCGATACCGTGGCAGCCCTGGCAGGTGTAAGTCAGCAGGTGACCCTTTTCAGGATTACCGGCCAATGGCATGGCGGCGGGCGCGCTGACAGGAGCGGCGGCGGCTTCGGCGGCAGGCGGCGGGGTCTGCGATTGAGCGGTCAAGGCGGCCAGCGAAAGGGCGGCCAGGGCAAGGCAAGCGGCGAGCGGCAGCGGTCGCATCATGTCGTATCCGGAACTCTCTAAGATTGCGCGCGCCACGTACAACCGCGGCGCTTGGCTGGGGCAAGTATAACGTGTGGCCCGCAAATGCCGCCATCCGCCGGACGGCATCGCGGCCGCGACGCCTAGCGCTATGATCCTCGGGGACACTGAAATGTGCTTGCGGCCCGCAGTTTCTTTCATCGCGATGGGGATGTCCGTCTTGACCAGGCAACCGTAGGAGCGCCGTCCCGGCGCGAGCTCTTCGCCGTCGTCGCGACCTGACAGCAAAAGCTCGCGCCGAGACGGCGCTCCTACCTGGTTACCCCAGAACGTGCCGCTTAGCTCGGGCCGATCATCGTTTTGTCGCCAAACGCAGGGATCATCGCGCAACCGGCAGCGCTCCTGCCGCATCTAATTTCAGATCCCCTTGACGCAAGTCACCATGACCTTCGGCGCATGAAAGTCACGGTTAGGTGATATACCTTCATACAACACCTAAACAACAACCACACGGTCCGTCCCATGTCCCGACCAATCACACCATCCCGTCGCTTTCACCGTATCGCCTTGATTCCGTTGGTCTTCGGCGTGTTGGCGCTGGCGGCCTGCAAGGGCGGCGGCCCCACTCCGGAAGCCCAGGCCAAGAATGGCGAAGCCCCCAAGGGCCCGGATGCCGTGCCGGTGGAAGTGGTGAAGGCCGCTCATCGTCCGGTCGCGGCCAGCTACACCGGGACCGCGGCGCTGGATGCCCGTGGCGAGTCCCAGGTGGTGGCCAAGACCTCGGGCGTGGCCTTGGCGGTCATGGTCGAGGAAGGACAATTGGTCAGGGCCGGGCAGCCGCTGGTGAGGCTAGACCCGGATCGCGCACGTCTGGCGGTTGCCCAGAGTGAAGCGCAGATGCGCAAGCTGGAGAACAACTACCACCGCGCGCAGCAGCTGGTCGAGCAGCAGATGATCAGCGCCAATGACGTGGACCAGATCAAGTACGACTTGGAAAACGCCCGCGCGCAATATCGTCTGGCGTCGCTGGAGCTTTCCTACACGACCGTCGTAGCGCCGATTTCCGGCATCATCGCATCGCGCTCGATCAAGACCGGCAACTTCGTACAGATCAATACGCCGATCTTCCGCATCGTCGACAACTCGCGGTTGGAAGCCACGCTCAATGTGCCGGAACGCGAACTGTCCACCTTGAAGGGAGGGCAGCCGGTGTCGCTGCAAGTGGACGCGCTGCCAGGCAAGTCCTTCGAAGGTGTGGTGGATCGCATCGCACCGGTGGTGGATTCCGGTAGTGGCACCTTCCGCGTGGTCTGCAGTTTTGCAGGCGGCGACGTGCTGCAGCCGGGCATGTTCGGCCGCATCAAGATCGACTACGACAAGCGCGCCGACGCGCTGGTAGTGCCGCGCATCGCATTGCTGGACGATGAAGGCGATCCGGCGGTATTCGCGGTCCGTGACGGCAAGGCCGCACGCGTACCGGTCAAGCTGGGTTACATGGATGGCGAGTGGATAGAAATTCTCCAGGGCGTCAAGGTCGGCGATAGCGTCGTCACCGCTGGCAAGATCGCGCTGCGCGATGGCACACCGGTGGAAGTAATCGGCAAGCCAGTCGCGAAAGCCACCGCCAAGGTGGAGGTTGAAGCTGCCGGTAAGCAGCAATGAGCGCGCACGACAACGATCCCCCCGCCGGCGTCGATCCGCTGGCGCCGCCACCCGGCCTGACGGGCGGCGGATTGGTCGAGTTCTCCACCCGTCGCCGTGTCACCGTGGCGATGTTCTGGATCACGATGTTCCTGTTCGGATGCATCGCGCTGACATCGCTGAAGGTCAATCTGCTGCCCGACCTGAGCTATCCCACGCTCACGGTGCGCACCGAATACACCGGTGCAGCACCATCGGAGATCGAAACCCTGATCTCCGAGCCGGTGGAAGAAGCCGTTGGCGTGGTGAAGAACCTGCGCAAGCTGAAGTCGGTCTCGCGCACGGGCCAAAGTGACGTGGTGCTGGAATTCGCCTGGGGCACGGACATGGACCAGGCCAGCCTGGAAGTCCGCGACAAGATGGAAGTGCTGCAACTGCCGCTGGAAGCCAAAGCGCCCGTGTTGCTGCGTTTCAATCCGTCCACTGAGCCGGTCATGCGGCTCGTGCTGTCGTCGAAGACCGCCGGCAAGACCGATGCCGATTCCATTCGTCAGCTCACCGAGCTGCGGCGCTACGCAGATGACGATCTGAAAAAGAAACTGGAACCGGTCGGGGGCGTTGCCGCGGTCAAGGTCGGCGGCGGTCTGGAAGACGAGATACAGGTCGAACTGGATCAGCAGAAACTGGCGCAGTTGAACCTGCCCATCGACACCGTTATCCAACGTCTGCAGCAGGAAAACATCAACATTTCTGGCGGCCGCCTGGAGCAAGGCTCGCAGCGCTACCTGGTGCGGACAGTCAACCAGTTCGCCACCGTGGCCGAAATCCGCGAGATGCTGGTCACCACGCAGAGTTCGGGCAACAACGCGGCGGCTAGCGCAGCCCAGCAGATGGCCGCCATCGCGGCTTCAACCGGCGATGCGGCGGCGATGGCAGCAGCGGCGTCGGTACAGAATGCATCCTCGTCCAGTTCCAGCGTGATCGCCGGCGGAGTGCCGGTGCGCCTGAAAGACGTGGCCGAAGTCCGCCAGAGCTACAAGGAACGCGAAGCCATCATCCGCCTGGCCGGCAAGGAAGCGGTAGAACTGGCGATCTACAAGGAAGGCGACGCCAATACGGTTGCCACCGCTGACGCCATCAAGGCCAAGCTGGAGCAGATCAAGACGCAGATCCCGTCGGACGTGGAGCTGACAACGGTTGAAGATCAGTCGATCTTCATCAACCACGCCATTAGTGACGTGCAGAAGGATGCGGTGATCGGCGGCGTGCTGGCCATCCTGATCATCTTCCTGTTCTTGCGTGATGGCTGGAGCACTTTCGTGGTTGCGTTGTCGCTGCCCGCATCCATCGTGACCACGTTCTTCTTCATGGACCAGTTGGGACTGAGCTTGAACGTGATGTCCCTGGGTGGCCTGGCGCTCGCCACCGGCCTGGTGGTGGACGATTCTATTGTGGTGCTGGAAAGCATCGCCAAGGCACGTGAGCGCGGCTTGGGTATCCTGCAGGCGGCTATTACCGGTACTCGCGAGGTCAGTATGGCGGTGGTGGCGTCGACGCTGACCACGATCGCGGTGTTCCTGCCTCTGGTTTTCGTGGAAGGCATCGCGGGACAACTGTTCCGTGACCAAGCACTGACCGTGGCGATCGCCATCGGCGTGTCGCTGGTCGTGGCAATGACGTTGATTCCGATGCTGAGCGCGCTGAAGGGGCGGCCGCCGATGGCGTTCCCGGAAGAAGAAGGTCATCCAAAGTGGCAGCCCCAATCGCGCTGGCAGAAACCGGTGGCAGCTACAGGCCATGGCGTAGGTATGGTTTCGCGCGGATTCTTCTTCGGTCTCGTCTGGCTGTTCGTAAGGGTCTGGCGCGGTTTGGCTGCAGTGATCGGCCCGGTGATGCGCAAGGCCAGCGACCTGGCGATGGCGCCTTATCACTACGCCGAAAGCGGCTACATGAAGTTGCTGCCGAATTCGTTGGGCAAGCCCTGGCTGGTGCTCGGTTTCGCAGCGGCGGCGTTCGCCGCGACGCTGGCGGTCGTCCCGATGCTGGGCGCCGACCTGATTCCGCAGTTGGCGCAGGATCGTTTCGAAATGACCGTGAAACTGCCGCCCGGCACGCCGTTGCGGGAAACCGACGGCCTGGTGCGCGAGTTGCAGGAAAAGCACGCAAAAGACGAAGGCATCCGCGCGCTGTATGGCGTCAGCGGCAGCGGCACGCGTCTGGACGCCAATCCCACCGAAAGCGGCGAGAACATCGGCAAGATCACGGTGGTGATGGCTGACGGCGGCAGTAAGGAGCTGGAAGCGGAAGAGACCGAGAAGCTACGCGCCACGATGAAGGCGCACCCGGGTGCACAGGTGGATTTCCGCCGTCCCGAACTCTTCAGTTTCTCCACGCCGCTGGAAATCGAACTGCGCGGCCAGGACCTGGAAACCATCCAGACTGCAGGCCAGAAGATGGCGGCCTTGTTGCGTAGCAATCCGCACTACGCCGATGTGAAATCGACAGTGGAGGAGGGCTTCCCCGAAATCCAGATTCGCTTCGACCAAGATCGCGCCGGTGCGCTGGGACTTACCACGCGCCAGATCGCCGATGTGGTGGTGAAGAAAGTGCGTGGCGATGTTGCCACCCGCTACAGCTTCCGCGACCGCAAGATCGACGTACTGGTGCGTGCGCAGGAATCCGATCGCGCTTCGGTCGAAAGCATCCGCAAGCTGATCGTGAACCCAGGCAGTTCGCGCCCGGTGACACTGGAGTCGGTGGCCGAGGTCATATCGACCACGGGACCCAGTGAAATTCACCGCGCCGATCAGGTGCGTGTGGCGATCGTGTCGGCCAACCTGCGCGATATCGACCTGGGCGCGGCGGTGCAGGAAGTGCGGGACATGGTGGCGGAAAATTCGCTGGGTGCCGGCATCGGCATGCACATCGGCGGACAGGGCGAGGAACTGGCCGAATCCGTGAAGGCGCTGCTGTTCGCATTCGGCCTTGCCATCTTCCTGGTCTACCTGGTGATGGCCTCGCAGTTCGAATCGCTGCTGCATCCGTTCGTCATCCTGTTCACCATTCCCCTGGCACTGGTCGGTGCGGTGCTTGCGTTGCTGCTGACGCGTTCGCCGGTCTCGGTGGTGGTGTTCATTGGCTTGATCCTGCTGGTCGGATTGGTGGTGAAGAACGCCATCATCCTGATCGACAAGGTCAACCAGCTGCGGGAGGCGGGCGTCGCCAAGCGCGAAGCGCTGATCGAAGGTGCTCGTTCTCGCCTGCGTCCGATCATCATGACCACGCTGTGTACTTTGTTCGGCTTCTTGCCGCTGGCATTGGCTTTCGGCGAAGGCGCGGAAGTGCGCTCGCCAATGGCGATCACCGTAATCGGCGGTCTATTGGTATCTACGCTGCTGACGCTGGTGGTGATCCCGGTGGTGTACGACCTGCTGGATCGCCGCTCCGACGAGTACTACGCCGAGCGTGGTCGCCTGCATAAGCAAAACGAGGAACCGCTCTCCACCGCGGGCAACGAAGGGCTGGATCACGCATGAGCGTCGCCGAACTGAGCATCAAGCGTCCTGTCAGCGCGATCATGCTGTTCGTATCGCTGTTCGTCGTCGGCATGATCGCCGCAGTCCGTTTGCCACTTGAGGCCTTTCCGGAGGTCTCGCCGCCCTTCATCTTCGTGTCGTTGCCCTATACGGGCTCGACACCGGAGGAGGTGGAACGCACGGTGCTGCGTCCGGTGGAGGAGGCGCTTTCCACCATGACCGGCATCAAGCGCATGGATGCCACCGCGAATGCCAACGGCGCGGAAATCTTCATGCAGTTCTCGGATTGGGAACGCGATGTCGCCATTGCCGCCTCGGATGCGCGAGAGCGCATCGATGCCATCCGCGACGATCTGCCGGATGACTTGCAGCGCTATCTGGTATTGAAGTTCTCTACTACCGACCAACCAGTACTGCGGGTGCGTCTGGCCAGCGACGCCGACCTGACCGGCGCGTACGACATGATCAACCGCGAGTTCAAGCGGCGTATCGAGCGCATCCCAGGCGTGGCGCGCGTCGACATCTCCGGCGCGCCGGCCAATGAGGTAGAGATCGCGATCAACCAGGACCGTCTGACGGCGCACAACCTGGGCCTCAACGATCTGACCACGCGATTGCAAGCGATCAACTTCTCGGTGTCCGCCGGCACCATCACCGACGGCGGTCAGCGCCTGCGCGTGCAGCCGGTGGGCGAGATGACCGACCTGCAGCAGCTGCGTGACCTGGTAATCGGTAGCAACGGCGTGCGTTTGTCGGACATCGCCGAGATTCGCCTGAAGCCGCAACGGATGGACTATGGCCGGCGCCTGGATGGGCGCAAGGCAGTGGGCCTGGACATCTTCAAGGAGCGCAATGCCAATCTGGTGGAAGTCTCCAGTCGGGCACTGAAGGAAGTGGAGGAAATCCGTAAGGAGCCCTCGCTGAGCGACCTCCAGGTCAAGATAATCGACAATCAGGGCGACAACGTCACCACATCGCTGATCGAATTGGCCGAAGCCGGCGTAATCGGTTTGGTGTTGTCCATTGCAGTGCTGTTCTTCTTCCTGCGCCACTGGCCCTCCACGGCGATGGTCACGCTGGCGATTCCGATCTGCTTCGTGATGACGCTGGGCTTCATGTATTTCTTCGGCGTCACGCTCAACATTCTTTCGATGATGGGCCTGCTGCTGGCCATCGGCATGCTGGTGGACAACGCGGTGGTGGTGGTGGAAAGCATCTACCAGGAACGCGAGCGTATGCCCGATCAGCCGCGGCTGGCTTCGATTCTGGGCACCCGCCACGTGGCCATCGCACTGTCGGCCGGCACCTTGTGCCATTGCATCGTGTTCGTCCCCAATCTGTTCGGGGAACGCAACTTCCTGAGCATCTATCTGTCGCAGATCGCCATCACCATTTCGGTTTCGCTGCTGGCATCGTGGCTGGTGGCTGTCAGCTTGATTCCGATGTTGTCGGCGCGCATGAAGACGCCACCGGCAGTCGGAAACCACACCGGCATCATTCCGCGCATGCAGACGCGCTATGCGCGCATGTTGCGGTGGACGCTGGAGCATCGCGGCTGGAGCGTGCTCGGTATCGTGCTGATCATCGCGGTCAGCATCGTGCCAATGATGCTCACGAAGAAGAACATGTTCGGCGGCGACGACGGTACCGAAACCAACATCTTCTACCAGTGGAAAGGCTCCTATAGCCTCGGCCAGATTTCGGACGAGGTGCTGAAGGTCGAACAGTTCCTGGATGCGAACCGCAAACGCTTCCATATCGAACAGATCTATTCGTGGTACAGCGAACGCGGCGATGCCGGCACGCGCGTCAAGTTCAACGTCGAGGAAATCGACGACACCAAGAAGATCGTCGAAGAAATCCGCAAGGCACTTCCCAAGTCCGCGCGCGCCACCGTCGGCATAGGTGATGGCGGTGGCGGTCCGGGTGGCGGTGGGCAACCGGGTGAGAAGGTGCAGGTGCAACTGGTCGGCGATTCCACCGAAACATTGGCGGAAATCGCGCGTGAGATCGTGCCGATGCTGGGCAAGCGCAAGGAGCTGCGCGATGTGCGCGTGGACGCCGGCGACCAGAACAGCGAACTGTCGGTGCGGGTCGACCGTGAACGTGCGGCCTCGTTCGGCTTCAGTGCTCAGCAAGTCGCGGAGTTCGTCGGCGTTGCGCTACGTGGTGCGCCGTTGCGCGAATTCCGTCGCGGCGAGAACGAAGTGCCGGTTTGGGTGCGCTTCGCCGGTGCGGAGAGCTATGGCATCGAGGACCTGGATGCCTTCATGGTACGGGCGGCGGATGGGCGCACGGTGCCGTTGCTCAGCATGGTGGACGTGGACGTGAGCCCGGCCTCGACGCAGATTCAACGTACCAATCGCCAAACGACGCTGACGGTGCAAGCCAACCTGGGCGACAAGGTCACCGTGCCCGAAGCGCGCAAGGCGATGGAAGAAGCACTGAAAGGTGCTGTCTTCCCCGCGGGTTACAGCTACTCCTTCGATGGCGGCGCCTTCCAGGAAGAGGACGAAGCCGGCGCTCAGATGATGACCAACCTGGTGATCGCGCTGCTATTGATCTACATCGTGATGGCGGCAGTATTCGAGTCGCTGCTGTTTCCGGCGGCGATCATGAGCGGCGTGCTGTTCTCGGTGTTCGGTGTGTTCTGGTTGTTCTGGTTGACTGGCACCGAGTTCAACATCATGGCGTTCATCGGCATTTTGGTGCTAATGGGCGTGGTGGTGAACAACGGTATCGTGATGATCGAGCACATCAACAATCTGCGCCGGCGCGGGAAATCGCGAACGGACGCCTTGGTCGAGGGCAGCCGGGAGCGGCTGCGTCCCATCCTGATGACCATGGGTACCGCGATTCTGGCGATGATCCCGATTGCGTGGGGAAATACCCAGATGGGTGGCGATGGCCCGCCGTACTACCCGATGGCGCGTGCGATTGCCGGCGGCCTGGCTTTCTCGACGGTGGTCAGCCTGTTGTTCCTGCCGACCATCTACGCGATTCTCGATGATCTGCGTACCGGCACCGCGCGCCTCATCAAGCGCGCCCGCGTCCGCAAGGGCAGCGGCGCGCCTGCCGCGGTCGCGGCAATCCACGCGGAATGAAGAGTGGCGGTGATCCGGGCTCAGGTCCGGATCACCCGCGCGGCATTCTGTAGGAGCGGCGTCCCCGCCGCGAGCTTTCCCATCAGGTCGCAACAGAAGCTAAGAGCTCGCGCCGAGACGGCGCTCCTACAAAAGCAGGGAAAAGGTCGCGGCCAGGACGCCGGTCCTACGACGTGGGAAGCGGAATCGGATCAGCCGATGATCTTGCCGAGCATCCGCAGGCCGCCCGTCCACACGCCGATGGCGGTGCCCAGGCTGGTCAGGAAGAAATTCAGCAAAATGCGCGCTACCCGGTTCTTCCACCATCCGCGCAGCGTCTGCACGTCGTCACGCAGCGCCAGGAAATCAGCGTAGGTGGGTTTGCGCAACGTCGCTTCCACCAAGCCGCTGACGGTGCCGGATGCCAGGGCAGGGTGCAGCGGTGTTAGCGGCGATGAAATGAAGGCCGCCAGGATGCTCAACGGATGACCGCCGGCGATGGCGCAGCCCAGTGCGCCGAGCAGGCCGGTGGCCAGTACCCATTGCACGATCAGGTCCGAACCGACGTCCACACCGCCTTGCCAGAAACCCCAGGCAAAGCCGCCCAGTACAAACGCGGCCAGTACGATGGTGAACCAGGGAATTCCGCTCTTCTGCTGGATGTGTTCCAACTCGGCCAGGATATCGGCCGCTGGAGCACTGTCCTCGCGCAGATGCTTGGCCAGCCCTGGCAAATGACCGGCGCCGACCACGGCTAGAACTTCATAGGGCCGATCATCGTGCTGTCGTGGCTTTTCCTGCGCTACCTGGCGCAGGCGCGATGCCATGTAGCGGTCGCGTTCGGCGATGATGGTGTTGTAGAGCACAGGATTGTCGGCCGCGAACTCGCCAAAGCTGGATTCCAGCATGTCGCCTTGTTTGAGCTTTTCGATTTCCTCATCGCCGACTTCTTCGTCGACGAACATCGCCGTCATGATGCCGGCGCTGATCTTGGCCCGGCCCCACCAGCTCAAGCGGTGCAGGGCACGCTTGAAGGTAAGACCGACTTCGCGGTCGATCAGGTGCAGCGGTAGTCCGCGTTCTTTCGCATCCAATGCGCCGGCCTTCAACTCCGCACCTGGCTCCACATCCAATTGCTCGGCCAATCGCCGCTGATATGCCGCCAGCGCGAGATTGGCGGCGAACAGATGCGTCTTGCCTTCGCGTAGCACTTTGATCAGGTCCAGCTTGGCGAGTGCGTCGGGGTCGGTCAGCGATTGCAGACGCCCTGCGTCGAGTTCGATCGCCACGCTGTCGTACTCGCCGCTGGCGATGGATGCGCGAACAGCGTCCACACTGCTCCGGGAGACGTGAGCAGTGCCCAGCAGGGTGAAGCGCACGCCGTCGCGTTCGACGATCTGCCAGGGCTGGCCTTCGAGCGAATGCGGCGTGGTGGGCTGGGAGGTGGAGTCGTTCATTCGTTCAAGCCTGGAAACGTCGTGAGGTGTGGAGGCGGCATCGGCCACCATCGAAAAGATCGGACAGCGAGAAATGGCAGAGAAATGGTTTCGGGCGAATGCCGATCAACGATCTTCGCCAACAGGGGCATCCCGGTCACCCGAACCCAGCGGCCGCTGCATCTGCACGGTGTCCAGCCATCGGCCGTGCTTGCGGCCCAATCCCTGGAAGATACCGACAGTGCGGAAGCCCAGGCGCTCGTGCAACGCTACCGACGCGCCATTGCCGGGTTCGCCAATCACGGCAACCATCTGTCGGAAGCCTTTGGCCTCGCAGAGATCAATCAGTTTGGCCAGCAAGGCTTTACCGATGCCGCGGCCCTGGAACTCCGGGCGCAGGTAAACCGTGTCTTCCACCGTCCAGCGGTATCCGATACGTCCGCGATAGCTACTGGCGTAGGCATAACCGGCGAATGTGCCATCGAACTCCGCGACCAGATACGGATAACCAGCTGCCTGGATATCGCGCATGCGGCGATCCATTTCCTTCTCGTCCGGCGCATCGTATTCGTACGTGGCGACACGTTCGCGCACTTCGTCGGCGTACAGCACGGTGATGGCGGGAATGTCGGCGGCGGTGGCGTCGCGGATCAGCAGGCTCAAGTGGCGGGCTCTCAGTGGTGTGGCGCTCAATTGATGCAATGCTCAGTCGATATAGCGCTTGAGCAGATCGCCATACGCATCGATACGGCGGTCGCGCAGGAACGGCCAGATACGGCGCACATGCTCGCTGCGTACCAGATCGACCTCGACGCTGAGGATCTCCGGCTCGCCACCGGCTTCGGCGACGAATTCACCCTGCGGACCCAGCACATGGCTGTTGCCCCAGAATTGGATGCCGGAAGCGCCCAAGGGCGACGGTTCATGGCCGACGCGATTGCAGCTGAGCACGGGGAGGCCGTTGGCGACGGCGTGACCTCGATGGCTGAGGATCCAGGCATCGCGCTGGCGATTCTTTTCGTCCTGCGCATCATCCGGATCCCAGCCGATCGCGGTGGGGTAGAGCAGCAGCTCCGCGCCCGCCAACGCCATCAGCCGCGCAGCTTCCGGATACCACTGGTCCCAGCAGACCAGCACGCCTAGGCGGCCGACCGAGGTATCAATAGGTGTGAAGCCGATATCGCCCGGCGTGAAGTAGAACTTCTCATAGAAGCCCGGATCGTCGGGAATGTGCATCTTGCGGTACTTGCCGGCGATGCTGCCGTCTTTCTCGAAGACCACGGCGGTGTTGTGATACAGCCCGGCGGCGCGGCGCTCGAACAACGAACTGACCAGTACCACGCCATGTTGTTTGGCCAGCTTGCCGAGGCGTTCGGTGCTGGGACCGGGAATCGGCTCCGCCAGGTCGAATTCGCAGACGGCTTCGTGCTGGCAGAAATACGGGCCGTTGTGCAATTCCTGCAGCAACACCAACTGGGCGCCGCGCTTGGCTGCTTCGGCCACGCGGGTTTCGATGACGCTGAGATTGGCGTCGGCGTCACCGTGGTTTTTTTCCTGAATCAGGGCAACGGGCAGGGTCGTGCGGCGCATTGGGAAAAGAAGATCCGGGGAAGTGCGAATGGTACCGCGGATAGCCCGGGGGCAGGCTTCCGGGCCGTGAACGCTTGTCAGGAAGGCCTTGCGGGCAAAGCGGTTAAGGTTTCCTTTTCACGTTGCCAGCGGCCCAGGGCACCGCCAGTGAAAGCCCATACCGCTGCGATGCCCGCGCCGATCAACATCGCCAGCGCCGGTTGTTCGGCAACCAGGTCCAAGCCGCGTTTTACCCACGCGCTGATCGCGTCGCCACCGCGATAGACCACCGTATCGATGAAATTCTTGGCCTTGTACTTGGCGTCGGGCGCGACCACCGTGTAAAGCATCTCGCGGCCCGGGCGGACGAAGGCGTATTCGCCGGCGCGCCGTGCCACCATCACCACCACGAACACCGCGAAGGTGGGTGCCAGCGCCAGCCACACGAAGCCGGCCGCCATCACCAGCGGTACTGCAACCAGCAGCACGCCCACACCCAGACGTTGGGCAATGCGTCCGGTGATGAACAGTTGGCTGAGAATGGCCAATGCTTGCACGACCGTGTCGATCAAACCGAACACCTGCGTCTGCCTTGCTTTGTCGGGAAACAGCGCGTCGACCAGTTTGGCCTGTTCGAAGTAAAGGAACGTCGTCACCGTGGCCAACAGCACAACGAACAGCGCTATGCACAAAAGGTAGGGCGAGCGGAACACGTCGATGGCGCCGGCAAAGGGATTGCCGCCGAGCGGCTGGCGGCGTTGTTCCGCAGTGCTGGTGCCGGCGGGCAATGGATGGCGGTCGCGCCAACCGTGCACCCAGGTGGCGGTAGTCGCGCTAGCAGTGATCAGCAGCGCGGAAACGATCATCAGGCCACCATGTCCCAGCGGCTGGACCAGCAGCGTGGTCAGCAGCGGTCCGATCAATCCGCCCAGGCTGGCGCCGCCAGCGATCAGCGCGAACAAGCGCTTGGCTTCGGCGCTGGCGAACACATCCGCCAGCACGCTCCACGCCAGCGAGATCATCAGCAGATTGATGACCGATACCCAGATGTAGAACGCTCGCGCCATCCACACATTGTCCGGCTGCCACTGTATTGCCAGGCTGAAACCAAGCAGGCTGGCGACCACGGACCCGAATACCCACGGTACGATCCGCCGCCGCGACACCTTCGACACCAGCCAGCCGAATGGCGGCAGTACCAGCAGCGTTGCGATGAACGTGCCGGTGAACAGCCACTGCAGATTGTCCACGCCACCGGCGACACCCATGGTTTCGCGTATCGGCCGCAACATGAAGTAGCCGGTGAACAACAGGAAGAACATTGCCAGGCCGGCCAGCACCGCCGGTGCTTCGCGCAGTTCGACGTCGAACAATCGCGCGATACCGCGCAGCAGCGGTTGGGGGGTTCCGTCGCTCATCGGCTCAAGCCAATGCCGCGATGAGCGCCTGCCGCTGTTCCTCGGTCAAATCAGGTCCGACGCCTGCCATCAGGTTGTCGGTTTGCCGGTCTGGCTTGCCGGTCGCGGGAATCACTACTGTCACCGCAGGATGGCTGAGCGCGAATTTGAGGAAAGCCTGCGCCCAGGAACCGACGCCGGAACTTGCGACCGCAGCCGGCAATGGCTTGTCCTTGACTCGTGCGAACAACTTGCCGTCTTCGAACGCGCGGTTGATCATCACCGCGACACCGCGATCTTTCGCGAGCGGCAACAGCCGTTTCTCGGCGCCGCGCGACGTCACCGAATAATTGATCTGCAGGAAGTCTAGTTTCTCCGCCTGCACCACACCGATCAGTTCTTCGTGCGCCGTTTCCTGGTAATGAGTGACGCCTATGTAGCGCACCTTGCCCTGTGTCTTCAGCTCGCGCGCCACGGCCAGTTGTGTCTTCAGGTCGCCCAGGTTGTGAACCTGCAACAGTTCCACTTTGTCGGTCTTCAGCCGGCGCAGGCTGTCTTCGAACTGCGCCATGCCCTCGTCACGCCCATTGACGCCGGAGAGCTTGGTGGCCAGCCAAGCCTTTTCGCTTAGTTTCTGCTCGGCCAGTAGTGCACCCACAACGTCTTCCGCGGTGCCGTAAGTAGGTGCGGTGTCGATGACGCTGGCGCCTGCGGCGAAGAAGCGCTTCAGCACCTCACGTAGCGGATCGCGCTCGTCCTTGGAATCGCCAACCTCAAAACTGCCGGAGGTGCCCATGCCGATCACTGGAATTCGTTCGCCGGTGCTGGGAATCGCGCGGGTATTGAGCGGCCCAGGTAGAGACTTGGCCGGTTTGGCGGCAGTGGTTTGTCCTCCGCCACCGGCCTGCGCTTGAGCGGAATCTCGGCAGGCGGCGAGGGTGATGCCTGCGGCGGCGAGGGCACTCGAGGTCAAGAACGTGCGGCGTGTGTACACGGCAGTCTCCAGAGGCGGCGGGACTGTCGGTTATCGGCTATTTGGTGACCACGATGTGTGAATGAAGCGTTTGTTTAGCACCCAACCAAAGTCATGGTCGACCGGAACTGTGAAGGCCGGCTGGCAAATACCCGCGCGAGCGCCTGCGCCAGACGGGCGCAGGCAAGCTGCGGCGCTACGGCACCAAGCCCTTCGGCAACTGCATGGTGATGCAATGCAAGCTGCCGTTCTGCCAGATCAATGAGCGGCAAGGTACTTGAACGATGTCGCGGCCAGGGTAGGCCGCCGCCAGTACCTCGGCGGCTTTGCCGTCTGCCTCGTCTCCGTAAGCGGGCATCAATACCGCGTCGTTGATGACCAGGAAATTGGCGTAGGACGCTGCAAGGCGCCGACCTTCGTCAAGCACCGGCTTGGCCCACGGGAGCGGGAACAGCCTGTACGGCTGGCCGTCGCGAGTCCGCAGCGCCGCGATTTCCTTCGCCATGGCCTGCAGTTCCTGGTAATGCGAATCCTTGGGGTCATCGCACGCCTGGAACACGATCGCGTTATCCGGTGCGAACCGGGCGAGGGTGTCGATGTGGGCGTCGGTGTCGTCGCCTTCGAGATAACCGTGGTCCAGCCAAAGTACTCGGTCCTGATGCAGCCATCCCGCCAACTGCGAGGTAATCTGCTCCCGCGGGACGTCGGGGTGGCGCTCATGCAGGCACCGCCAAGTGGTCAGCAGCGTGCCGTCGCCATCTGTTTCGATGGCGCCGCCTTCCAGTGCAAAGTTAATGCTTTGCACGAAGTAGTTGTGAAACAACTGCATGCCTGACAGCTCGCCGACCAATTGGTCGTCCCGGCTGGCTTCGAACTTGCCGCCCCAACCGGTAAAGCGGAAATCCAGCAGCTTGAAATGACCGCTTTCGCACAGGGTGATAGGGCCCGAATCGCGCAGCCAGGTGTCGTCGTATTCAGCGGTGACGAAGCGCACCCGCGTCATTTCCACCCTGGCCGAACGCAAGCGGGCTTCCGCATAGGTCTGCAGGTCGTCGTCTGCGACGCAGATCACCACATCCTGGAAGCGAGTGATGGCTGCCACAAGCGCGACGTAGGTGTCTTCAACCGCGCCCAGGCGCTCGGCCCAATCGGTCTCGGCGTGTGGCCACGCGATCAGGATGGCGGATTGGGATTCCCACTCAGCGGGAAAGCGAAAAGCATCGGTCATTCAATGGAGTCCATGCATGGTTGCGCATGCGCTCCCAAGAGCGGCATGCATCATCTTATCGGCGGTTTGGGGCCGATTTCCTCGGGCCCGGCCTGGTTGGCAACCACGTCGATGACGCGGTTTTTTTCGAAGTAGACAGTGTAGGCGGGGTAGACCCAACGATGGATCGTCGGCCATTGGCGCTTTTGTCCGCCACGGGGTTCAAGCTTCTGTTGCGGAGCGCCAAAGCGGGCTTCGACCTGTTGCGCGGTCTGGCCGCGGACGGGAAGGGCTTCGGCGGGCTTTTCCTGGGCGCGCTCGATTAACAGGGTATCGGCGGTGGCAGTGCCAGCCAGGCCCAGCAAGGCGATCAACGGAAGAGCGAATGCGCGACGATTCATAAGATGTGGTTCCCCAGAAGACCCGCTCTTTATAGCAAAAGCCTTTCAACAAAAAACCGCCGCGCCGCAATGTATTGCGGCAATCGTGACGGCCGGCGCGTCGCTACGCGCGCGGAAGACCCGGGCACTCGTTGATCGGACAAAGAAAAACCGCCCGGAGGCGGTCTTTCTGCAGTCGGAAGCGGCATGCCGTTCAGCGCTGGCGCGCTTTGAGCATGCCGATTGTTTCAGCGCTGGCGCGCTTTGAAACGCGGATTCGACTTGCAAATCACGAAGACCTTGCCGCGACGGCGGACCACCTTGCAGTCGCGGTGACGGGCCTTCGCCGACTTCAGGGAGGACAGGACCTTCATGACGTAAACCTCGGCGTAAAAATAGATAGGGGCGAAACTAAGCCGGCTATTCTAGCGACCTTTCCGTCGGTAGATCAAGTGGTTGCGTCACGCCATTCGCACCAGATCGGTCAGATACCCGCTGGTCAGACACAAACCGGCGGCATAATGAGCGAAAAATACAGGAACGACCATGCCAGACACCATTCCCGTGCTGACCATTGACGGCCCTTCCGGCGCAGGCAAGGGCACCGTCAGCCGGATTGCCGCCAACCGCCTGGGCTGGTGCTACCTCGATTCAGGGGCGCTCTACCGGGCGGTGGGGGTGGCCGCAAGCTGGTCGGACCTGGACATCTCCGACGCCGCGGCGTTGGTGCGCTGCACCTTCGATACCCGGGTCGATTTCCGTGAGACCGAGCAGGGGCTGCGGGTGCTGGTCAACGGCGTGGACGCGACCGAGGAGCTACGCCTGGAAACCACGGGGGCGGTGGCATCGGCTATCGCGGCCTTCCCCGAGGTGCGCTCGGCGCTGAAGGAGCGCCAGCGGGCCTTTCGCCAGGCGCCAGGGTTGGTAGCCGATGGCCGGGACATGGGCACGGTCATCTTCCCGGACGCGCCCTACAAGGTGTTTCTGACCGCCAGCGCCGAGGAGCGAGCGGAAAGGCGCTATAAGCAGTTGAAAGACAAGGGGGTTTCCGTTACCTTAGACGGTCTGCTACGCGAGATTCTCGCCCGCGACGCCCGAGATGCACAACGCACGGTGGCGCCGTTGCGCCCGGCTGAAGATGCCGTGCTCATCGACACCACCGGTTTGTCCATCGACGAAGTCGTCGAGCGCGTTCTGGCCATAGTGAAATCATAAGCCGCGATTTCTTGCGGTTGCTCCGGATTCTTTTCCGATACGGAAAAGCAACGGAAGCAGGTTTCCAGCCAGCGCAGGGAATATTTCTTGGCAGAAACCGTCCCGGAACGCCGCCATTTCGGCAGCGCCGGTTAATCCACATCAACACACGGTACTTAGTACCGAAAGGGTGGACAGGGGGAGCGCCGATGCGGTGCACGCCTGTCCGTGTGTCCAACCGAGTAATCAATCAATGACCGAATCATTCGCAGAACTGTTTGAACAGAGCCAGACCCATCTGGCCAAGCTGAAGCCGGGCGCTATCGTCACAGGCATCGTTGTGGAAGTCCGCAATGACGTGGTGGTGATCAACGCTGGCCTGAAGTCTGAAGGCATCGTGCCGATCGAACAGTTCCGTAACGACGCCGGCGAAATCGACGTGGGCGTGGGCGACGAAGTGAAAGTCGCGCTCGACTCGCTCGAAAACGGCTTCGGCGAAACCGTCCTCTCGCGCGAGAAAGCCAAGCGCGCCATGGTATGGGACGAGCTGGAAGAAGCGCTGGAGAAGAACGAAACCATCACCGGCCGCATCAGCGGCAAGGTCAAGGGTGGTTTCACCGTCGACATCAAGGACGTCCGCGCATTCCTGCCGGGCTCGCTGGTCGATGTGCGCCCTGTGCGCGATCCGGGCTATCTGGAAGGCAAGGAGCTGGAATTCAAGCTCATCAAGCTGGACCGCAAGCGCAACAACGTGGTCGTCTCCCGCCGTGCGGTGGTCGAGAGCGAACATTCGGAAGAGCGCGAGCAGCTGATGGACAAGCTGCAGGAAGGCGTGGTGCTGAAGGGTGTGGTCAAGAACCTCACCGACTACGGCGCGTTCGTCGACCTGGGCGGCATCGATGGTCTGCTGCACATCACCGACATGGCCTGGAAGCGCGTGCGCCATCCGTCCGAAGTCGTGGAAGTCGGCCAGGAGCTGGATGTCCGCGTGCTGAAGTACGATCGCGAGCGTAACCGCGTCAGCCTGGGCCTGAAGCAGCTGGGCGAAGATCCGTGGGACAACATCGCGCGTCGCTACCCGGCCAACAGCCGCGTGTTCGGCAAGGTCTCCAACGTCACCGACTACGGCGCGTTCGTCGAAATCGAGCCGGGCGTGGAAGGTCTGGTGCACGTGTCCGAAATGGACTGGACCAACAAGAACGTCAATCCGTCCAAGGTCGTGCAGGTCGGCGACGACGTCGAAGTGATGGTGCTGGACGTGGACGAAGAGCGTCGCCGCATCTCGCTGGGCATGAAGCAGGTTGCCGCCAATCCGTGGGAAACCTTCGCTGCTATCCACAAGAAGGGCGACAAGGTGTCCGGTCAGATCAAGTCGATCACCGACTTCGGCATCTTCATCGGCCTGGACGGCGGCATTGACGGCTTGATCCATCTGTCGGACATCAGCTGGAACTCCACTGGCGAAGACATCGCCCGCAACTTCAAGAAGGGTGACACGCTGGAAGCCGTGGTGTTGGCCGTCGATCCGGAACGCGAGCGCATCAGCCTGGGCGTCAAGCAGCTGGAGCAGGATCCGTTCGGCCAGTACATGGCCACCCATCCGAAGGGTTCCAAGGTCGAAGGCGTGGTGAAGGAAGTCGACGCCAAGGGCGCGACGATCGAGCTAGGCGATGGCATCGAAGGCTATGTGTCTGCCCGCGATGTCGCCAACGAGCGCGTGGACGACGCCAGCCAGCACCTGAAGGTGGGCGACAAGGTCGAAGCCAAGTTCATCGGCATGGACCGCAAGGGCCGTACGCTGCAACTGTCGATCAAGGCCAAGGACGATGCCGAGATGCGCGAAGTGCTGGAGGAATACCAGTCCGCTTCGGGTGGCACCACCCAGCTTGGTGCGCTGCTGCGCGCCCAGTTGGACGGCAACAAGTCCGAGTAAGCCAATAGCAAGCCCAATAGCAAGTCAGATCCCAGCCGGCCCGGGTTTCCCCGGGCCGGTCATGGGTGTACCCGTCCGACGCCATAAGCGATGACCAAATCCGAACTCATCGAAATCCTGGCCCGCCGCCAACCTCACCTGAAGGCTGAAGACGTCGATCTCGCCGTCAAGGCGCTGCTGGAGATGATGGGTGGAGCGTTGGCGCAGGGAGATCGCATCGAAATCCGCGGATTCGGTAGTTTTTCGTTGCATTACCGTCCGCCGCGTCTGGGACGTAATCCCAAGACAGGCGATTCGGTCGCGTTGCCAGCCAAGCATGTTCCGCATTTCAAGCCGGGCAAGGAACTGCGCGAGCGCGTCAGCAGCGTCACGCCAATCGAAGAGAACGGCGACTAGAGCAGCCCTTGGAGCTGTTGACTGCCATGTTCGGCAGAGAGGGTCTCAGCTAAGCTAGGCACCCATCGCAAGGAGCTGCCTGATGAATATCTTCCGTTTGATCGTCGCGCTGGTTTTTCTGGCCGCCGGTTTGATCATCGGGTTTCTCAACGACAGTCCAGCCATCACGCTGGACCTGGTCTTCTTCCGGTGGTCGACGACCCCGGGCAACGCCATCATTCTCTCGCTGCTGACCGGCGTGATTGTCGGTGGGTCTATCGTTTTCGCGACCCTCGTGCTGCCGTTGTACGCCAAGCTCCGCAGGGCAGCCAAAGGACAGCCGTCCACTCCGGTCTCCACTCCTTCCGCAGGCGGCTAGGCAATGGCGTTCGTCACCGAATGGTTCTGGTTCTTTCTGTTTCTTCCGTTGGCTGCGCTGAGCGGTTGGGTGATAGGTCGACGAGGCGGGCAGCGTCATGGCGATACCCAAGTCAGTCGATTGTCGAGTACCTACTTCCGCGGTCTGAACTATTTGCTCAATGAGCAGCCAGACAAGGCGATCGAGCTTTTCCTGCATATTGCCGAACTGGACAAGGAAACCTTTGAAACCCAGGTGGCATTGGGACATCTGTTCCGCCGCCGTGGCGAGGTGGATCGGGCGATCCGTCTTCACCAAGGTCTGGTGCAGCGGTCCGACCTGAGTGACCAGCAGAAGGTGCAGGCGCTGCTGGCATTGGGTGAGGATTACATGCGGTCGGGCCTGCTGGACCGTGCGGAAACGGTATTCAGCGACTTGGCCAGAATCGATCAACGCGCTCCACAAGCTTTGAAGCATCTCATTGGTATCTACCAGGCCGAGCGCGATTGGGAAAAGGCCATCGACAACGCGCTTCGCTACGAAGAAGTCACCGGAGAGCCAATGGGCAAGCTGGTGGCGCAGTTCGAATGCGAGCTAGCTGAGCGGCATCGCACCGCCAATCAGGTGGATGGTGCACGTCAAGCCATCGTCAGGGCCTATCAGGCGGATGCGGGCTGTGTGCGAGCCGGCATATTGGAGGGCCGTATCGAGTCGGATGCGAGCAATCACGAAGCGGCGATCCGTGCTTTCGAACGCGCCGCTCGTCATGACCCGGACTATCTGCCGGAAGTACTGCCCGGTCTGCTCGCCAATTATGAGCATGTTGGGGATATGTCTGGTGCGCGAGCATTCTTGTCGGAAATGTGCGAACACTACCGTGGCATCGCCCCGGTGCTCGCCTTGACCAAGCTGGTCGAAAGCCAGGATGGCGTGGCGGCCGCCCGGGCTTACCTGGCCCGACAGTTGAAGGACCGGCCATCGGTGCGCGGCGAAGCCGCATTGATCGACCTGACTCTTGCGGAAGGTGCTGATCCGGAAGCCACGCTGCACGATCTCAAGCACATCACGGACCAATTACTGGTTCGCAATCCGAGTTACCGCTGCTCCCGGTGCGGCTTTGGCGCGCGCACTCATCATTGGCAATGTCCCAGCTGCAAGGAATGGGGCACGATCAAGCCGCTACTGAATTACGCGGTGGTGTAATGTCGAAGGTGGTGGCCTGGCTTCTGCTGCACTTCCTGATCGCGGCAGTGATCACCTGGCTCGCCCGTCACTATGCGCTGCGGACCAACCTGCTGGATCAACCCGGTGAACGGCGCAGCCATCAGGTGGCAACGGCGCGTGGGGGCGGGATATCGATTGTGATTGCATTGCTGATGGGCGGCATCTACCTCTGGTGGGAAGCCCCTGCCGGCGAGCTGATGCTGCCTGCGTTCCTCGTCGGGCTATTGCTGACCGCAGGGATCGGTTGGTGGGACGACCACCGCCCGTTATCCCCCTTGTTGCGCTTAGCCGTTCACGGGATAGCAGCAGTGATTTTGGCGGCGGCGACCTTTCGCACCACGGGAAGCTGGATGCACGGTGCGGCGGCGGCGGTCTTCGTCATGGTGCTGGTCAATGTCTGGAACTTCATGGACGGGATCGACGGGCTAGCGGCGAGCCAGGCTGCCATCGCCGCCATCGCATTCACGTTGCTGTTGGCAGGCCCCTGGTCCTGGTTGGGAGCAGCCCTGTTCGCCGCCTGTTGTGGTTTTCTGCCATTCAACTTCCCTAAAGCGCGCATATTCCTGGGGGATGTCGGCAGCGGCGCACTGGGGTTTGCGCTAGCGGGGCTGCTGACGGCGGGTTTGTCGGTCTCGACCGCCCCCTGGCCTCTATTGCTGTTGCCAATGAGTGCGTTCCTCGTGGACGCGAGCTTCACACTGATTTCGCGCATTCTGCGTCGGCAGCGCTGGTGGGAACCACACGTCGAACATCTTTACCAGCGCCTTTCCCGTCGGTACGGGCACCTAAGTGTGACCGTCATCTACGGTGTGTTCGCGCTTGTTACTTTGGCGTTAATCTTGGTGTTGTCTAATGTTACGCTGCCAGCGGCGATGATCGTCACGTCCGTTGCTTACCTGGTAACGCTAACGCTCAGAGCAGGGCTACGCAGGACCGTGCGGGAATAATGCCAAGGAGATTGATGTAATGAGTTCGTGGCGAGATCGGGTCACCAGTGCGCTGCCTCGCTTGGCGGTGGCTAGCCACGACCTTGTTATGGTGTGGCTGTGCTGGCAGGTACTGCATCGCTTGCGCTATGCAATGTTGCCTGAGTCGCCGGAATTTCCTCTCTGGTCGAACGAAGTCGCCATTGTCCTGCTGGGCCAGGGGATGGTGTTCTGGTGGATGGGTCTTTATCGTGGCCTCTGGCGATTCGCCAGCCTGCCCGATCTGTGGAATCTGCTGAAGGCCTCGGCGCTCGGCTCGCTGGCGGTGGTCGCCGGCCTGTTCTTCTACAATCGCTTCGGATCGGTACCACGTGCGGTGCTGGGCCTTTATCCTTTTGTGCTGATAGGTTTCCTGGGTCTGCCACGCTTGGTCTACCGGGCATGGAAGGACAATCAGGCCAATCGTTCGCATGAGGCTGCCTCCCGCGTACTGATCCTGGGCGCAGGACGAGCAGGCGAAGCGCTGGTTCGAGAGTTGCGCCGCACCGGTGTCTACTATCCCGTGGCATTCTTGGATGATGCGGTCAGGCTGCATGGGTCGAAGCTTCAGGGCGTTCCCGTCCTGGGCGGCCTGGAGAGCGCCGCGGCCGTGGCCCGTGAAACGGCCGCCAAGCTGCTGGTCATCGCCATGCCCTCGCTCGATGCGCCTGCCATGCAGCGGGTGGTAGCCATTTGCGAAAGCACGGGATTGCCGTTCCGGATGGTGCCACGCCTGGTGAATGTGCTGGAAGGGCAATCAATGCCCGGCGATTTGAAAGAGGTTGCCATCGAGGATCTGCTGGGCCGCAAATCGGTTATGCCGGACTGGAAGCTGATTCGCGGATGGCTGGGCGGGCGTACCGTGCTGGTGACCGGCGCCGGTGGTTCGATCGGCTCAGAGCTTTGCCGCCAATGCGCCCGTCAC
The DNA here is from genome assembly GCF_039710385.1 of Pseudoxanthomonas sp. CCNWLY206-1. Taxonomy (NCBI): domain Bacteria; kingdom Pseudomonadati; phylum Pseudomonadota; class Gammaproteobacteria; order Lysobacterales; family Lysobacteraceae; genus Pseudoxanthomonas; species Pseudoxanthomonas sp. CCNWLY206-1. The sequence goes on along the minus strand of NZ_JBDKXI010000001.1, from coordinate 899,625 downwards.
GGTGCGCAGCGCATTGCGTTGCTGGAGATCGATGAGCTGGCATTGATTACGATCCAGGGTGATCTGCAGCGTGCTTTTCCCGATCTGGAAATTCTTCCCGTACTTGGCAATTGCGGGGATCCCGCGGTAATTGCCCATGCGCTGAGGATTTCCGAACCGGATGCCGTCTTCCACGCGGCTGCCTACAAGCAGGTGCCGCTGCTCGAACAGCACCTGCGAGAAGCGATTGGCAATAATGTGCTGGCGACCGAGACGGTGGCTCGCGCATGCCGCGAAACCGGCGTGGCTACTTTCGTGCTGATCTCCACCGATAAGGCGGTCGATCCGGTCAATGTGCTGGGCGCCACCAAGCGGCTGGCCGAAATGGCCTGCCAGGCACTGGACGATGGGCGTGCCAGTACACGCTATGTCACTGTGCGGTTCGGCAACGTGCTGGATTCCGCCGGTAGCGTGGTGCCCTTGTTCCGCGAACAGATCCGCAAGGGCGGGCCAGTGACGGTGACCGATCCAGAGGTCACTCGTTATTTCATGACCATCCCCGAAGCCAGCCAGCTGATTCTGCAGGCGGCGGCCGGGGCGGCCCATGCCTCCATCTATACCTTGGACATGGGTGAGCCCGTGCCGATCCGGCTGCTTGCCGAACAGATGATTCGGCTGGCTGGCAAGCAACCGGGCCGCGATATCGCCATCGTCTACACCGGTCTGCGTCCTGGCGAAAAGCTGCACGAAAATCTGTTTCATGCCGATGAGCGTTATCGCCCAACGTCGCATTCGAAGATCATGCAAGCCGAAGCCCGCGAAGTGTCGCCCGAGTTTATCGAGATGGCGCTACAGCGGTTGCGAGGAGCATTCACCCGCTACGACACTACGGAATTGCAAGAAGTTCTGCGTGTGGCGGTGCCGGACTTCAAGCCGATCGTGCGTGAAGAAGACGCAAACGGAGCCTCGGCTAACATTGTTGTCTTCCCCGCTCGTGAGGCCAGAAAGACCCGATGACGCAGCGCATACGAAAGGCGGTATTCCCGGTAGCCGGGTTGGGTACGCGATTCCTTCCGGCGACAAAAACGGTTCCAAAGGAGATGCTGCCGATCATCGATAAGCCGCTGATCCAGTACGCCGTTGATGAAGCGATAGAAGCGGGTTGCGATACGCTGATCTTCGTCACCAACCGCTACAAACACTCCGTCGCGGATTATTTCGACAAGGCCTATGAGCTGGAACAGAAGCTCGAGAGGGCGGGCAAGACCGAGCAACTGGAGCTGGTGCGCAATGTGCTGCCGCCGCACGTGCGAGCAGTTTTCGTGACCCAGGCGGAAGCTCTGGGTTTAGGCCATGCGGTGCTATGCGCCAAGCCGATCGTCGGCGATGAGCCGTTCGCAGTATTGTTGCCGGACGATCTGATTTGGAATCGTGGTGGCGCTGGCGCCCTGAAGCAGATGGCCGATGCTGCCCAGGCGACGGGTGCAAGCGTCATTGCGGTGCAGGATGTGCCGCATGATCAAACCGGCAGCTACGGGATCGTGGCAACCGAGCCATTCGACGGACGCTCGGGACGCATCACCGCGATGGTGGAAAAGCCGAAGCCCGAAGTGGCTCCCAGCAATCTGGCAGTAGTCGGGCGGTATGTGCTGGATTCGCGCATTTTTTCGTTGCTCGAGAGCACCACGCCGGGTGCCGGCGGTGAAATCCAGCTGACAGATGCCATTGCGACGTTGCTGGCGGAGTCGCACGTGCATGCCTATCGGTTTCAAGGCACTCGCTTCGACTGCGGCACGCACATCGGCTTGATCGAGGCCACGATCCGCTATGCGCTGGATCATGAAAAGCTGAGTGATGCCGCCCGCACCATGATGCAGGATGCCTTGAGCGAACTAGGTGTGCAGGACCTGCAGTAGGTCAGGCGGCGCGGCTGGGGCCATCCTCGGGCATCTGTAGAAGCACCGCCGGCGCGAGCTCTTCGCCTATCGTGGCCTTAGCGGCAAGACTCCCCCTACAACGGCAAAGAGCCCAGAAGCGCAAAGGGCACGAGCAGGTGCGATACAGGTAGATACCTGAGGTAGGCTAGGCGCTGCGCAATATGTCGTAGCGCTTGGTTGATATGCCAACACCACCTCGCGATTATTACCGGGCCACCGTTGTTGATCCTCCGGCTTATGCCTCCTTGCAAGGCAAGCAGGAGGCGAGCGTGTGCGTCATAGGTGGCGGATTCGCGGGACTGAATACGGCATTGGGATTGGCCGAGCGCGGCACGGACGGCGTGACGGTACTGGAATCCGAGAACATTGGGTTCGGTGCGTCCGGTCGTAACGGTGGGTTCGTTTTTGCAGGGTTCTCACGTGGCGAAGAAGCCTTGCTGCGAGAGCTTGGCCCACAGCGAGCGAAGGCGCTATACGCCGGCACACGTGACGCGGTCGAAACCATTCGCCGCCGCATTAGCCAATACCGCATCGACTGCGATGTCACTGAGGGCGGAGCGATCTGGGCGAACTGGTTCCGCGATCCGGAGATATTGCGCTCGCGTCAACGTTTGCTGGCAGAACACTACGACGCCCATTGGCAATGGCTCACACAAGCCGAACTGCGTGAAAAAATCCGTAGCGAGCGCTATTACGACGCATTATTCGAGGCTCAAGGTTTTCATTTCCATCCATTGAAATATACGCACGGTATTGCACGTGCGGCGGTTGAGCAGGGTGTTTCCATTTTCGAAAAAACCCCTGCTATCGCGTTGAAGCGGGAGAGCGCCGCGTGGCGTATCCGAACGCCAAACGGTGAAATCCATGCGCAGCACGTGGTACTGGCCTGTGGTGGCTACCTGGCGGGACTGCGGCGACAGGTCGATGCCGGCGTACTTCCCATCGCCACCTATGTGATGGTCACCGAGCCGTTGGGGGACCGAATGTCGAATGTCTTAACGACGGGTGCGGCCATTTACGACACGCGTTTCGCCTTCGACTATTATCGCCCGCTGCCGGACACACGGCTCCTCTGGGGCGGCCGGATATCGATACTGGATCGGTCGCCACAGGCCGTGAAGCGCCTGTTGTATCGCGATCTGATGAAAGTATTTCCGCAACTGGAAGGTACGGCCGTCGAGTATGCATGGTCGGGATTGATGAGCTATGCGCGCCATCAGATGCCGCAGATCGGTCGTGTCGATGACGGACTCTGGCTGGCTCAAGCGTTTGGTGGGCATGGGGTCGCGCCAACGACCTTCGCGGGTGAAGTGCTGGCCGCGGCTATAGCAGAAAACGATGAGCGCTGGCGCGGCTTTTCTGATTACGGACTGGTATCGGCTTTGAAGCCAGCGGGATTCATCGGCGCACAATTGGGATATTGGTGGGCCGAACTCAAGGACGCCTGGAAAGATCGGATGGAAAAGCGATACGACCCATGAGCGAGAACGATACGATTACCTGGGCTGATTTCGAGAAGGTGCTGATTTGCGCCGGTACCGTGGTGCGGGTGGAGGAATTTCCAGAAGCGCACAAGCCTGCCTGGAAACTGTGGGTCGACTTTGGACCGTATGGCACCAAAAAAACCAGCGCGCAAGTGAAGAACCTCTACCGCGCGGAAGAACTACTGGGGCGGCAGATCGTCGGGGTGATCAACTTTCCGCCCAAGCAGGTGGGACCTTTCATTTCCGAATTTCTGTTGACCGGCTTCCCTACGGAAGAAGGCGTGGTGGTGACGGCCAACGGAACTCGGCTGGCGTAGCCGGCAAAAGTCAAACCGGAAGATGCCGCGCAACATCGCCACTCCGACAGTTCCGCTATTGAAGACTTTCATTGCAAACGAAAACGGGCAGCCTGAGCTGCCCGTTTTTCCACAATCGGTAAGAACTCAGAGCGCTTCGAAAATGCCCGCTGCGCCCATGCCGGTGCCAATGCACATCGTCACCATGCCGTACTTCTGCTGGCGTCGGCGCAGGCCGTGCACGATGGTCGCGGTGCGCACCGCGCCGGTAGCGCCCAGCGGATGGCCTAATGCGATGGCGCCGCCCAGCGGGTTGACCTTGGAGGGGTCCAAACCGGAGTCGCGGATCACCGCCAGCGCCTGCGCGGCGAAGGCTTCGTTGAGTTCGATCCAGTCCAGTTGGTCCTTGGTCAGGCCGGCCAGTTTGAGCGCTTTGGGAATTGCGGCGATCGGACCAATGCCCATCACTTCCGGTCGAACGCCAGCGACTGAGAAGCTCACGAAACGGGCCAGCGGAGTCAGTCCGTAGTCCTTGATGGCCTGTTCCGAAGCCAGCAGTACCGCACCGGCGCCATCACTCATCTGCGAGCTGTTGCCTGCGGTGACGCTGCCGCCGAACTGGCCGTTGCGGAATACCGGACGAAGCTTGGCAAGGCCTTCGGCAGAGGAATCCGGACGCGGGCCTTCATCGTTCTCAACCCACGCTTTCTTAAGACGAATGGTGTTGCCGGCCAGATCGGGCAGGTGCGAAACGACTTCGTACGGCGAAATCTCGTTCTTGAACTCGCCGGCGTTAATGGCTGCGATGGCTTTCTGGTGAGAGACCAGGGCGAAGGCATCCTGATCTTCGCGCGAAATCTTCCATTCCTCGGCCACTTTTTCCGCGGTGATACCCATGCCGTACGCAATCGCGATGTTCTCGTCCTTGGCGAAGACGCTCGGGCTTAGCGCAACTTTGTTGCCCATCATCGGCACCATCGACATCGATTCGGTACCACCGGCCAGCATCAGGTCGGCATTGCCCAGCCGGATCTGATCGGCCGCCAGCGCGACCGCCTGCAGGCCCGACGAACAGAAGCGGTTGATGGTCTGTGCGGCGATGGTGTTGGGGAGGCCCGCCAGCAGCACGCCGATCCGCGCCACGTTCATGCCTTGCTCGCCTTCCGGCATCGCGCAACCGATGATCGCGTCATCAATGCGGTTGACATCAATCCCCGGCGCCTGCGCGATCACGGCCTTCAGCACGTGCGCCAGCATATCGTCGGGACGGGTATTACGAAAAACACCTTTGGGCGCCTTGCCGACCGGTGTGCGTGTGGCGGCGACGATATAGGCTTCTTGGATTTGTTTGCTCATTTGGCTTTCTCCGAAAGCCGGGAATGGGGAATGGGAGAATCGGGAATCGTAAAAACAGATTCGCCTGATCTCGGAAATTCCGGATTTCCGGCGGAAATTGGGAGGAAGGGGGCGCCGGGCTGTTCTATTCCCGATTCCCCATTCCCGATTCTCAGTTCCTCAGCGGCTTACCCGTCTTCAGCATGTGACCGATGCGGGCCTGGGTCTTTTCCTGCTGGGCCAGTTCGACGAAATGCTTGCGTTCGAGTTTCAGCAGCCATTCTTCGTCCACCAGCGAACCGCGGTCGATCTCGCCGCCGCAGATAACAGTGGCGATCCGGGTGGCGATTTCGTAGTCGTACTCGCTGATGAAGCGGCCCTCCAGCATGTTGACCAGCATCATCTTGAAGGTGGCGATACCGACATCGCCGGCCACCTGGATACGACGCGCGGGCAGGGGCGGGCGATAACCGCTTTCAGCCATGGCCAACACCTGCTGCTTGGCCACGTAGAGCTGCTCGTAGGCATTGAAGACCACGTGGTCGGTAGCGCGCAGCAGCCCCAGTTCCTTCGCCTCGAACGCAGAGGTGGATACTTTGGCCATCGCGACGGTTTCGAAGGTGCGCTTGAGTTCGGCGAACACGTCGCCGCCCGGGCCCGCGGCCTGCGAGGCACGCACCGCGATTTCCTTCAAGCCGCCGCCGGCAGGCAGTAAACCAACACCGGCTTCGACGAGGCCGATATAGCTTTCCAGCGAGGCCACGGTCTTGGCGCTGTGCATCTGGAATTCACAGCCGCCGCCCAATGCCAGACCGCGCACGGCGGCTACGACCGGCACCAGCGAATACTTGATGCGCTGACTGGTCGCCTGGAAGTTGGCCACCATCGCTTCGAACTCGGTGATCTTGCCTGCCTGCAATGCACCCAGTGCACCGGCCAGATCGGCCCCGGCGGAAAACGGCTCTTTCTGCTGCCAGATCACCAGGCCCTTGAAGTCCTGCTCGGCTTTGCCAATGGCGGCTTGCAGGCCGTCCAGCACTGCGTCGGACACGGTGTTCATCTTGGTCTTGAAGCCCACCACGGCGACGCCATCGCCATCGGTCCACATGCGAACGCCGTCGTTCTCATAGACGGTTTCACCTTGCGCGAAGGCTTCGCCCAGCAGCGGATCCGGGAAGCGCTGGCGCTGATAGACCGGCAGTGCGGAGCGGGGCAGTTTGGCGTTCTTGATGGGGCTGTAGCTGCCCTCGGCGGCGTGGACGCCTTCGCGACCGTCGAACACCCAATCCGGTAGCGGCGCGCTGCTCATCGCCTTGCCGGCCACGATATCGTCGGCGATCCACTGCGCCACCTGTTTCCAGCCGGCGGCCTGCCAGGTTTCGAACGGGCCTAGCGACCAGCCGTAGCCCCAGCGGATAGCCAGATCCACATCGCGCGCGGTATCGGCGATATCCGCCAGATGGTAGGCGCTGTAGTGAAATAGATCGCGGAACACCGCCCACAGGAACTTCGCCTGCGGGTGCTGACTCTCGCGCAGCTTGGCGAATTTCTCGGCCGGATTCCTGATCTTCAGTATCTCGACGACTTCCGGCGCGGCGGCACGATCGGCGGAACGGTAGTCCTGCTTCTCCAGATCCAGCACCATGATGTCCTTGCCGACCTTGCGGAAGATGCCTGCGCCGGTCTTCTGGCCCAGTGCACCTTTCGTGATCAGCGCCTGCAACCATTTGGGCGCGGCGAAATACTGATGCCAGGGATCATTCGGCAGGGTATCGGCCATGGTCTTGATGACGTGCGCCATGGTGTCCAGACCGACGACGTCGGAGGTGCGGTAGGTCGCCGACTTGGGCCGGCCGATCAATGGCCCGGTGACGGCATCCACTTCGTCGAAGCCCAGATTGTTCTCGGCCGTGTGGTGGATGGTGGCCAGGATCGAGAACACACCAATGCGGTTGCCGATGAAGTTAGGCGTGTCCTTGGCATAGACCACGCCTTTGCCCAGCGCGGTAGTCAGGAAGGTTTCCAGGCCTTCCAGCACGGCCGCGTCAGTGGTCTTGGCGGGAATCAGCTCGGCCAGATGCATGTAGCGCGGCGGATTGAAGAAATGCACGCCGCAGAAGCGGTGGCGCAGTTGTTCTGGCAATACTTCGGATAAGGCATTGATACCCAGGCCTGACGTGTTGCTGGCCAGCACGGCACGGTCGGCGACGAACGGCGCGATCTTCTTATAGAGGTCCTGTTTCCAGTCCATCCGCTCAGCGATGGCCTCGATGATCAAGTCGCAGTCCTTCAGATGCTCCAGTCCTGTTTCGTAGTTGGCTGGGGTGATGGCTTCGGCCAGCGCTTTGGAACCCAGCGGCGCCGGGCTGAGCTTGGCGAGGTTGGCGATCGCCTTCAGGACGACGCCGTCCGGGTGGCCTTCCTTGGAGGGCAAGTCGAACAGCACCGTGTCGACGCCCGCATTGGTCAGATGAGCGGCGATCTGCGCGCCCATGACCCCGGCGCCCAGGACGGCCGCCTTGCGTACAAGCAACTTGTTGGACATTTGGATGAACCCTTGTGTTGGTTGATTACTTCACGTGGTCGGCCCGCAGGCCGGCCTCGGCAAAACGGATCAGTTCGCGGGCAGCGCGTTCTCGATGCGCTGTCTCGGTGACGCCGGCGGGGCGCTTGATCAGGCCGAAATCCGCCATGGCGTAGGTCAGGGCGCCAGAGAAGAAGTCCAGCCGCCAGTACAGCTCTTCCTTGCTCAATCCGGGCACACAGGCTGCGATCGCCTTGCCGAATTCGCGCAGTACATGGCCATAGTGGTCGGACAGGAACTGGCGCAGGCCGTCGTTCTTTTCCGCGTAGGCACGGGCGATGACGCGCACGAAGGCGCCGCCGCCATGGCGGTCCTGGGCGAGTGCCAGCGCCGGCTGGACAAAGGCGGCCAGGATCGGTTCCAGCTCGCCAGGATGCTGTTCCAGCGCGGTCTTGAGCTGACCCAGGCGCTGGGCGGTCATGTCGTCCATGCGGCGGCGGAAAACCTCGTTGACCAGGTTTTCCTTCGAGCCGAAGTGGTAGTTGACCGCAGCGATATTCACGTCGGCGCGGCTGGTGACCTGGCGCAGCGAAGTGCCGGCAAAGCCATATTGAGCGAACAGCTCTTCGGCGGCGCCGAGGATGCGGTCCTTGGTGGAGAAGTGCGTGGCATTGCCCATGGGAGTTCCGGTTAATCAAACGCTTGTTTGATTCTGGGCTCATCCATGGGCGAAGTCATGTTGCTCTGCAGCATTATTCTGCGGAGGTTATGTAAACCATGTGCGGGATACGTTAGAATCCCGCTACGCTTGTTAGGCTAAGCCCGCGTTTCGACGCGGGTTTTTTCATGTTAACCTTGGGTCTTTAGTGGCCCGCCCAACGGAGAAATCCCCATGGCGCTGGAGCGCACACTGTCAATCGTCAAGCCTGATGCCGTCGCCAAGAACGTCGTCGGCGAGATCTATTCGCGTTTCGAAAAGGCCGGTCTGAAGATCGTCGCCTCCAAGATGAAGCACCTGTCGCGCCGTGAGGCGGAAGGTTTCTACGCCGTACACCGCGAGCGCCCGTTCTTCAATGCGCTGGTCGAGTTCATGATTTCCGGTCCGGTCGCCATCCAGGTGCTGGAAGGCGAGAACGCAATCCTCAAGAATCGCGAGCTGATGGGCGCGACCAATCCGAAGGATGCGGCGCCGGGCACTATCCGTGCTGACTTCGCAGACAGCATCGACGCCAATGCCGTGCATGGTTCCGACGCAGCGGAAACGGCTGCCCAGGAAATTGCTTATTTCTTCGCAAGCACCGAAGTTTTTTCCCGCTGAACCTGTGACCGACGTGAACGAAGTCGTAGCCAAGAAACAGAACCTGCTCGACCTCGATCGCGAGGGCATGGAGCGCTTTTTCGCCGAGACTCTCGGCGAACAGCGCTACCGCGCCCATCAGGTGATGAAGTGGATCCATCACCGCTACGTCACTGACTTCGACGCCATGACCGACCTCGGCAAGGCCTTGCGCGCAAAGCTGCAAGCGCATGCCGAGGTCGTCGCTTTGAACGTCCATTTCGATAAGCCATCTCACGACGGCACGCACAAATGGTTGTTGGGCATGGATGGCGGAAGCAACGCCATCGAAACTGTCTACATTCCCGACAAGAACCGCGGCACGCTGTGCGTCTCCTCGCAAGTGGGTTGCGCGCTCAATTGCCAGTTCTGTTCCACCGCCACGCAGGGTTTCAACCGCAACCTGTCCGCTGCCGAGATCATTGGCCAGGTGTGGATCGCCGCGCGCCATCTGGGCAACGTGCCGCATCAGCAGCGCAAGCTCACCAACGTGGTGATGATGGGGATGGGCGAGCCACTGATGAATTTCGACAACGTCGTGCGCGCGATGAACATCATGCGCGACGATTTGGGCTATGGCCTGGCTAGCAAGCGGGTGACGTTGTCCACCGCGGGCCTGGTGCCGATGATCGATCGGTTGTCGGTGGAGACCGACGTTTCGCTGGCGGTTTCGTTGCATGCGCCCAACGACGAACTGCGTACGGAACTGGTGCCGCTCAACAAAAAATATCCCATCGAAGAATTGATGGCCGCTTGTGCGCGCTATGTACGGCACAACAAGAAGCGCGATTCGGTAACGTTCGAATACACGATGATGAAAGGCGTGAATGATCGACCCGAGCATGCGCGTCAGCTCGCCAGGTTGATCCGCCAGTTCGACAACGCAGCGCAGTCCAAGGATGCGGGCAAGGTCAACCTGATTCCATTCAATCCGTTCCCGGGTACCCGTTACGAACGGTCTAGCGAAAGCGACATCCGCGCATTCCAGAAGATATTGCTGGATGCGCAGGTGCTGACGATGGTGCGTCGCACGCGCGGCGACGACATCGATGCCGCTTGCGGGCAATTGAAGGGCCAGGTGGTTGACCGTACCCGCCGCCAAGCCGAGTTCCGGCGCCAGCTCGAAGCGCAGGGCATCAGTGATGCGGCTGCATAAGGTAGCGCTGCTGCTGATCATCCCCATGCTGCTGGCTGGCGGCTGCAGTCGGCTCACCTTCGTCAAGCCCAAGATGGAGCGCAAGGACGGCGAACAGATCGCGCCGGACTATCAGGTCAGCGATACACCCGCGACCAAGCAGCGGATGGCTGCCCAGGAGCAAATGGGGCGAGCTCTGCAAAATTTGCAAGCGGGCAAGCTGGACGCTGCCGAGCAGAGCGCGAAGGCGGTATTGAAAATGAGGCCGGATTCGGCTGATGCCACCACGTTGATGGCGATAATCGAAGACCGGCGCGGCCGGGCTTCCCAGGCAGGCGCTCATTACAAGCGAGCCGCCGAGCTCCCGCCACTGGATGGTGGTCGGCAGAATAACTATGGTGCATGGTTGTGTGCCAACGGCTATCCTGCCGAATCGCTGGTCTGGTTCGATCGGGCGTTGAACGATCCGAACTATGCGACCCCGGCCGCAGCCTTGGCTAACGCCGGTGGCTGTGCCGCCAAGGTTGGTCAGTACGAGCGCTCGGAGCGCGACTTGCGCCGGGCACTTGCGTTGGATCCGCGAAATTCGTTTGCATTGGGGGCAATGGCGGAAAACGAATATCGCAGCCAACGTTTCTTTGAAGCGCGGGCGTTTGTGGAAAGACGTCTGGCGGCGGCGCCAGCCAGTCCGGTCATGCTGAAACTAGCATCACAAATCGAAGAAAGGCTGGGCGACAAGGTTGCTGCCAGTCGATATGTTAAACAGTTACGGGCGGAATTTCCCGACGCGGTCGAAGCTAATCTTGGGGGAAGTGCAGGACCATGACGGATTCAAACTCGTTTGATACGCAGCAATTTGGGGGCTGCGGGGCGTTTCTGAGGGCAGCACGTGAAGAAGCGGGGCTCAGCCTGTCGGAAGTCGGCAGTCGCCTGAAGATGCCTGTGAAGGTGCTGCAGGCGCTGGAAGGGGAGCAATGGCAGCAGCTAGGTGCGCCGGTATTCGTACGCGGGCAGCTACGCAGCTATGCCAGGTTGCTGAAGGTTGACGTGGAGCCCTATCTTCAGCGGGCGCAATTGGACGTGGTGCAGCCGGTCGAACTGATCAGCCGCAGCTATACTCCCAAGTTCCAGCGCCTCATGGAAAGTGCACAGCGCCGCGCCATCTATGTGGTGATCACGCTGTGCTTCTTCGCCGTTCCCGCTTGGCTGGCCATCCAGTCGCGCAACGGCGATGTCGGTGTTCCCACTGCATCCCTGGACACAATGCCGCCCGTATCCGTGCCGCCAGGTAGCGATGCGGCAATGCCGCAGGAAAGGGAGCGTTCCACCCTCCCGGCTGCACCATACGTAGCCTCGATGGCGCCGCCTATTTCGCGTCCATCCGTACCCTCTCTCAACCTGCGTTTCCGTGGCGAGAGCTGGGTGCAGATCATTGCGCCTGACGGTACCAGCATTGAGCAGGCGTTGTTGAAGGCTGGCGATGAACGCAGTTATGTCAAAGGGCAAGTAGGCCGGATCGTGTTGGGCAATGCAGCTGCGGTCGAGGTTCAGCATGCAGGTAGTACGGTGGACCTAACACCGTTTCAGCGAGCGAATGTCGCGCGCTTTGCGGTATCCTCTGAGGGTTCCCTGGCGCCGGTCGCAGACTGACTCGCGTACGGGTCTGTCCAACTAAATACCAAGACCCCGCCAGACGGGGCAAGAGTACGCATGGCGATTGACGATCTGCTCGACGAACACGAACAAAGCGAACGCGTCCGCACTTGGCTCAGGAATAACGGCGCCGGCCTTATCGGCGGCGTAGCCCTTGGTCTGGCGGTTATTTTTGGCTGGCAGTGGTGGCAGAAGGAACAGGCCAAGCAGAATCAGCAGGCCCATCTTGCGTATCAAACTGCCGTCGAAAGTTTGTCCGGCAATCCCGCGAACGCGAAGCCGGACCCCGCTAAAACCAAGGCTGCCGTCGCCAAGCTGAAAGATGCGGGGGATCAGATCTATGCCGATCTAGCCGGACTGCAGCTGGCCAAAGTCCAGGTTGACGCCGGGCAACGGGATGAGGCGATCGCTACCTTGCGTGGACTGACCCCCGATGCCTCCTTGCGTCCCTTGGTCAATCTGCGGCTCGCGCGTCTGCTGACCGATGCTGGCAAGCCCGATGAAGCACTCAAGCTGCTTGGCCAAGCCGATGATCCGGCTGGGCTGGAAGTCCGTGGCGACGCTTTGCTGGCGGCCGGCAAGCGCGAAGAAGCGCGTGACGCCTATACCAAGGCCCTGACCGGTCTGGACGTGGCGGCGCCGCAGCGCCGACTGGTGGAACTGAAACTTACCGACGCGGGCGGTACGCCTCCTAAGTCTGGAGAGCCGACCTGATGAGGCCGCAATCGATGTTTAAGCGAATCGCCATTGTCGCGGCACTGGCGCTGGTGTTGTCTGGTTGCAGCACCGTAAAAGGCTGGTTCGGCGGAAAAGACAAGGAAAACGAAAAACCCACGGAGCCGGCGGAACTGGCCGACTTCACCCCAAGCGTCACGGTGTCCAAGCTGTGGAGCGCCAATGCAGGCAAGGGTGAGGACAAGCTGGGTCTGCAGCAGACGCCGGTGGTCGAAGACGGCAAGGTCTATGCGGCGGCAGTGGAAGGGGGCGTGCGCGTTTTCGATCTGCAGACCGGTAAAAAGGTCTGGGAATACGAGCCCGAGAAAGAAAAGAAGAAACCAGAACTACGCCTTTCCGGTGGTCCGGGTGTAGGTGAAGGACTGGTTGCCATTGGTACCCTCGAAGGCCAGGTGATCGCGCTCGACGCGGCTTCCGGCACGGAAAAGTGGCGCGCCAAGGTGCCGAGCGAAGTCATCACCGCGCCGGCCATCGGCGACGGCCTGGTGTTCGTGCGCAGCAACGATGGCCGAGTATCCGCTTTCGACGCCACCAACGGCGAACGCCGGTGGTTCCACAATCAGGAACCACCCACTTTGACGGTACGCGGCAACGCATCGCTGACTCTGGGCCCAGGCGTCCTGTTCGTTGGCAATGATGACGGCACTGTATCGGCGCTGGCGGTAAATGACGGCCGCGAAATCTGGAACCAGACCGTGGGCGTCCCCAGCGGCCGCACTGAGCTGGAACGCATGGCTGACGTCGACGGTGCACCGGTACTGGAAGGCACCACCTTGTTCGCTACCAGCTTCAAGAAGGAAACCGTGGCGCTGGAAGGTCCGAGCGGCCGACCGCTGTGGGCGCGCGAAAACGGCGGTGTGGGCGGATTGGGCGTTACCAGCAGCAGTGTGGTCGTCGCTGATCCGGCGGGCACCGTGTGGGCGCTGGACAAGTACAGCGGCGCACCCATGTGGTCCAACCCCTCGCTGGCGCGCCGTTCGCTGACCGGCCCCAGCATCCATGGTGATTACGCCGTGGTTGGCGATCTGGATGGCTACCTGCATTGGCTAAAGCTCGATAACGGCGAACTCGCTGCGCGCGAGCGGGCCGGCCGCAAGCCGCTGCGGGGCAAGCCCGTGGTCGCCGATGGCATTCTGATAGTCCAGAACGTCAATGGCGAACTGACGGCCTTCCGCTTCCAATAATAGGGCGCGGCGGGCCACCGGCCGAAGCTGCCCCAAAGCCGGGAAGTTTCTGTGCGGCGCCCACTGGCGCCGCGACGTGCGGGCGTTTTCCCGATACCATGGCGCCCTCGTTCGTGGTCGCGCCGGGGCGGGTGGGCCGTTGGCTTGCCGCTCCGCTCCCCATTTCGTTTCCGGTCTTCGGCACCTTTCATGCTTCCCCTTGTCGCCCTTGTGGGCCGTCCCAACGTCGGCAAATCGACGCTATTCAATGCGCTGACTCGCAGCCGCGATGCACTTGTGCACGATGAGCCTGGCGTTACCCGTGATCGCAACTACGGCGTTTGCCGACTCGATCCCGATCAGCCTTTCGCCGTTGTGGATACCGGCGGTATCGCGGGTCAGGAAGAAGGGCTGGCTGGAGCCACCGCGCGTCAGGCACGCGCTGCTGCCGAAGAAGCCGACCTCGTACTGTTCATCGTTGACGGCCGCGAAGGCGCCTCGTCACTGGATGACGAAATCCTGGCCTGGCTGCGCAAGACTGCGCGGCCGACGATGCTGGTGATCAACAAGATCGATGGCCTGGAGGAATCCACGGCACGTTCGGACTTCGCGCGCTACGGCTTCAGCGACGTCATCGCCGTTTCCGCCGCGCATCGCCAGGGTATCGACGATCTGCTGGAAGAGGTGCTGGGACGCTTGCCGGAAGAAGGCGACGCCGAGGTGCTCGATGACGATCCCGCACGTGTGCGTATCGCCTTCGTTGGCCGCCCTAACGTCGGCAAGTCCACCTTGGTCAATCGTCTGCTTGGCGAAGAGCGGATGATCGCTTCGGAAGTCCCGGGCACCACGCGCGATTCCATCGCGGTGGATATGGAGCGGGACGGTCGTCAGTACCGCTTGGTCGACACTGCCGGCTTGCGCCGTAAATCCAAAGTGGACGAGGCGGTGGAGAAGTTCTCGATCGTCAAGACCTTGCAGGCCATCGAGCAGTGCCAGGTTGCGGTACTGCTGCTGGATGCCACCGAAGGCGTCACCGATCAGGATGCCAGCGTGTTGGGCGCGATCCTCGATGCCGGCCGCGCCTTGGTGGTCGCCATCAACAAATGGGACGGGCTGACCACGTACCAGCGCGAACAAGCGGAAGCGCTGTTGTCGCGCAAGCTCAGCTTCGTGGAATGGGCAGAAGCGGTGCGGATTTCGGCCAAGCACGGTTCCGGGCTACGCGAGTTGTTCCGCGCCATCCATCGCGCGCATGCGTCGGCCACCAAGGAACTGGTTACCAGCGAGGTCAATAAAGCGCTGGAAATCGCCTACGAAACCAATCCGCCACCCAGCATCCGCGGCCACGTCTCCAAGCTGCGCTTCGTACATCCCGGCGGCACCAATCCACCGACGTTCATCGTGCACGGCACCCGGCTTAAGGTGCTGCCCGAGTCATATAAGCGCTATCTGGAAAATTTCTTCCGTAAGCGTTTCAAGCTGGTCGGCACGCCGGTGAGATTCATCTTCAAGGAAGGCGTGAACCCTTACGAAGGCAAGAAGAACGTCTTGACCGAAAAGCAAGTGGCCAAGAAGCGTCGTTTGATCCGCCACGTCAAGCGCGGCAAATAGGCAGCTCCTCAGCCGCTGTGTCCGCACCGTAAACGATGAATGACCTTCCCACCCGTATCGCTTATGAGCAAGCCGTGGCTATCGTCCAGCGGGTTGCCGGCGAGCGGCGGTTGACGCAGGAACGGATCGCGATCCGTCGTGCTGACGGACGCATTCTGGCTGAGCCGATTCAAGCGCCGATCTCCCTGCCGCCATTCGACAACAGTCGCATGGATGGTTTCGCTCTCCGCCACGCAGACGTACAGCACGCAGATACACGGGCGGACAGCCCGGTTCGCCTGCGCATCGTCGGCGAGCAATTTGCTGGTTACGACACAGGCCTGCGCATCGGTGCGGGGGAATGCGCGCGTATCACCACTGGCGCGCCATTGCCTGCCGGCGCGGACACTGTCGTTGTCAAAGAAAACGTCCGAGAACACGATGGCGTCATCGATCTGGAAGCCATCCCCGGTGCGGGAGCCGACATCCGCCGGGCTGGCGACGATGTGGCTGCCGGTGACGTGGTACTGCAAGCAGGGCAGGTACTGACACCCGCGCGCCTGAGCCTGATCGCCGCGTTGGGCATTGCCGACGTGATGGTTTCCCGGCGGCCCACCGTCGCGGTGTTCACCACGGGCGACGAACTGGTCGAGCCGGGTCTACCGTTGGCGCCGGGACAGATATACAACAGCAATCGCGAATTGCTGATGGGACTGTTGCGCGCGCAAGGGCTGGAGCCTACGGCGTGGCCGAGCCTGCCGGACGACCCAACTCGAATCGAATCTCAGCTGCGCGACGCGGCATCCGCGTTCGATGTGGTGATCACTTGCGGCGGCGTTTCCGCTGGCGAGAAAGACCTGCTTCCGGCGATGCTGGGTACGCATGGCCAGATCCATTTCTGGAAAGTGCGGATGAAACCCGGTATGCCGGTATTGTTCGGCACTTTGGAACGTGCCGCGTTTCTGGGGCTGCCCGGTAATCCTGTATCGGTGCTGGCCACCTTCAGCAACCTTGGGCGTGCGCTGTTGGACGGACTGCAGGGCAGGGAGGAATCCCGTCCGCGTTGGTTCGCCGCGCTTGCGGCCGCCTGGACCAAGACCCACGACCGCCATGAATTCCTGCGTGGCCGATTGAACTGCGGCCCGGATGGGAGGTTGTCGGTCACGCCTCATCCTGCCGACGCTTCCCACCGTCTACGCGGTGCGGCCGACAGCGACGTGTTGATCGTGCTGCCTGAAGGCGCGCGCAACTACGCGAGTGGCGATGTGGTGGAAGTCATCGGTTACTGACGGACGTTTGCGGGATAATTCCGGCATGGGCATCCACGAAATCACCCCGGCTGACGTCCGGAAGCACCTGGCACGCGGTGCACTGTTCTTCGACGTGCGCGAAGAATACGAAAGAGCGAGTGGGCAGGCCGAAGGCGCGCGGGGCGTCTCCAAGGCAGTGCTGGAAGCCAATCCCGGTGCACATGCGCCCGACCGCAGCACGGAGATCGTACTGATCTGCCAGAAGGGCGGACGTTCGCTTGAAACGGCGCAAGTGCTGCATGCCGCCGGCTACACCCGCGTGATGTCGGTGGCCGGCGGCACCTCGCGCTGGATCGAAGAACGATTGCCGATCGTCACCCCGCAGCTCGACGCCGAACAGCAGGATTTCTACGAACGTTATTCGCGCCATTTGCTCCTGCCGGAAGTAGGTGTCGCCGGCCAGCACAGGTTGCAGCGTGCGCGTGTGCTGATGATCGGCGCCGGCGGCTTGGGCTCGCCGGCAGCGTTCTATCTGGCGGCGGCCGGTGTAGGCCATCTGCGTATCGCCGATGACGACGTCGTGGATCGCAGTAACCTGCAACGGCAGATCCTGCATACCGAAGCACGCATCGGCACACCGAAAGTGGCGTCGGCCCAGGCCACGCTTTCCGCGCTCAATCCACGCATGCAAGTGGAGGCCGTGGCCGAGCGGGTGACCTCCGACAACATCGATCGGCTATTGGACGGTGTGGATGTCGTATTGGATGGCGCAGACAATTTTCCGGTGCGCTATCTGCTCAACGATGCCTGCATCAAACACGGCAAACCGCTGGTGTACGGCGCCGTGCAGCGTTTCGAAGGGCAGGTCAGCGTGTTCGATGCCGGACGGCGTCGCGGACAAGCGCCCTGCTATCGCTGCCTGTTTCCGGAGCCGCCGCCACCGGAGTTCGCGCCCAACTGTGCGGAAGCGGGCGTGCTGGGCGTCCTGCCGGGCGTCATTGGCCTATTGCAGGCCAACGAAACGATCAAGTTGATCTTGGAAATCGGCGAATCGCTGGCGGGCCGGCTGCTCAATTTCGACGCGTTGTCGATGCGCTTTCGCGAAGTCCGGCTGCGGCCGGATCCAGGATGCCCGGTGTGCGCGGTAGGCGCGCCATTTCCTGGCTATATCGACTACCAGCGTTTCTGCTCAGTGTCTTCCCGGGCGTAGGTCGGGGCCATGCTCACGACGCCTTGTCCGTCCCGGAGCACCGCATGCGTCGGCCGGGCAGCGCCAAGCTACCTGCGTTCGGGCCGATTGGCCTCCACCGTTTCCGCTTGCACGAACGTCGCAAGCGATTGCCAGTAACGCGGATCACTGGAAAGATTGTTGTGATCTGCTCGCGGGAACGCGACGATCTCGGGTTCTCGAGGCAGCCCGGCGATCAATCGATCGGTATGTCGCGCTGGGATCACGGCATCGTTCGGCGCGCGGATGACCATCAGCGGTCCTGCGTGTTGCGGCAGATAGCGAAACGATTCATACCGGTCGCGGACCAGCCAGCGCACGGGAAAAAGCGGGTAGTGCGTTTGCCCGACATCGGCCAGGCTGTCGAACGGGGTCACCAGCACCAGCCTGTCAACCGTGCGCTGCGAGGCCAGGTAGCTGGCAACGCCGCTACCCAGGCTGCGGCCTATCACTGCGATGGGGCCGGCATGGCGTTGCCGAACATCGTCATATATCGTCAGAGCATCCGCGAATAACGCGTTCTGGTCAGGCTGTCCATCGCTCGCACCATAGCCGCGATAGGCGATCAGATAGCTGCTGCGGCTGGGAAAATACCGGGCGAAACCGCCACGGTTCAACTCGATGCTTTCGCCGTTGCCGCCGAAGTAGAGGATGGCGCCTGAGCGGCCCGGATTGGCCACCCAGCCGCGGAGAACGACATCGCTTCGGTCGATGCTGACATCGGTTTGCGCAGCGGCTACGCGCGTCGTCTCGGGGAAGTAGATCAACGCGCGCTGCTTGGCATAGAGCAACCCGCACAGCGCCAGATACAGCAGCGCGAAAAGCGCGAGGAAGATCAGCAGCGTTTTGCCTATCACTAGGGTCTGTTTTGCGTGGCTTCGAAAGCGGCGAGCTGCTCCGGCGTTGCGTCCTTCTGGTGTTTCGCCTTCCATTGAGCGAACGGCATGCCGTAGACGTGTTCGCGAGCTTTTTCCTTATCCATCGGTTGGCCGGCGGATTCGGCCGCTTCGCGATACCAGTCCGCCAGGCAGTTTCGGCAAAAACCGGCGAGGATCATCAGGTCGATGTTCTGTACATCAGGGCGATCCTGATTGAGATGTTTCAGCAATCGGCGGAAGGCGGCAGCTTCCAGGGCAGTGGTGTCGGTCATGGTCGGGTTCCTTGGGGGCGTCCCGTGGGCGCGAGCTTTTGAAAGATTGTCGATCATCTTTCTGGCTGAATTATCGTGAAAAGCTGGCGCCATGGAGGCGCTCCTACAACCCGGCTCGCGAATCGGGGACAATACACGCCGAGACTTTACACCTGATCCCCCTGATGACCGCGCGAATCCTCGATGGCCGCCGTATTGCCGAAGACCTGCTGGACGACCTGAAAGCCAAGGTCGATGCGCGCATTGCCGCGGGTTTGCCGCGCCCGGGATTGGCTGTTGTCCTGGTGGGAGGGGATCCGGCCTCGGCCGTCTACGTGCGCAATAAGCGACGCGCGGCGGAAAAAGTCGGCATCGCGGCATACGACTACGACCTGCCTGCCGGTACGGGCGAGCGGGAACTGCTGGCCCTGATCGATCAACTGAACGCGGATCCGAAGATCCACGGCATTCTGGTGCAGTTGCCGCTGCCGGGCATTCCCGATGCCAGCCGCCTGATCCACCAGATCGATCCGCGCAAGGATGTGGATGGTTTTCATCCCGAGAACGTCGGCCATCTGGCCCTGCGCCAGTTCGGTTTGCGCCCGTGTACTCCACGCGGCATCACCACGCTGCTGGCCTATACAGATCGACCCGTGCGCGGACAGAACGCCACCATCGTGGGCGTCAGCAATCACGTCGGCAGGCCGATGGCGCTGGAACTTCTCATCGCCGGCTGCACCGTGACCAGCTGCCACAAGTTCACTCCGCCGGACGTGCTGCGCAGCCGAGTCGGCGACGCCGACATCCTGGTGGTGGCGGCCGGCAAACCGAGCTTGATTCCGGGGGAATGGGTCAAGCCCGGCGCCGTCGTCATCGATGTGGGCATCAACCGACTGGAGGACGGGCGTCTGGTCGGCGACGTAGGCTTCGACGAAGCCGCCAAACGGGCCAGTTGGATTACCCCCGTCCCCGGCGGCGTCGGGCCGATGACCGTCGCGACGCTGATGCAGAACACGCTGGAAGCCGCCGAAGCGCCGTGAAGTCGGCCGCTGCGCCGCCTGCAAAGGGACAAGTCGGCCACGGTGCGGCCTGCAAAGATGAGGCGTCACCGCTTTTACTGACAGCGCCGTAGCTGCGACTTACCTCTTTGCAGCTCGCGTAGCGAGCGACTTTCCACCTGTCTACGCGACGCATCGTTGCCGAACCGGTAGCCCGGGAATTCCAACCAACCCGCCAAACAAGGTACAATGTCGCGCTTCCCCAACTACCGGGTCCGCCGATGCTACGCATCCAGGCTGAAGCACTCACCTACGACGACGTTTCCCTCGTCCCCGCTCATTCCATCGTCCTGCCTAAAGACGTCGACCTGGGTACGCGCCTGACGCGCAGCCTGAGTTTGAAGTTGCCGATCGTCTCGGCCGCCATGGATACCGTCACCGAAGCGCGCCTTGCCATCGCCATGGCCCAGCTGGGCGGCATCGGCATCATCCATAAGAACCTGACCGTTGAGCAGCAGGCCGCCGAAGTGGCGAAGGTCAAGAAGTTCGAAGCCGGCGTCATCAAGGAACCCTTCACGGTCGGGCCGGAAACCACGATTGGCGAGGTGCTGAAACTGACCCGCGCCCGCAACATCTCCGGTGTGCCGGTGGTGGACGGCGGGCAGCTGGTGGGCATCGTCACCAGCCGTGACATGCGATTCGAGACCAAGCTAGACGATCCGGTCCGCCACATCATGACCAAGAAGGAGCGCCTGATCACCGTCAAGGAAGGCGCCAGCGACCAGGAAGTGCTGCAACTGCTGCATAAGCATCGCATCGAAAAAATCCTGGTGGTCAACGACGGCTTCGACCTGCGCGGCCTGATTACCGTCAAGGACATCCAGAAGAAGACCGACAACCCCAACGCCGCCAAGGACAGCGCCAGCCGATTGGTGGTGGGCGCCGCCGTGGGCGTGGGCGGAGACACCGATCAGCGCATCGAAGCGTTGGTGGCTGCGGGCGTGGACGTGGTGATCGTCGATACCGCGCATGGGCATTCGCAGGGCGTCATCGATCGCGTGGCCTGGGCCAAGAAGCAGTTCCCGCAGTTGCAGGTCATTGGCGGCAACATCGTCACCGGCGACGCCGCACTGGCGCTGATGGATGCCGGTGCCGATGCGGTGAAGGTCGGCGTGGGTCCGGGTTCGATCTGTACTACACGCATGGTCGCCGGCGTCGGCGTGCCGCAAATCACGGCGGTCAGCATGGTCGCGGAAGCCCTGCAGGATCGTATTCCGCTGATTGCCGATGGCGGCATCCGCTACTCCGGCGATATCGGCAAGGCCATTGTTGCCGGCGCTTCCACGGTGATGATCGGCGGGTTGTTCGCCGGCACCGAGGAAGCTCCGGGTGAAGTGGAATTGTTCCAAGGCCGCAGCTACAAGAGCTATCGCGGCATGGGCAGCCTGGGCGCGATGGAGAAGGGTAGCAAGGACCGCTATTTCCAGGATGCCAGCGACGCCGACAAGCTGGTGCCGGAAGGCATTGAAGGTCGGGTTCCTTACCGCGGACCGCTCAGCGGCATCATCCATCAGTTGATCGGCGGCTTGCGCGCGACCATGGGTTACGTGGGTTGCGCCACCATCGAAGAGATGCAGAAGAAGCCGCAGTTCGTGACCATCACCGGCGCCGGTCAGCGCGAAAGCCACGTGCACGACGTGCAGATCACCAAGGAACCACCGAATTACCGGATGGGCTAAAAGCCTATCCGGGAATGGGGAATCGGGAATCGGGAATCGATGAACCCCCAGCGTTTCAGCGATTCCCGATTCTCCATCCTCGATTCCCGGCCCCCATGACCGATATCCACAGCGACAAGATCCTCATCCTAGATTTCGGTGCGCAGTACACGCAGCTGATCGCGCGGCGTATTCGCGAAATCGGTGTGTACTGCGAAATCTGGGCCTGGGACCATGATCCCGCTGAAATCGCGGCATATGGCGCCAAGGGGATCATCCTGTCGGGCGGTCCGGAATCCACTACTCAACATGGCGCACCGGCCGCGCCGCAGGAAGTCTTCGATTCGGGTCTACCGATTCTTGGCATTTGCTATGGCATGCAGACGTTGGCCGCGCAGCTGGGTGGCGCCACCGAAGCCGCGGACGCGCGCGAGTTCGGTCATGCGGAAGTGGAAATCGTCGCGCCGGATGCATTGTTTTCAGGCCTCAGCGACCACGGCGGCGAGCCACGCCTGAACGTGTGGATGAGCCATGGCGATCACGTCGCCAAGGCGCCACCCGGCTTCACTGTTACCGCCAAAACGGACCGTATTCCGGTTGCGGCGATGTCCAATGAGACCAAGCGCTGGTATGGCGTGCAGTTCCACCCGGAAGTAACGCACACCTTGCAGGGCGAAACCCTGCTGCGGCGATTCGTGGTGGATATCTGCGGCTGCAAGACGCTGTGGACCGCTGCCCACATCATCGAAGACCAGATTGCCCGCGTGCGCGAGCAGGTCGGCTCGGATGAGGTGATCCTCGGGTTATCCGGCGGCGTGGACTCTTCGGTGGTCGCCGCACTGCTGCACAAGGCCATCGGCGATCAGCTGACTTGTGTGTTCGTGGATACCGGCCTGCTGCGTTGGCAGGAAGGCGACCAGGTGATGGCGATGTTCGCCGAGCACATGGGTGTCAAGGTGATCCGGGTGAACGCCGCTGACCGTTATTTCAATGCGCTGGAAGGCGTGGCGGACCCGGAAGCCAAGCGCAAGATCATCGGCAATTTGTTCGTTGATATCTTCGATGAAGAAGCCGGCAAGCTGGCCAACGCCAAATGGCTGGCGCAGGGCACCATCTACCCCGACGTGATCGAATCGGCCGGCAGCAAGACCGGCAAGGCGCACGTCATCAAGAGCCACCACAACGTCGGCGGTCTGCCAGCACATATGAAGCTGGGCTTGGTGGAGCCGCTACGCGAACTGTTCAAGGACGAAGTGCGCCGCCTGGGCGTCGAATTAGGCCTGCCGCGCAGCATGGTGTACCGCCACCCATTCCCCGGCCCCGGCCTGGGTGTGCGCATCCTGGGCGAAGTGAAGCGCGAGTACGCCGAACTCCTGGCCAAGGCCGATGCGATCTTTATCGAAGAATTGCGAAAAGCCGAGCTGTACGACAAGACCAGCCAGGCGTTCGCCGTATTCCTGCCGGTGAAATCCGTCGGCGTGGTGGGCGACGCCCGCGCCTACGAATGGGTGATCGCATTGCGCGCAGTGGAGACCATCGATTTCATGACCGCGCACTGGGCACACTTGCCGTACGACTTCCTGGGTACGGTTTCCAACCGCATCATCAATGAGCTGAGGGGTATATCCCGCGTGGTGTACGACATCAGCGGCAAGCCGCCAGCGACCATCGAATGGGAATGAGGGGTGCGATGGATACGCTGACGTCTTCGCGTTCCGCTGCTCCTGGCCCATGGCCCATGGCCGATGGGGCCCGCCCGTTACAGAAATGAATTCACTGCTGCCCGACGAGCACTGGATGCACCATGCCTTTGCGCTGGCCGATCGGGCGGAACAAGAGTTCGATGAGATACCGGTGGGCGCGGTGCTGGTCAGCTCGGACGGCGAAGTGCTTGGTGAAGGCTGGAACCGTAACCTGGCTGACAGCGATCCAAGCGCCCATGCTGAGATCGTCGCGATGCGGCAGGCGGGGCGGAAGCTGGGTAACCATCGTCTGATTGGGACCACGCTATACGTGACCTTGGAGCCCTGCGCGATGTGTGCCATGGCCTTGGTGCACGCGCGGGTAAGCCGCTTGGTGTTCGCTGCCAGTGACCCCAAGACCGGCGCCTGCGGCAGCGTATTCGATCTGATCTCCGATCCACGCCACAACCATCGGGTGGCAGTGCAGGGCGGGGTACTGGCGGAAGAAGCCAGCCGGCGGCTGAGCAATTACTTCCGCGCCAAGCGTGGCAAGCCGCCGCTACCGTAGCCACACCTGCCGTAGCGTGCGCGGTGCGTACGAATAGAGGGTGGAGGTCGGTGCCGCGCCTGGAATGGGTCACGACGTGCGCGCAGTGCACGCTACGTACCTGACCTGCCGCTCTACCTGATCGGCGTCTTGCGCCGGAAATGGCGGTGGTCCATTTCCTCGTTGATCGCGGTCACCGCCAGGGTGGACTCCCGCGCCAGCAGCAAGCTGGCCGCCAGCATTGCCAGCACACCGGCGGCGGCCAGCCAAGTCGGCAGGGCACCCAGGCGATGCCCGACGAAGGTGTCCACGGCCACCGCCAGGCTGGTACCGACAAACAGGCTGATGGCACCGTAAAGGAGTTGGCCCGCGCGCAAGATAATCAGGCTGCGCCGGCGTTGCAGGGCGATACGCCTTTCGTAGAGCACGCGCTCAGCCTCGTCCTCGATGTCCACCAGCTCGCGCAGCAGCGTGCGGGCGCGATCGATGATGCGGGCCAGGCGATTATTGGCTGACAGCAACAGCGAAGCCGTCGCGGTGAGGAAAAAGGCCGGGGCCAGCATCGCGGTGAGCACGGCGTAGTGGGCGAAATTGTTCATGGGCCGGTGGTGGTGGTGGTCTGCGTTATCATGCCATGGCACGGTTTTTTTCCGCGCCCCGGATCGAAATCTCCGGACCATGCTAAACATTGCGGCCAAACATCCACGGGAAGGTGCATGACAGTCAGCCACGCGAACAACGACCGTCTTATCTGGATAGATCTGGAAATGACCGGATTGGACACCGGTAAGGACTCCATCCTGGAAATCGCGACGGTGGTGACGGATTCCCAGTTGAACATATTGGCCGAAGGGCCGGAACTGGCTATCGCCCATACGCTGGAGACGCTGGACGCGATGGACGATTGGAACCGCAATCAGCACCGCAAGTCCGGATTGTGGCAGCGAGTGCTGGAAAGCCAGGTCAATCTGGCGCAGGCCGAGGCACAGACAGTCGCTTTCCTGTCGCAATGGGTACAGCCGAATGCGTCGCCCATGTGCGGCAACTCCATCTGCCAGGATCGCCGTTTCATGCATCGCTTGATGCCGCGACTGGAGAAGTACTTCCATTACCGCAATCTGGATGTCAGCACACTCAAGGAACTGGCGCGCCGCTGGGCGCCCGCCGTACTGGAAGGCGTACGCAAGCAGTCTGCGCACACCGCGTTGAGTGACGTGCGTGATTCTATTGAAGAGCTACGCCACTACCGCAAGCACCTGGCGGAATTGGCGGGAGGCTGAGCGCACATCGCTTCGTCCCCTCCTTAAAGTGTTCCTCAACAGCCGAATGGCTGTTCAAGGGCGCCATGGAGATTCGCTTTTTCTTCTGTCTTTGAGAGCAAAAGCAAATCCCCCTTAATCCCCCCTTTACAAAAGGGGGAGCAAAGCAAAAACCTTTCCCGATCCGCGCTTCACCTCAATCGGCCTCTTCAGCCGGCTTCGCAAGCTTCATCAACAGCGGCATGTCCGCGGACGCCTCGCCGCCTTGTGCAAGGTGGTGGTACATGTGGACGTCGCGTTGCGGGTAGGGAATGCTGAGGCCCGCAGCGTCGAAAGCCTTCTTGATGCGTTCGAGCAGTTCGCATTTGGTAGCGAAGAAATCTTCATTGCGGACGTGGCAGCGGATGCCCAAGTCGACGCTGCTCTCGGCAAGGGCGTAAACCAGCACATCGGCCGGCGGTTCCGCCAATACGCGTTTGTCGGCGCCCATCACTTCCAGCGCCGTTGCGCGCGCCAGGTCGATGTCGTCGGAGTAGGAAATACCGACGATCATCTCGATGCGGCGCATGTAGTCCGGCGTCAGATTGACGATGGAATCGCCGGTGATCAGGCTGTTGGGCAGCACGATGAGCTGGTTATCTGCGCCGCGCAGTTGAGTCTGGAAAATGCTGACGGCCTCGACTTTGCCGGATTCTCCGGCGATCTTCACGATATCGCCGACGCGAAAAGGCTTGAGTGAAACCAGCATCACGCCCGAGGCCACGTTGGACAGCGAGTCTTTCAGCGCCAAGCCTATCGCCAGCCCTGCTGCGCCAATCACCGCGACCAGCGAGGTTGGCGCCACACCGAAAACCAGTTGCAGGATGGCCAACACCAGCACCACCAGCAGAATGACGTAGATCACCTTGCGCAGGAACAGCGCGGCGGTGGGTTCGAGATTCGCCCGGCTCATGGCCTTGCTGATCAGCCCAGAGGCCCATTTGACCAGACGAATACCGATGTAGAGCGCCACCAGCCCTATCGCGATGCGCATGCCTGCCGAGAGGAGGACATGCATCCAAGCGTCCTCATTCGCGTTCTTCCACCAAGTTGCCAGGTTCTTCCACCGATCCACGTCGTGCCTCTTCTACGCTTATGAGAAGCCCTGCAGAGCAGGGCTGAGTTTCAAGCGAGGATTCTAACGCGCGAGCGCCACGGCGAGGATCAGGCGGATTTCAGCTTGGCCAGTCTCAACCAGGTGTCCACCACAGTGTCGGGATTGAGCGAAACCGATTCAATGCCTTCCTGCATCAACCATTCGGCCAGGTCGGGATGATCCGAGGGGCCTTGCCCGCAGATGCCGATATATTTGCCTTTGGCGCGTGCGCTCTTGATCGCCATCGACAATAGTTTCTTCACCGCCGGATTCCGCTCGTCGAACAGGTCGGCGACGATGCTCGAATCGCGATCCAGGCCCAGGGTCAACTGGGTGAGATCGTTGGACCCTATCGAGAAGCCATCGAAGATATCCAGGAATTCATCCGCCAGCAACGCATTGGACGGTACTTCGCACATCATGATGATCTTCAGGCCCGGCTTGTCGCCGGTGGCGCCATCGCCTTGGCGCAGACCATGCTTGGCCAGCACGTCGATCACCTTGCGGCCTTCTTCCAGCGTTCGCACGAATGGGATCATCACCCACAGGTTGTCCAGGCCCATTTCGTCGCGCACTCGACGCACGGCACGACATTCCAGCGCGAACGCGGGTTCGAAACCGGGATCGACATAGCGGCTCGCGCCGCGGAAGCCGATCATCGGATTCTCTTCGTGCGGTTCGTAGCGCTCACCGCCGATTAGATTCGCGTACTCGTTGGACTTGAAGTCTGACAGGCGCACGATCACCGGGTTCGGCGCCACGGATGCGGTGATGGTGGCGATGCCTTCAGCCAGGCGATCGACGTAGAAACTGACCGGATCGCCGTAGCCGGCGATCTTGGCGTCGATCTTCTTGCGCACGGCCAGATCCTGGCGGTCGTACTCAAGCAATGCATTCGGATGGATGCCGATATGGCTGGCGATGATCATTTCCAGGCGCGCCAGGCCGATGCCGGCGTTGGGCAGCTGGCCGAAATCGAACGCACGTTCCGGATTGGCGACGTTCATCATGATCTTGAGCGGCGCCGGCGGCATGTTGCCCAGATCGGTGGTCGTGCGCTCAAAGGGCAGGGCGCCGTCATAGATGTAGCCGGTATCGCCTTCGGCGCAACTGACCGTTACTTCCTGGCCGTTCGCTATGAGGTCCAGCGCATTGCCGGTGCCGACAACCGCCGGCACGCCCAGTTCGCGCGCGATGATCGCGGCATGGCACGTGCGTCCGCCGCGATTGGTGACGATCGCCGAGGCGCGCTTCATCACCGGCTCCCAATCCGGGTCGGTCATGTCCGCCACCAGAACATCGCCGGGCTGCACCTGGCTCATGTCGCTCAGGCTGCGTACCACGCGCGCCACGCCACTGCCGATCTTGTGCCCGATGGCGCGGCCTTCGGCCACGATCTGGCCGCGCTTGCCCAGCGCATAACGTTCGATCTGCGTGGCCTTGCCGCGCGATTTCACCGTTTCCGGACGCGCCTGCACGACGAATAGTTTGCCGCTGACACCGTCCTTGGCCCATTCGATGTCCATCGGGCGGCCGTAGTGCTCTTCGATCACCAGCGCCTGCTTGGAGAGCTCCTGCACGTCTTCGTCGGTGATGGAGAAACGCTGGCGCAGGTCGGCAGGTGTGCTTTCGTTGCGCACACGCTCACCCGGTTGGTCCGAATAGACCATGCGGATTTCCTTGCTGCCCAGGGTGCGGCGCAGGATGGCCGGCTTACCTTGCCGCAGAGTGGGCTTGTAGACGTAGAACTCGTCGGGATTGACCGCGCCCTGGACGACGTTTTCGCCCAAGCCATAGCTGGAAGTGACGAAGACGACATCGCGGAAACCAGACTCGGTGTCCAGCGTAAACAAAACGCCCGCAGCGCCCACGTCCGATCGGACCATCAACTGCACGCCGGCCGAGAGGAACACGTCCTCATGCTTGAAACCGTGGTGGACGCGATAGGCGATAGCACGGTCGTTGTACAGCGAGGCGAACACTTCCTTGACCTTGTGCACCACATCGTCGGCACCGGTGACGTTGAGGAAGGTTTCCTGCTGGCCGGCGAAGCTGGCGTCGGGCAGGTCCTCGGCGGTGGCCGAAGAGCGCACCGCGACCGCCACATCGCCACCACCGTTATCGGCGCATAGCTTGCGATAAGCGGTACGGATATCGGCATCCAGGTCTGGCTGCAAGGGCGCATCGGTGACCCAGCCGCGGATCTCCTTGCCGGCCAGGGTCAGTGCATCGACGTCCTCCACGTCCAGCGTGGCGAGCTTGTCGAAGATGCGGGTATAGAGGTCGTTATGGGCAATGAACGCTTTGAAAGCTTCAGCGGTGGTGGCATACCCGCCAGGTACCGAGACACCCAGGTTGGCCAAATGGCCGATCATTTCACCGAGGGAGGAGTTTTTACCGCCCACGCGGGCCAAGTCGGCCAGACGCAACTCGTGCAGCCACAGGATATTCTCGTTCAAGCGCAATGCTCCAAAGCAGGACTGTGCGCCGCGCCGAGACTGACGGCGGGGGCCGTGTCCATGGGGAAGAGCGGATATGATGCAGTGCATACCAATTGCAGACAAGCTTGAATCGACGGGGTTTTCGTGGTGAGCGAGGAAAAAATGACGATGTCCGGCCTGCGGCCCGTGTTCTACGTGTCAGATGGCACCGGTATCACCGCCGAAACCATCGGCCACAGCCTGCTGACCCAGTTTTCGGGGTTCAGTTTTCAAACCGACCGTATTTCCTTTGTCGACGACGTCGAAAAGGCCCACGACGCCGCCGACCGCATCCGCCGGGCAGGGCTGAAACTCGGCGTCCGCCCCATTGTGGTGAATTCCTGCGTGGACCCGCAGTTGAGCATCGTGCTGGCTGAAAGTGGCGCGCTGATGCTCGATGTGTTCGCGCCCTTCATCGAGCCCCTGGAGCGTGAGTTGGGTACGCCCAGGCAATCGCGGGTGGGCCAAGCGCACGGACTGGTCGATTTCGAGACGTATCACCGCCGCATCAACGCCATGAACTTCGCACTGACGCACGACGACGGTATCGCGCTCAACTACGACGAAGCCGACGTGATCCTGGTAGCGGTCTCGCGTGCGGGAAAAACGCCCACCTGCGTTTATCTGGCGCTGCACTACGGGGTCCGCGCGGCGAACTATCCGCTGACCGACCAGGATCTGGAAACCGACCGTTTGCCGCCGCGTTTGCGGCCTTATCGGCGAAAACTATTCGGATTGACCATCGATCCGGAACGGTTGCACCAGATACGCCAGGAGCGCCGGCCGAATTCCGGCTACGCCAATCTGGCGACCTGCAAGAGCGAAGTGGCGGCGGCCGAAGCGATGTTTCAGGTGGAGCGCATTCCCACGCTCAGCACCACCAATAAATCCATTGAGGAAATTTCCAGCAAGGTGCTGTCTACGCTGGGCCTGCAGCGCGAAATGTTTTAGTAAAAATGTTCTGGTAAATGCGTGAATGCGGGCAGGTAAAAAACAGCCGCGTGGAATGCTTAACTTAGGCCTGATATCGGCTTTCGTCAATGCTGCCGGAAAGCTATTTCTACGTGTAGGATCGGTGCCATGACGCACGCTCTGACCCGCACCGCACGTATCCCAAAACTCAGCCGTTTTGGCTGGCTGATGGCGCTGTATGCGGAAAATCACGCACGGCTGGCACGCCTGTTGGCACCCGAGCATCTGAAGACTGGGACCTACGTCTCTTCAGTGGGAGATGGGTTAGATCTACGGCTGGACGTCATCGAAACGCACCGCTACACCGTGGAGCTGCGGCTGACCTATGACATGCGCGACCCGCAGACCGGCGAGCCTGACCCGTCCGCGTTTATCCGCATGTACCGGGACGCGCACCAAGCCGAGGCGACGCATTGCTATGTGGGGCGACGTTGGCAGGATGTGATTGGCTTGTATCCGCCGCCCGCGGAAGTGATCAGCCATCGCATGCGAATGAATACTTTCCTCAGCAAGTGGCTGGAGTACCTGGCCGAGCAAGGCCACGGCGTGGCGACGCTGCGCCAGGTCGATGCCGTGGTGCCGCGGGTCGCCTGAGCGTCGCTCCTGGGCTCCTGTAGAGCCAGTATCGTGCGTTAACCACCGAAACAGCGTCCTTGTGGGAGCGACGTAAGTCGCGATGGAACTCTGCGGGTAACGCTTCCATCGCGGCTTACGTCGCCGCTCCCACCAGGAGTCCATCCGCGCGATAGAGCTTGGCTTGTTCGGAACTCCCTGGAAAAACCAAGCGGCTATTCGCTATCCACGAGGAGCACCGCAATCCTCGGATCCTTGCCAAGGGCTTTCCCTAGACCAACCGGACAAAACGGATCGCATTGAGGCGGTTGGATTCGCGGGTCATGTTCATCACGTCGACGGAACCGCAGGTTTCCAACGCGAGCACCCGTTGCGCGACTGCATCGAACGACGCCTGGTCCAATCCAAGTCCGCCGGCCGTCCAACGGGTATCACGGTTGATGGGCAGCTGCGACAACAACTCGTCGACGAAGGAATGAGGATCGTAGGTCATGACTGCGGGCTCCAGAAAGGGGACAGCTTGGACGACACGTGTCTCAACATCTGAGTCAGGCAGAGCGCGGTAGGGGGGGCCGGGGCTCGCGTCTACGATTACTACGGCAACCCAGGTGAGTTTCTTGTAAAGCCTGCTTGTCGGACGCTCAGGTACGCGCTGGCGGTTGCGCTGGGGGCTCCGGCACTGGCTCACCGCCGCCGGTTTTTCGCTGCCGGACGGGATCCGGCGGCCTCCACCGCGCATTAACGCCTCGCCGCTAGAGTGGGGGCACACCCATTCAGATGGAGATGGGTTCGTCCGCTTCCATACACTACTTCTGTACCTCTGAGCGGACCGGCTTCCCGTGATCGGCGGCCGTCCACAAGTGCGGTATCAAGGAGGCAGGTTGATGCCACGAGACAGATCGCCGACAGGCCCCTCGGAAGCGCGAGCCTGGGTTACCGAACTGATGAAGCGTCTGCCTTGGCGCTGGATCGCCGGCGCTTCGGTTCTTTTATTCGCGTTACTGGCTGGCTGGATGATCGGCGGACGCTAGCAAACGCAAAAGCTCAGGCGCCGCGGCAAGACGCCGATCCGTTCGTCGCCTGATCAGCCGCTAGAGCCTTGTTGCGTGTCAGGCGCCGTCTCTTGGACAAGCGCGGCTTGAATCGCGACCAGATCCGTCAAGCGGGCGTCGACGTTCGCCCGGACCTGGGCAACATAAGCCTGACTGGCCTCATCTACCAACGCCGGCCGTACCTTGAGATCAATGACACCCAGCGCTTTACGTTGGCATTTGAGTGCGGCTTCCAAATAGGCCAGATCATATTGATGGGGCGAGAGAGAAAGCAGCAGCATGCGTTCGCTATCCGCAGCAAGCCACAAATCCGACGATAGGGATGAGTCTGGATCCGGATTAAGTTCCAGGGCGCCATCGAACTCGTGTCGATACTGCTGTGCATGGCGGCGCGCCAATGCCGCCAGCAGTGGCGACCCTCGTTGCGCAGCATCCTCGGCAAGCAGACGCTCGTGTGCACTCATGGACAGCATCACCCCCAGCGCCTGGCTTTGATCCAGTCTGCGGTTTGATCCATGGGCGTGAGCGCTCGGGGAATCGGCTGCCTCATCGGACAACTCGCCCGCGGGACGGATATCCAGCGTTGGCAGGCTGGAAAGTCCGCCCCCAGCCAGCAAGCCGATCGTCAAGAAACCGAAGGCGGTAATCACTCTATTCACGGCGGTGGCCATCCCCGGTGCCTGATCGCTTGCGCCCAGCATTGAGTAGATGGCGTCACGGCATTGTCAAAACAGCCGCGATGTCCGGAGGGAATGGCCGGAAGTGCAAATGCGTCCACAAATCCAGCCGTCGGGGCTCTCCTCACCGGCTCGGAAATATCTGCAGACCTTGAACAAAGTGCAGGGGAAGCACTTTCAGGAACCTGGGAAGAGTGCCGAAAAAAATTCATTAATCCTCGGCGGCGGCGTGGCGCGTCATTGGCAACTCCGAATTCCGCTGATCGGGACCAGCCAGGGGAATATGCGCGATGCACTGATCATTGCTGCGTTGATTTCCAGGTTTGATTCGGCTGGCTGTTCCGTGCTTGGAAGCGTGCCTCTTACCTTGGCATGCATCTTGCGGACCGAAACACAAACCTTTGTGTGGCTAACCCATTCCGGGGTGCCGCTTGTCTTGCGGTGAGGCTTATGGACGGAACAACGACAAGAAAAAAGAGAAATCAAAATGGGCGCGCGCTGGTCACTGGCGGTGCCGGCTTCCTGGGTGCGCACCTATGCACTCGCCTGATCGAGGACGGCTACGAAGTCGTGGCGCTGGACAACCTGATAACCGGCAATATGAAGAACATAGCTTCATTGCTTGGAAACAAGGCATTCAAGTTCGTTCGCCATGACGTCACCGAAATCATCGATGAAGCCGCCGTCGATATCAGGGTCGACCGAATCTTCAACCTGGCGTGTTGTGCTTCGCCGGTGCATTACCAAGCCGATCCGGTGAAGACCCTGCAGACCTGCCTGGAGGGTGCGCTGAACATGCTGCAGGTCGCGCGTCGCTTCAACGCGCGGATATTCCAGGCTTCCACCAGCGAAGTTTATGGAGAGCCTGAAATCCATCCACAGAAAGAAGGCTACCGCGGCGCGGTCAACACCACGGGGCCGCGCGCCTGCTATGACGAAGGCAAGCGCTGCGCGGAAACACTGTTCTTCGATTTCCATCGTCTGCACGGCGCCGATATCAAGGTCGCGAGGATATTCAACACCTATGGTCCGTGCATGCGCGCGGATGACGGCCGCGTGGTTTCCAATCTGATCGTGCAGGCATTGCGGAACCGGCCGATGACCATCCACGGGGACGGCAGTCAAACGCGATCGTTCTGCTATGTGGACGATCTGATCGAAGGGGTGATGCGACTGATGGATTCGCCGCCCGGCTTCACCGGCCCCGTCAATCTGGGCAACCCGTATGAAGTCACCGTGCTGGAGCTGGCGGAACGGATTCTCGACATCACCGGTTCGCGGTCACGGCTGATCCGCAAACCGATGCCGATCGACGATCCCACCCGTCGCTGCCCGGATATTGGCCTCGCCCGCGAGACATTGGGGTGGTCGCCTACCGTGTCACTGGATGAAGGTCTGCAGCGCACCGTGGCCTGGTTCGAAGCCAATCTCAGCGACGTCCGTTCGAAGACCATGACAGTAGTGGAGGAAAATCGTGATTGCGCGTGAATGGCGGAACGGCCACGGCGGCCGAGAACGAGTACTGATCACTGGCGGCGCTGGCTTTGTCGGCTCGCACCTGGCCGACGAGTTGCTGGCGCACGGCTATCAAGTCCGCGTGCTCGACAATCTATCCGTGCAGGTCCATGGCGATGCGATCGCCCGGCCGGAATATTTGCATGACGACGTCGAATTGATACGCGGGGATGTGCGCGACCCGCTGGCCGTGCGTCGCGCACTGCAAGGTGCCGATGTGGTGTTCCATTTCGCCGCGGCGGTCGGCGTGGGCCAAAGCATGTATGAAATAGAGCGCTACACCGACGTCAACAATCGTGGCACGGCAGTGCTGCTCGAAGCGTTGGCGGCCTCGCCAGTGCGCCGCTTGGTGGTGGCCTCCAGCATGAGCGTCTACGGCGAGGGTATGTACCGCGACGCGGACGGCGCTACGGTATGCCCGCCCCAGCGCGCACCGGATCAATTTTCGCGCGGGGAATGGGAGCTGTACGACGACCAGCGTCGACCGCTGGCGCCGATTCCCACGCCGGAATCCAAGGCAGTGGCGCCTTCGTCGATCTATGCACTGTCCAAGCTGGATCAGGAGCGCATGTGCCTGATGATCGGCCAGACATACAGCGTGCCTACGGTGGCGTTGCGTTTCTTCAATATCTATGGCACCCGGCAAGCGTTATCCAATCCTTACACCGGGGTGCTCGCGATCTTCGCGGCGAGATTCCTCAACCGCCGTCCGCCATTGGTCTTCGAAGACGGTCTGCAGCGTCGCGACTTCGTCAATGTGCGCGACGTCGCCCGTGCTTGCCGACTGGCATTGGAAAAACCGGAAGCCGCGGGCCGGGTGATCAATATCGGCAGCGGGAAAGCGCTCACCATTGTGGAAGTCGCCGAGCAAATGGCGCAGGCGCTGGGCATCGACGACCTTCCGCCGGAGATCACCCGCAAGTTCCGCGCGGGTGATATTCGCCATTGCTTCGCCGATATTTCGCTGGCTGCCGAAGTGCTGGGCTACCGCCCGCAGGTGTCCTTGGCTCAAGGCTTGGACGAACTGGTGGAATGGATGCTGGGGCAGCAGGCTTTCGACCGGGTGGAGGTGGCCAGCGCTGAACTCGCACGGCGAGGATTGCAGTTATGAGCACCGGGAGCGTGGACGAGTTTGC
The DNA here is from genome assembly GCF_039710385.1 of Pseudoxanthomonas sp. CCNWLY206-1. Classification (NCBI taxonomy): domain Bacteria; kingdom Pseudomonadati; phylum Pseudomonadota; class Gammaproteobacteria; order Lysobacterales; family Lysobacteraceae; genus Pseudoxanthomonas; species Pseudoxanthomonas sp. CCNWLY206-1. The sequence goes on along the minus strand of NZ_JBDKXI010000001.1, from coordinate 865,107 downwards.
ATTGCCGCTATCCAGCGCAAGCCAAGCACCGGTACTGATCACCGGCGGCGCTGGATTCATAGGTACCAATCTGGCGGCACGACTATTGGAAAGCGGCCGTCAAGTATTGATTTTCGACAATCTGTCGCGGGCCGGCGTTGAGCGCAACCTTCGTTGGCTCCGCGAGCAATATCCCGACCGGGTGCAGGTGGAGATCGCGGATGTGCGCGACTATCACTTGGTTCGTGCGGCGGTTTCGCGATGCTCGCAGGTGTTCCATTTTGCTGCCCAGGTGGCGGTGACGTCGAGCCTGGAGGATCCGCGTACCGACTTCGATATAAATTTGCATGGCACCTTGAACGTACTGGAAGCAGTACGGTCGGCGCGGCGGCCGCCATCACTGGTATTTACGTCGACCAACAAGGTGTACGGCGCGTTGGACGACGTGGCGCTGGACGCGACCGGCACACGTTATCAACCCCGGGACACGCGCCTGCGTGACACCGGCATCGGCGAGGCGCGACATCTCGATTTCCACAGCCCTTATGGCTGCTCGAAAGGCGGCGCGGATCAGTACGTTCTGGACTATGCGCGCAGCTTCGGTCTTTCCGCGGTGGTGCTGCGCATGAGCTGCATATACGGGCCGCATCAGTTCGGCAATGAAGATCAGGGCTGGGTAGCGCATTTCCTGATCCATGCACTGGAAGGGCGCCCGCTGACGCTGTACGGCGACGGCAAGCAGGTGCGCGACATTCTGTTCGTCGAAGATCTGGTGGATGCATTGCTGCTGTGCCAGGCGTGCATGTCGAGGCTGAGCGGGCGCGCGTTCAACATGGGTGGCGGTCCGGCCAATACCGTCAGTCTGGTCGAGTTGCTGGAACGCATTGGCACGTTGACCGGCAGCAAGCCCGCCGTCACGCGGGCGCCGTGGCGTACTGGAGATCAGCGCTATTACGTCTCCGATACCTCCGCGTTTTCCGCCGCTACCGGCTGGTCGCCGCAGGTGCCGGCCACCGAAGGCGTGGCTCGCCTGCACGCCTGGCTGCAAACCGAGCGCGGTACCGTCATCCCAGCACGGACCCATGCTGCATGAGCACCATGCAGGCTGCGGTTTTTCAGGGAGCAGGCCGAGTCGCGTTGGAGCGGCACCCTATGCCGGTACCCGCGCGCGATCAGGTGCGTGTGCGGTTGCAGGGATGCGGCGTGTGCGCGTCCAACCTGCCGGTTTGGGCTGGCAGGCCGTGGTTCGAATATCCCTTCGCAGCCGGCGCTCCCGGACACGAGGGCTGGGGCGAAATAGATGCGGTGGGTGCCGATGTGGATGGCTGGCGGGTAGGCGACCGAGTGGCGCTGCTATCCGGTAATGCGTATGCCGAGTACGACCTGGCCGCATCCGATGCGCTCGCACGATTGCCCGCTGCATTGGAAGACTATCCGTTGCCTGGCGAACCGCTGGCGTGTGCGATGAATATCCTGCGCCGCAGCGATATTCAGGCCGGCGAAACTGTTGCGGTGGTGGGTGTGGGCTTCATCGGTGCATTGCTGGTCCAGCTCGCCAGCCGCGCCGGCGCGAAGGTCATCGCGCTGTCGCGCCGGCCATATTCCCAGCGCGTCGCGCGCGAAAACGGCGCTGTCGAAACGCTCTCCACCGACGACCCGCATGCGGCCATCGGCGCGGTACATGAGCTCACCGGCGGTGCCGGTTGCATGCGCGTCATCGAAGCGGCAGGTGAGCAGGTGACGCTGGACATCGCCAGCGGCATCAGTGCCGAAGGCGGCAGATTGATCATCGCCGGCTATCACCAGGATGGCTTGCGCCAAGTGAACATGCAGCAGTGGAACTGGCGTGGATTGGATGTGGTGAACGCGCATGAACGCGATGCGCGAGTCGCCGCCGCCGGGTTGCAGCGCGCCATCGATGCGGTCGCCTCAGGTCAGCTGGATCCGCGTCCACTGCTGACGCACACATTTACTCTGGATAGGCTGAGCGATGCCTTCAACGCCATGCAGCAGCGGCCGGAGGGTTTCCTGAAAGCAGTGGTGAGCGCATGAACGCACAGCTGAGCGGACAACGGCTGAATGCAACGCCGAAAATGCCTCGGCTGGGCTTCCTGGGCGTGGGTTGGATCGGCCGTCAGCGCATGCAGGTACTAGCCGACAACGGGGTTGCCACGGTGGCGGCCATCGCCGATGCGCAACCGGAAGCCGCACGTGCAGCGGCCAACTACGTGCCGCACGCGCGGATAGCGGAGGACTTGGCCGAGCTTCTGGCGCATGAAGACTTGGACGGATTGGTAATCGCCACGCCCAGCGGCGCGCACGCCACGCAAGCGACGATGGCGTTGGAGCGCGGCATCGCGGTGTTCTGCCAAAAGCCGTTGACCCGTACCGCTGACGAAGCAGAGCAGGTGTTGGCGGCCGCACGGCGTGCCGACCGCTTGCTGGATGTTGATTTCAGCTATCGCTGTGTGTCCGGTGTCGCTCTGCTTCGCGACTTGGTGCAGAGCGATGAGCTGGGTGATCTGTACGCCATCGATCTGACCTTCCATAACGCCTATGGGCCGGACAAGCCCTGGTTCTACGATTTATCGCAAAGCGGCGGCGGCTGTGTGATGGATCTGGGTATCCACCTGGTAGACCTGGCGATGTGGATCAGTGGTAGCGGCGGTCATCAGGAACTCGTTTCCACGCTCTATTCGCAAGGCCGTCCACTGCAACGTCCCGTGCAAGCGGTGGAGGACTACGCTACAGCGCAATGGCGCCTGGACAACGGTGCCAGCGTTCGCCTGGCTTGCTCTTGGCGGCTGCCGGCCGGCCAGGACGCCGTGATCGAAGCCGCCTTCTATGGCACGCGTGGCGGTGCCGCACTACGCAACGTCGGGGGCTCGTTCTACGACTTCACGGTCGATCGCTTCGACGGTACCACTCGGCAACGGTTGGCTGATCCGCCCGATGCCTGGGGTGGACGCATGCTGGTGCAATGGGCGCATCAACTGAGTCTGGATCCTCGTTTCGATACGCGCGCCGAGCATCTGCTCGGCGTCGCCCGCACGGTGGACGCGATCTATGGGCGCTGACGCACGCTTGCCTGAAGCGCGATTGATCGAGGCGCGCTCGATTGGCGCGCGCTCGCTGCGTATCTTGATGACGGCCGACACCGTGGGCGGTGTCTGGCAGTACGCGTTGGAGCTGAGCCGCCAACTGTGTGCGCTGGGAGACGAAGTTGCCCTGGCGACCATGGGCGGCGAGCCCAGTGGCGACCAGCGCCGTGAAGCTGCGGAAATTCCTGGCCTGACGCTATACCCCAGCGCCTATAAGTTGGCCTGGATGGAACAGCCGTGGAATGACGTGGAACGGGCTGGCGAGTGGCTGCTGAACCTGGCGGCGCAATGGCGGCCGGATGTGGTGCATCTGAACGACTACAGCCACGGTGATTTGCCGTGGTCAGTGCCGGTGCTGATGGTCGGACACTCCTGCGTGCTTTCCTGGTGGCATGCGGTGCATGGCACGGATGTGCCTGACTCATGGGCTCGGTACCGTCAACGCGTCCGTGCGGGGTTGCAGGCGGCCGATTATGTCGTGGCTCCCAGCCAGGCGATGCTGGACGTGCTGCTTCGCCATTACGGCCCGCTGCCGGAATGTCGGGTGATCGCCAACGGCCGCAGCGATGGTGAGCGCCCAGCGAAAGGCGAGCACGCACCGAAAGAAGAGCCGCTGATCTTCGCCGCAGGCCGGCTATGGGACCCGGCGAAAAACCTCGCCGCACTGGCTGAAGTAGCGGAGCGATTGCCGTGGCCGGTGTGCATCGCCGGTAGTCAACACCACCCTGATGGTGGGGAAGTGCAATTGCCCCATGTCCATCTGCTTGGATCATTGCCATCGGCAGAGGTTCGCCGCTGGCTGGAGCATGCGCCGATATACGCGTTGCCGGCGCGCTACGAGCCCTTTGGATTGTCCGTACTGGAAGCGGCGCTGGCGGGATGCGCGCTGGTGCTGGGTGATATTCCCAGCTTGCGCGAAGTCTGGGGCCGGGCCGCGCTCTATGTGCCACCCGACGATCACGATCTATTGGAGCGCACGCTGCTCAGGCTGATCGATCACCCGGAAGAGCGTATCGAGTACGCCACGCGCGCGCGCCGCCGCGCGGCACGTTACTGCCCGGAAAAGATGGCGGATCGCTATCGTCGGCTTTACCTCGCATTGGCGGGCCTGCGAGGGGAGTCCTCGCTGCCGCCGAAGCCGATCAGCCTGCCTGCGGCAGCAGGAGCGAGCCTATGAAAAGCATGCCTGACAAGAGCGCGTCCAGTAAGAGCGTGCCCAAAAAAAGCATGCCCAATAAGAGCATGCCTAACAAGAGCATGCCCGATAAGAGCATGCCGACAAAGAGCGCGCCTATGAAATTCGTGCTGTTCTACCACTCGCTGGTTTCGGACTGGAATCATGGCAACGCGCATTTCCTGCGCGGCATCGTCAGCGAACTACTGGCGCGTGGTCATCGTGTCGATGTGTATGAACCGCGCGACGGCTGGAGCCGCCAGCAACTGGAGAAGGAGCATGGCCACAAGGCCGTGGAGGAATTCCAGCGCCATTTTCCGCAGCTGCGTAGCCAGCTTTACGACCTGCACACACTGGACCTGGAAGAGGCATTGGACCAGGCCGATGTGGCGTTGGTGCACGAATGGAACGCGCCGGCGCTGGTGGCCGGCGTAGGGCGCCATGCCCCCACGGGGTGCAGGGTGCTCTTCCACGATACCCACCACCGCTCGGTCAGCGCACCCGAAGAAATGGCGCGCTACCCACTGGATCACTACGACGGCGTGCTGGCCTTTGGCGAAGCGGTGCGCCAGCAGTATTTGCGGCTCGGCTGGAGCCGCGATGCCTGGACCTGGCACGAAGCGGCCGACGCGCGCGTGTTCCGCCCGCAGCCCCCCGGAACACCGGACGGCGATCTCGTCTGGATCGGTAACTGGGGCGACGAAGAGCGCAGCCGTGAGCTGGACGAATTCCTGATCCAACCGGTACGACGATTGGGCTTGTCAGCGAGGGTCCATGGCGTGCGTTATCCGGAGCAGGCCTTGGATGCATTGGCGCGGGCCGGCATCGACTATCGTGGCTGGTTGCCCAACTATCGGGCGCCTGAAGTCTTCGCACGCTTCCGGGTGACTGCGCATGTGCCGCGGCGTCCGTATGTACGCGCGCTACCCGGTATCCCTACCATCCGCGTGTTCGAGGCGTTGGCCTGCGGCATTCCGCTGGTATGTGCACATTGGCCGGACGCGGAAGGCCTGTTCACACCCGGCCGCGACTATCTGGTCGCCGCCACTGGCGAAGAGATGCAGCGTCACCTGCACGACGTGGTGAACGATCCCGCGTTGGCCTCCCACCTCGCCGAACACGGGCTGCGCACCATCCGGAGCCGCCATACCTGTGCACACCGCGTGGACGAGCTGCTGTCCATCCTGGCTGCGTTAGGTGCGCCGGCCCTGCGTACCCCCGCCACACAAGAAGTACGGAGCATGAGTCATGTCTAGTTCGATGCATATCGCTTTTTTTGGATCCAGCCTGGTGTCCTCTTACTGGAACGGCGCCGCCACTTACTACCGCGGCATCATCCATGCGCTGCATCAGCGCGGCCATCGCGTCACTTTCTTCGAACCTGATGCGTTCGAGCGGCAGCAGCACCGCGATATGGATAACCCGGACTGGGCCGAGGTGGTCGTTTATTCCGCGGACACCGAAGTGGGTGTGCATCGCGCACTGGAACAGGCAAAGGGCGCGGATGTCGTGGTCAAGGCCAGCGGCGTCGGGATATTCGACAGGTTGCTGGAACGCGAGGTATTGGCGCTGCGCTCTTCCACCACCACGGTAGCGTTCTGGGATGTGGATGCACCGGCGACACTGGAGCGCGTCGCGGCGGACAAGGCCGATCCCTTCCGCTCGCTGATTCCACGCTATGACCTGGTGTTAACGTATGGCGGCGGCCCGCGAGTAGTGGAAGCGTACCGGGCACTGGGTGCGCGTGATTGCGTGCCGGTCTACAACGCGCTGGATCCCGCCACGCATCATCCCGCCGCGGCCGATCCGCGTTTCGCCGCCGATCTCGGTTTCCTTGGTAATCGTTTGCCGGATCGCGAGGCGAGGGTAGGGGAGTTCTTTTTTGACGCCGCGCGGAGGGCGCCTGAGCAGCAATTTCTGCTGGGTGGCAGCGGGTGGGACGATCACCTGCCGGAAAACGTGCGTCGGCTGGGGCACGTTTCCACCCGCGATCACAATGCATTCAACTGCAGCGTTCGCATGGTGCTGAACGTCAATCGCGACAGCATGGCGCGGTTCGGCTGGTCGCCGCCGACGCGGGTGTTCGAAGCGGCGGGCGCGGGCGCCTGTCTGATCGTCGACGCCTGGGAAGGCATCGAGGACTTCCTGACGCCTGGAGAAGAAGTACTGGTGGCCCAGGACGGCGCGCAGGTAGCCGATTATCTTCGCGGCATCGGCCCGGAGCAGGCCCGCGAAATAGGTGAGCGCGCACGTCAGCGGCTGTTGGCGCAACATACTTACGCACAACGCGCGGAGCAGGTGGAGCAACTGCTGGAAGCGCGGCTGCCGGTGGCAGCATGAGCGGTGCAATGGACATCGTGGTGCTTGGCCTGAGCCTGCGTTCCTCTTGGGGCAACGGCCACGCCACCACCTATCGTGCACTCATCCAGGCGCTGGAACAGCGCGGCGACCGCGTGCTGTTCCTGGAACGCGACGTGCCCTGGTATGCCGATCATCAGGACCTCAGCACCGAACTGCCCGGACAGCTGGCGTTGTATCGCGACCTGGAAGAACTGAAGCATGTCCACGCCAAGGCCGTCGCCGAAGCCGACATGGTGATCGTGGGTTCGTTCGTGCCGCAAGGCATCGGTGTAGGCGCCTGGGTGCAATTGACCGCTACCGGCATCGTCGCTTTCTACGACATCGACACTCCGGTGACGCTGGCGATGCTCGCGCGCGGCGATTGCAGCTATCTGGATCCGCTGCTGATCCCGCGCTACGACCTGTATTTGTCCTTCACCGGCGGTCCGTCGCTGCAGACACTGCAGCAATGCTATGGCGCTCCGCTGGCGGTGCCGCTGTATTGCTCGGTCGATCCGACGCGCTACTACCCGGAGCCGTTCGAGCCCGAATTCGACCTTGGCTACATGGGCACTTACAGCGACGACCGCCAGCCGGTGCTGGAACGCTTGCTGCTACAGCCTGCGCGAGAGTGGTCGTCCGGGCGTTTCATTGTGGCCGGTCCGCAATATCCGGACACCATCCGCTGGCCACCCAATGTCGCCCGCATCGATCACTTGGCACCCGCGCAACATCGCGGCTTCTACAATCGCCAGCGCTTCACGCTCAACGTGACCCGCGCGGACATGGTGGCGGCCGGCTGGTCGCCCAGCGTGCGCCTTTTCGAAGCGGCCGCGTGCGCCACGCCGATCGTCTCCGATCCGTGGGACGGGCTGGACAGCCTGTTCCGACCAGACCACGAAATCCTCATCGCCGATTCCAGTCATCAGGTACTGGAGTGGATACGTGATCTTCCCGAAGAGCGAAGGTGTTCGATCGGGAGGAACGCACAACAGCGCGTGCTGGCCGAACACACGGCCGAGCATCGCGCGCAGACGTTGCATGAGTACGTCGACCGGACTGTACAACGCCGGTTGCCATACCGATCACAAAGGAGAACAGACCATGCCTACCAAGCACGAAGCGAAGCAGACCGTTGACCACGATGAAATCAAGCGTTGGGCCGAGGCGCGCGGCGGCCGGCCGGCAACCGTGAAGGGCACCGAGGAGAGCGGCGAAGAGGCCGGCATATTGAGGATCGCCTTTCGCAACGACGAGTCGCTGGAAACGATCGAATGGGATGAGTTTTTCGAGAAATTCGAAGAGGAAGGACTCGCGTTCCTGTATCAGGAGCAGACCAGCGACGGCAGTCAGAGCCGGTTCTTCAAACTGGTGGAGCGCGAGGAATAACGTCGGCTCCGGTCCAATAGCGCAGATGGAGGACAGGGTGGAAGCGGTGAGGCATGAGAGATATCGGGACACAGTGCAGGCGCAGATCGGCGAGCTGTCGCCATGGTTCCACAATCTGCACCTGCCGGGCGGCGTGCAGACCGCGCCGGGACATCCGTTCGGGGATTTTCCCGCTTTCAAGTGGAAACAGATCGCGCCCCATGTTCCGGAGGATCTGCGTGGCTGGAGCGTGCTGGACATCGGCTGCAACGCCGGCTTCTACAGTTTCGAACTAGCCAGGCGCGGCGCGCGGGTCACCGCCATCGATGTCGACCCGCATTATCTTTGCCAGGCACGCTGGGCGGCGCGGCAGCTGGGATTATCCGACCGGGTGGAGTTCCGGCAGATGCAGATCTACGACCTGATCAGGCAGCCGGACCGCTACGATCTGGTCTGGCTGATGGGCGTGCTGTACCACCTGCGTCATCCACTGCTGGCGCTGGACATCGTGCGCCGCAAGACGCGGCGCCAGCTGATGTTCCAGACCCTGACCATGCCAGGCGAGCAAACCGACGCGGTGCCGGAAGATCTTGGTATCGATGAACGGGAACGGCTGCGCGGCGCTGGATGGCCGGCCATGGCCTTTATCGAAAAACGGTTGGCTGGCGACCCCACCAACTGGTGGGCGCCCAACCACGCCTGCGTGGAGGCCATGCTGCGCAGCGCGGGTTTCCAGGTGGAAGCTCGCATTGCGCATGAAACCTACCTCTGCCACCCCGCGGCCGACAGCTCCGGCATTCCCGCGATGATCGAAGCCGAGTTGCGCGCGGCGACGGGGATCTGAGCGGCAGACCCTGTCGCGCCTGCCGTCGGAACAGGAACGCCAAGGCGTTGAGGTCGTTTAGCCCTCCGGACGGGCGGCTATCGACACGTGCCGCCGCGTTGACTTTGTTTTTACGTCCTGGGCACCAGTCTTGGTGATCTGCAGCCAGGAGCCATCGAATGACCTATAGCAGTGAACGTAGTGCCGTGGCGGCAGCGCTCGATCCACGGCCCAGCGATCTGCTCGCCGATGAGCGCCAGTTCAAGATGCTGGTCGATGGCGTCACCGACTATGCGATCTACATGCTCGACCCAGCCGGGCATATCGCCAGCTGGAATGCCGGTGGCGAACGCATCAAAGGGTACCAAGCGCCCGAAGTGCTGGGCCAGCATCTTTCTCTGTTCTACACCGAGGAAGATCGTGATGCGGGCGAGCCCGAACGCGCCCTGTCGATAGCCACGGAAGAAGGAAGATACGAAATGGAGGGCTGGCGGGTACGCAAGGACGGCACCCGCTTCTGGGCCAACGCCGTGCTGGACGCCATCTGGGAGCAGGGCAAATTGGTGGGTTTCGCCAAGATTACCCGCGACATCACCGAACGGCGGGATGCCGAGAAGGCGCTGCTGGACGCGCACCAGGTGCTGCTGAAATCGCAAAAGATGGAAGCCGTGGGTCAACTGACCTACGGACTGGCGCACGACTTCAACAACCTGCTTACCGTCATCGTCAATAGCCTGGACAGGCTGGCTTGCGCCGATGGTCTCTCCGCCCAGCACCACCGACAGGTCGCCGCCGCCCAGCGCGCTGCCGCACGAGGCTCGCTATTGACGCGGCAAATGCTGGCTTTTTCGCGCGGACAGATGCTGCGGCCGAAGTGCTGCGACGTCAACGCGCTTATCCAGGGCTCGGAGGAGTTGTTGCGGCGGGCCTGCGACGAACACACGGACATGTCGGTAGAACTGCAGCCGCAGCTGCCGTATGTGGAGATCGACGAGGTGCAGTTCGAAAGCGCGCTACTCAACCTGATCATCAACGCCCGCGACGCCATGCCGCAGGGTGGGTGCGTTCGCATCATCACGCGTGCGGGCTATCCGGCATCGGAATCCCACGCGGGGGAACCGCCCGCTGCGCCAATGGTGAGCATTTCGGTCAGCGATGAAGGAGTAGGCATGACGCCGGAAGTCGCCAGCAAGGCGTTCGAGCCGTTCTTCACCACCAAGGAAATCGGCAAGGGCAGCGGGCTGGGTCTGAGCCAGGTATATGGATTCGTCACCCAGTCCGGCGGTAAAGTCGAAATCGACAGCGTCCCTGGCGTTGGCACCACCGTTACCTTGTGGCTACCCGTCTACGAAATGGCTAACGACAGTACTACCGATCGCAAGCTGAAGATCCTCATGGTGGATGACGACGAGAACATCCTGGAGGTGGTCGAAGAAACGCTGCGCGACCTGGGTTTCGACGTGATCGCGGCACGACACGGCACCGAAGCATTGGAGCTTCTGCAACAGCATGACGATATCGATGTGCTGTTCACCGATGTGGCGATGCCCGGCAATCTTTCCGGCGTCGAATTGGCCCGCCGCGCGCGGGAAACACATCCCCAGCTGATGATCCTGCTGGCTTCCGGCTATGCCAGCAGCTCATTGCCCGATCTGCCAACACGGTGCGAATTCGTTTCCAAACCGTATCGGGTCACCGATTTATCAAGGAAGATCGCGGAGATGATGCAGCGCGAGCTGTGAATCAACCATCCCATTCCTCGTAGAGCGGAGCTCGCTCCGCTGCCTTTGATCCGGTATTCGTGACGAAGAGCAGCCGAGCAAGCTCGGCTCTACGGAAGACGAATTCCCTGTGGGGGCGACGTAAGTAGCGACGTTGATTGCCGGCAGTAGGACAAACAGATGATGCAAGATCGCCCTCGTAGAGCGGAGCTTGCTCCGCTGCTCTTTGATCCGGTGTTCGCGACGAAGAGCAGCCGAGCAAGCTCGGCTCTACAGAAGACGAATTCCCTGTAGGAGCGACGTGAGTCGCGACGTTGATTGCCGGCAGTAGGACAAACAGATGATGCAAGATCGCCCCTCGTAGAGCGGAGCTTGCTCCGCTGCTCTTCGATCCGGGATTCGCGGCGAAGAGCAGCCGAGCAAGCTCGGCTCTACCGGAAGCAAGAGGCGGCAAGCAAGGCTCGAGGGTGATCGGCCACCCTATGCAAGCCGGGAATCCAGGCTGAAGGTTTTCACCGAGATCACCGCCAACAATGCGAAATCCTGATGCGCGGGGTTGATCAATAGGTTGTATTCGCCGGAACAAATCGCACTCGGTACCTTTAGTGCAAGCGACTGGCGCTGCTGCAGCCAGTTGTCCCCGACTGCCTGCACTTCTTTTCGATAGGGCCGCTCTTCCCAACCTGGCGGCGGGTCGGAGAGAGTCTGGATGCTGGCGGCGGGGAGTTGCGCCGTCGCCAAGCTGAGATCTTCGGTAAGGGTGCTTTCGCGGTGCGCCAGGAATTCAAGCATCGCGCCGCCGGGCGAAAGCGAGGTGTAGACCACCGGGGAAGTCTTGGAAGTCCAACGCGCGTCGCGCTGGCTGGGCGAGAAAGGCTCGTCTCGCTCGTGCGCCACCACGACGCGGTATACCCGAACGGTGTCGTTTTGCGGATCGACCATTCGATTAGGGCCTGCTAATGCTATTGGGAGCGGTCACGTTGCTTCCCGGCCATGCCAGGGGCTTGTGCGTGGCGCCGCGGCACGCCGGCAGCCAGCGCGCGCAGGCTTCTGAATGCGCACGGGAAGGCGTCGTTATTCGGGCGTGTATCGACATGCATTTCCTCATTCTTCCTTGTCCCGCGCGCCCTGGATTGCGGCGTGGCGTATCCCAACAGCATTAGCAGGCCCTCTCCTCATGAAGGGGAGCGGAGGTGCGCATGCGATGCTTGCGGCGATGCTGCGTCTCCCAATCCCCGGCTGCGCGCATTGATCCACTTCGAAGCCCAGCGCATGCCATCGGCGATGGAGCGCACTACGATCTTCGGCATCGGCTGGGACGCGCCCGCGGGCGTTGCCATCACCAGCCAGCCACCTCGCTTCGGCACGACACTGAGAACGGGTTTGCCGTCGCGTTCCAGCGCCATGCCCACCGCGGGCGGATTCTGCTGGGACAGATCGACCCAGCGGCATCCCGCCGGAAGTCTCGTCGATACCGCCTTGGTCATACGTCGTCTCCTTGACTGTCATTGCCTCGTGAGGGCGGGACCGTCGGCAGGCGATCAAGGCGAATATAAGGGCCTGATCGTCCGGGCCGACGGTGCCAGCCCTGCCAGCACGTCCGCTTGCCCTTGCAAGCGATCATCGTTCGTTCGCGTTCATCGGGCTGGCAGTAACAGCAAAGCAGATACCATGCCAACACAGGCGCATACATTCCAGGCTTTCGCGGTCAGCGAGAGAGACAGAGTTTCCAGAATGGAAAAAATTGCACTGTTCGGATTGGGGCACGCCCGGAATGTTCGGCATACGCTAGCTTTCCACCCGGTCAGTGACGCCTTTCACGCCCATTTTCCCTGCACAATGCGCACAGCAAAAAAACTGGCCCTGGCTTTCCACGCCGTGGCCAATGATCTTGCAGCCGCAGTGGTCGCATTCAGGCGCGAACACGTGAATGGCGCATTCGAAACTGTCGAACGTGCCTTGGCGCTCGCCCTGTCGCAACGTAAACGCCTTGTCGTAATCGTTTCCGCAGACATCGCACTTGCTCATCGGTTTTCTCCTTCATGGCAGACAGGGTGGTGTCGAGTCATGGCGTCAGCACGACCTTTCGGCATTCCTGTTGGCGATTGCTGAATTCCGGCTGCAGATGCCTCCACCTGTAGGAGCGGCGTCTCGCCGCGAGCTCTTCCCGTCAGTTCGCGATAAAAGCGAAAGCTCGCGGCGAGACGCCGCTCCTACAAGGGCAAGGGGCAAGCCTGGCGAGGCGGAAAGCAACCCAGAGCGTTCTGGTTCCGTCTCGCGGTCCGGCTCAAGTCCGTTCCGCCGCCGCGGGTGGCGACGGAACGGAACCGTGCATGGCCAAGTGGCCGTTAGTGGTGAGGCGTCTTCGTTGGCGTCGACTCTCCGGTCGTGCGGCCGGTGGTCCTCCCGGTACTGGACGTGTCGGATTCCGAAGTACCGCCCAGCGAACCGGCATACTCGCCACCGCGCTCATTGCGGGAGACCACCCGGATGCTGTTGGTCACATCCTTGACGCCGCTGCAGCTGTCGGCGATGTCTTCGGCGCGATGCTTCATCCAACGATCCTCAACCGTGCCTTCCAAGGTCACCATGCCGTTGCTGACGCGCACCGTGATGTCGCTGGCATCGATGTCCGAATCGTCTGTAAGACGCTCGTTGAGTTCCTCGGTGATCCGCTCGTCCGAGCGCGTGTAGTTGCGCGGGCCGCGTCCTTGATAGCGGCCTTGGGTGCCGTAGCTTCCCTGGCCAAAGCGCTCGCCGCGGTACTGTTGTTCGGCACCATAACCGCTGCGCCCATAGTTCCCGGTGGCGCTGCCCATGCCCATGGGCATCTCCTCCGAACGGGCCTGCCCGTATCCGTACCCGGACTGGCCATACTGCGCGCTCACGTCATAACCGCTGCGTTCGCCATAACGTTGCTGGCCATAGCGTTGTTGACCATAACGCTGTTGGTTGGATGCTGACCCGGATTGGCCGTAAGGCGCATTGCCATATTCGCTGTATCCACTTCTGCCGCCCGTGCGCTGACCGTAGCTGCCTTGTCCCTGTCCTCTCGTACGGAACTCTTCCTGGCCGTATCCGTATTCCTCGCCATAGGGGCCCTGATAGGCGCTGCCGGTGTAGCGGCTTCCCGTGCCCATCGCCGGCATGCCGTACGCGCCACCGCTGTAGTCGGCGGCACGCGGCGAATAGGCGTCGCCACCGGTCTGATAGCTGCGTTGCGAATACCGCCACGGCTCATCGTCATCGTCCCACTGCCTGCCGCGGCCGGAGGCACCGGTGGAGTAGTCCTCGGTATAACCATGGCCGCCTTGTTGACCGCGCATGCTGGACCCGCCGATGTCGTACCGGCGTTCGTCGCTCCGATAAGGCGATTGCCTCCCCGAAAGCCCGTAGTTTTCCTGTTCTTCGCCACCGCGTGCGGCCTGACGGCCGCGTTGCCAGTATTCCTGGCTGCGATTGTCGCCGCGGTTCCTTTCGTCTTGATCATGTTCGTAACGCTGGTTCATTTCAGTCCTCCTTTGTTGCCACCAATCGCGTCCGGTGTCAGCCAGGCGCGTGCCCAAACGTTTCAGCTCGCCGTACGCCGATTTCAGGTCGGCCTTGATGTCTTCTCGTTCCATGTTGTCCCTCGCTCTTGTGCTCTGTCGTGATTTGCACGGGTCTCGCAAGCGACGTGCCAGAAAGCATCGCGCCAGACCGCGTGCAGGTGCTCAGAAAGGATCATGGGCGCATCCACAACAGGAAGATTCTTCGCGGTGCGAACTTCTTTCATGCCTTGCGCAAGGCCAACTACGTACCTGGATTGGCGGAGTCGTCCGGCTCCTGATCCTTCAACCTCACCGAGAGACGCTCTATCAACTCGATGCAGCGTGCGCAGGCCAGGCTGGCCTCGCGCATGGGCTTTTTGTCTTCGGCGATTCCCAGCGCAAGCATCACGACGTTAAGCTCGTTCCTAAGGTCATGGATACACCGTTCTACTGATTGCGTGCTCTCCTTTTCGTCGCGCATCGCCTGCTCAGCTTCGCGACAGATGGTTATGAATGGTGCGGACGCTCACTCCCAAACTGCGCGCCGCGGCGGTCTTGTCGCCACCATGAAAAGCCAGCGTCTTGTTGAGCATCTCTTCCTGGATATGCCGCCAGGACATGCCGACGCGAAACAACACCGTCATATCGTCCTGCGCGACATGACGCCCGCCGGGCGTGGTGGGCGGACGAATGAATACGGGTTCATCGCCGCTGCGCAGATAGGAGCGCTCCACCACACCCGCCAGCTCGCGTACGTTGCCGGGCCAATCGTATGCGCGCAGCCCGTCGATGCACCGGGGATCCAGTGGCTTGTGGGTGCCGTGGTGCCGATTCAGCAGGCTCAGGAAATGCTGTGCCAGCAGTTCGATATCGCCGCCGCGTTCGCGCAACGCGGGAAGATGCAGCGGAAAACGCGCCAGCCGATAGTAAAGATCGGCCCGCAGGCCATTGCCTTCGCCACCGTCCAGGCAGCGATGGGTAGCGGCGATCACCCGCGTATTCACTGGAATTTCTTCGCTGCCGCCCAATCGAGTCACCGCGCCGGCTTCCAGGACGCGCAGCAGATAGACCTGAAGCTCGGCCGGCATGTCGCCGATTTCATCCAGGAACAATGTGCCGCCGTCAGCCTGTTCGAAATAGCCTGCATGGCGCCCGGTGGCCCCGGTGAAGCTTCCGCGTTCGTGGCCGAATAACTGGCTTCCCAGCAGTTCCGCCGGCACCGCTCCGCAGTTGATGGCAACGAATCGACCGCGCCGGCGGCTGAGTTGATGCAGCGCACGGGCCACCACCTCTTTCCCGGTACCCGTTTCGCCCAGGATCAATACCGAGGTGTCGTAACTGGCTACCGTGGCGATATCGCGAAGCACCGTGCGCAACGCGGGACTCTCGCCTACCAGCCCGAAGCGACCGGGCGTGGTGAGGTCGGCGTGAAGCCGGTGCCGATGCTTGGCATCCTCGAGCAATTCGTCCAAGCGTGCCGGTGGGAGCGGCTTGCACAGGTAAGCATCCGCTGGCGAAGCAACCGCGCGGCGGGCATGCTCGGCGCTGGTGCTGCCAGTGACGAAGACGATACGGCCCGAATGGTCCCTTGGCACGCTTTCGATAATGTCGAAGCCGTCGCCATCCGGCAGCGATATGTCCAGCAGCGTCAGATCGGGATCGTTATCGGCCAGCCAGAGGCGTGCTTCGCTGGCCGAATGAATGGACTTGGTCGCGAAGCCTTTCTTGCTGGCGTAGTCGGACGCCAGGGAAGCAAACGCAAGATCATCGTCAATGATCGCCATGCAAGGAGTGGACATCGAGTAGCCTCGAAGACTTCAGCGCGGATCTTTCACGCGCGTGGTTAATAGAGAAAATATTGCATTAATGCGCGTTATCGCGGTGCGAACTTTTGTCTCGACGGTTTTCTGTAGATATGAATTACTGGCCTGCGTGACAGATGAACGCAGTAAGCGTTGTATTGAATGTGTTTGGTTTCGGATGGGTGTTCGTGCTGCATCTGTTGCTGCGCATGTTTACTCAACCTGCTCAATGCGCGATGGCATGCGATTTGCTTCTTTCGCAGGTGCCGGAAACAACAATGGGAGCCGCCATGTCGCCTTATCTCCGCATCCTCATCATCCTGATCCTGGCCGCGGGCGCGGCAGCGTGCAGGCCCACGCCCGAGGCGCCTGGCATGAGCGACGATTCGGTACCGACGGCGGACGATCCAGCGCCGGACGATTCAAATAGCGGCGGATCGGGCGCTGAACCGGCTGCGACTCCACCGCCAGGTGCGGCTGAGGCGATCGTGAAGGCTGCCGGCGCATCCCATGGATACTTGACCGATAACGCGAACACTGCGCTGTACTTCCTGGAAGGTAATCAAAATGGAGAAAAGTGCGACGCTGCCTGTCAGGAAACCTGGCCTCCGGTGACGGCATCGGGCGGACGTACCGTGGCGGGCGAGGGCGCGCGCGCAGAGATGTTGAAGACTTCGCCGCTGAGCGGCGGCCGATATCATTTGTCATACAACGGACATCCCCTGTATCGCTATGCGGGTGATCGTGGAGCGGGAAGAACGACGGGTCATGGCGTGGAAGACAAGTGGGGAAAATGGCATTTGATGTCGATTGAAGGAAATGCGTACCAGGGTCAACTGCCGTCGCAGTGAGTCTTCACTTTTCGTAGAGCGGAGCTGCGCTCCGCGATGGCACCTTGTCGGTAGTAATGAAGCCGTCGCAACGGCAGGCAGTAGCGAATAGCCGAGACCGCTCCACAAGGAATGTCTTTCTCATGCCCCGGTCTGCGCATGCGGCGCCTTCATCGGTTTGGATTGCGGTGAACCTTCCTGCCGCAGGAAAATAGACAGCACCACGATGGCTAACACCGCGAAGAACTCACTCTGCCAGTTCTGAAACGATTCGAACCAGAATGTCGGCCCGCTGAAGTGGTTCCACAGGCTGATGGGCGGGTCACCCCGTAGCAGGCGTTCATCCAGTTCCAGCCGCCAGCTGTTGCGCAGGTGCAGAACGAACGACAGGGCGAACAGCGCGAAGAACGCCAGTGCCAGTGAATTTGCATAGATCAGCTTCCACAGGCCGCCGGCGCGGACCGGCCAAGGCGTAGGGCCTGGATCTATCTTTTCCTCGCCGGGCGAATGTTCGAAGGGGCGCGACTCCGCCGAGCCGCGCTGTCGCAGCCAAACGGTCAGCAGTACGTACATGCCCATCTGCAGGAACTCGCTTTCCCAGTTCTCGAACGTGGCGGACAGAAAATGGCCGCTGCCGAGGTACGCCGACAACGGCTCCGACATCGCACCATTCTCGATGCGTTCTTCGTTGTAGCTGGCGTGGCCGGTCAACAGCTGACCGACCAATGTGCCGAGAAAGATGGCGATAAGGACCAGGGAAAGGCCGTTGGCGCGGAAAAACCCGATGGACCTGTCGGCCATGCGTTACTTCCCGCTCGCCTGCAGTTGCTTGGCCTCTTCCAGATGCTTGGCGACCGCCGCGCGCGTATCGGTCAGGTGGGTTTTCACCGCAGGATCGACAGCCGCTGGAAGCAGGTCGTTGTCCAGCGCGGCCAACGCTTCGGTGTGTCCCTTCACCATCGCATCGACGTAAGCCTTGGCATAGGCATCGCCCGACTGCTTGCCCAGCGTATCCAGTTCGGCTTTGCCCTTGTCGCGCTGGGCAGCCGCTTTTGGATCGTCCGCATTGGGCCCGAAGCGGTTGGTCTGGTCGCGATTCTTGCTGTGTTCGTCCACCATCATCTGCGCGAATTTGGCAATGTTGTCCGGCACGTTCTTACTCAATGCCTGCTGGCCCGCGGCAACTTCATGTTCGTTGATAGCATTCAGCACACCCAGCGCGCCACGCTCGGCCTCGGAGAGATTGCCCGCAGGCGGTGCACCGGCCGCGTCCGTGCTCGGCGTAGCGCCGGTGGCTGGCGTCGTCGTGTCGGTGGGTGTTCCGGCGGGTGTCGCGGTGTCGGCGGTATCTGCTGCCGTATCCGCTGGCGTGTCGGCCGGCGTGTCATTGGGATCGTTACGGTCGCACGCGGCGATGGGTAGAACCGTAGCCAAGCAAAGGATGAGAGCTTTGGTGTTCATGGCGAGATCCTGAATGGGTAATGCAGGCAATCTGCCACCGAAGATGTCAATCCGATGCGACGGTTGCGTGAAGCGATCGTGGAGACATTTCAAGCGACGAAGTGCCTGAAAACAAGCGTTTTCATCACGCGCAACGGACTATCGTGACGAACGTTGTCGTTCGCATGCCGGGCCTGGGATCCGGCTCCGGAACAATCTTCTTTTCCCCACGATCGAGGAAGAATCGATGAAGAACTCCGTGAAGAAAAAGGCCGCGCCCGTCAAGGAGACGGTCGATAAGCAACGTACTCTCCAAGACAAGGCGGATGCGTTGGAAAGCAAAGGAAAGGCGAAGAAGAAGCCGGTACAGGCGGGAACCAGCAAACAACCCGAACCGCCGTTGCCCGCTCAACACCTTAAAAAGCCCGGCCGCGAATCCGAACTGGAGGAAGCTCCTCGCTTTCTTGCGCCGGACTATCGTGGCAGCGGCAAGCTGGAGGGCATGAAGGCTATCGTGACCGGCGGTGATTCCGGTATCGGACGCGCGGTCGCCGTGCTGTTTGCGCGGGAAGGTGCTGACGTCGCCATCCTTTATCTCAACGAAGACGAGGACGCAGAGGAAACCGCGAAATGGGTGCGCAAGGAGGGGCGGGAATGCCTATTGATATCCGGTGATGTCAAGGACTCGGGGTTTTGCGAGCGTGCCGTTGCCGCGACGGTCGAGGCATTCGGTGGCGTGGATGTGCTGGTAAACAATGCGGCCTTCCAACAGCATGTGCCTGACCTCGAGGACCTGACCGATGAACAGTTCGAGGAAACGCTGTTGACGAACGTCGGCGGCTATTTCCACATGGCCCGCGCGGTGCTGCCGCATATGCGGCGCGGTGGCTGCATCATCAACAGCGGTTCGGAGACGGGGCTGTTCGGCAGCAAGGAGCTGCTGGATTACTCCGCCACCAAAGGCGCCATCCATGCGTTCACCAAGTCGCTGGCCAGTAACCTGCTGGAGCGCGGCATACGCGTCAACGCCGTAGCGCCTGGTCCGGTGTGGACGCCGTTAAACCCCGCCGATCAGCCGGCGCAGAAGGTAGCCGAGTTCGGCAAGCAAAGCGCGATGGGACGCCCGGCGCAGCCGGAGGAATTGTCGCCAGCTTATGTTTTCCTGGCGTCGCCGGTGACAGCCTCGTACGTGAACGGTGCGATATTGCCTGTAATGGGTGGCCCGAGCGGTTAAAGTTGCGGCCACGGCCACGACTTCGGCATACCGCCCATGTCCAGTCTGGATGCATTGATCCTCGCCAGGGTGCAGTTCGGCTTCACCCTGTCGTTCCATATCATCTTCCCCGCGCTGACCATAGGTCTGGCGAGCTACCTGGCTGTGCTGCAGGCATTGGGGCTGTGGACGCGGAAGCAGGTCTATCTGGATCTGTTCCACTACTGGCTGAAAATATTCGCCGTCGCATTCGGAATGGGCGTGGTGTCGGGTCTGGTAATGGCCTATCAGTTCGGCACCAACTGGAGCGAGTTCTCGCGCTTCGCCGGCGGTGTTACCGGGCCGTTGCTCGCCTACGAGGTGCTGACCGCGTTTTTCCTGGAGGCGGGTTTCCTGGGCGTGATGCTGTTCGGCATGAACCGCGTCAGCGATCGCCTTCATCTGCTTTCCACGGTTGCCGTTGCGTTGGGCACACTGGTATCCGCCACGTGGATCATCGCGTCCAACAGCTGGATGCAGACGCCACAGGGCCATGAAATCGTCGATGGTCGCGTGGTCCCCGTCGATTGGCTGCGCGTCATCCTCAATCCATCGTTTCCGTATCGGCTGACTCATATGGTGGTCGCCGCATATCTGGCGACCGCGTTGCTGGTCGGAGCCAGCGGCGCATGGCATCTGTTGCGTGGCAACGACACGCCCGGCGTGAGGAAGATGTTGTCCATGGCAATGTGGATGGTGTTTTTCACGGCGCCAGCACAACTGCTGGTCGGCGACATGCACGGCCTGAATACGCTCAAGTACCAGCCAGCCAAGATCGCTGCGGTCGAAGGGCACTGGGAAAACACCCCAGGCGAACCGATGCCGTTCACCGTAGTCGGCTTGCCCGACATGGAAGCGGAGAAGACCCGCTACGCCGTCGAGATTCCCGCATTGGGCAGCCTGATATTGACGCACTCCAGAGATGGGCAAATTGCCGGGCTGAAGGAGTTCCCGAAGGAAGACCGCCCTAATTCCGCGATCGTTTTCTGGACCTTTCGCGTGATGGTGGGATTGGGCGTGTTGATGATCCTGTTGGGCGTATTCGCCGCCGTCCAGCGATGGCGCGGCAGGCTGTTCACATCGAAGCCGTTGCTCCGTTTCACGCTACTGATGGGCCCATCGGGTTTGATCGCCATCCTGGCGGGTTGGTTCACCGCGGAAATCGGTCGGCAACCGTGGGTTATCTACGGCGTGATGCGTACCCGCGATGCGGTATCGGGACACTCGGCGGCGGAAGTGGGCTTCACCTTGGCGACCCTGATACTGGTCTACGCCGTGGTGTTCGGCGCGGGCAGTTGGTATGCGTTGAAGATCATCGGCCGCGGACCGGTCCCGGGCGAAGGCAAAGAACAAGAAGAAGGCGGGCCAGGTTCGGTCCGGCAGCAAATGCGGCCGATCTCCGCCGCTTCGGGTGCTGCGGACGAGGATGCCGATCCGCACAGCGAGCCGCCGCACAGCCAAAGGACGCCGCCGCCATGAATATCGATCTCCCCATCCTGTGGGCACTGGTGATTCTTTTCAGCGTAATGATGTACGTCGTCATGGATGGTTTCGACCTGGGCATCGGGCTGCTCTTCCCGTGGTTTCCCGACAAGGAAGACCGCGATGTGATGATGAATACCGTGGCGCCGGTGTGGGACGGCAACGAGACCTGGCTGGTGCTGGGGGGGGCTGGATTGCTGGCGGCGTTTCCATTGGCGTACGCGGTGGTACTGAGTGCGTTTTACCTGCCGTTGATGCTGATGCTGATCGGCTTGATATTTCGTGGCGTGGCGTTCGAGTTCCGCTTCAAGGCGCCGCCTGAGCGCAGAAAGCGCTGGGACATCGCCTTCGCCGCGGGTTCCTGCGTGGCGACGTTCTTTCAAGGCGTCACGCTGGGCGGGTTCGTACAGGGCGTGGCGGTGGACGACGGCCGCTACAGCGGCGGTCCGCTGGATTGGCTGCGGCCGTTTCCTTTGTTCACGGGCATCGGTCTGATGGCCGCCTATGTGTTGTTGGGTAGCACGTGGTTGGTTCTGAAGACCGAAGGCGAGCTGCAACAGCGTGCGCGGAAGTTGGCGCAGCGTGCGGTATGGGGATTGTTGGCGGCCATCGTGCTGATCAGCCTGTGGACGCCGTTGAGCTTGCCGGACGTGGCGCGACGCTGGTTCAGTTGGCCCAACTTGTTGTGGTTGTCGCCGGTGCCGCTACTGGTGGCAATTTCTGCCTGGCAGCTGCTGCGCTCGCTGCGAACGCAGGCGCATTGGATGCCTTTCCTGTTGACGCTGCTGCTTATTTTTCTGGGCTACAGCGGGTTGGGCATCAGCCTGTGGCCGCACGTGGTGCCGCCAGGCATCACGATATGGGAAGCGTCGAGTCCCCCGGAAAGCCAGGGTTTCGCGTTGGTAGGCGCGCTACTGGTGATGCCGTTGGTGCTGATCTATACGGCGTTCTCGTATTGGGTGTTTCGCGGCAAGGTGAGGAGAGGGGAGGGTTATCACCAT
Source organism: Pseudoxanthomonas sp. CCNWLY206-1 (assembly GCF_039710385.1). Lineage (NCBI taxonomy): Bacteria > Pseudomonadati > Pseudomonadota > Gammaproteobacteria > Lysobacterales > Lysobacteraceae > Pseudoxanthomonas > Pseudoxanthomonas sp. CCNWLY206-1. The sequence goes on along the minus strand of NZ_JBDKXI010000001.1, from coordinate 843,264 downwards.
TGAAGTAGTTGCACGGGACGCAGCGGATTGCCGGCAAGACCGAAGCAGGAGCAGCGCAGCAAGCTACGCTCTACGAGGGGGGATTCACGCGGTAACCACCAGCGATTTCCTATGGTCGCTGGGTCCCTGTGGGCAGGAGCAAGACCATGGTCAGGCATCTCCCGATCGAACAGCAGGTCATCGCCGTTACCGGTGCTTCCAGTGGCATCGGATTGTGCACCGCGTTAATGGCCGCGGAGCGTGGCGCGAAGGTTGCGATGATTTCGCGCAGCGAAGACATCCTGCAGGAAATGGCATCCGCGATATGCACCGAAGGGGGTGATGCGCTGGGGATTGGCGCGGATGTGTCGAATCGCCAGGAAGTCGACGCGGCGGTGGAAGCGATCATGCGGCGCTTCGGCCGGATAGACACCTGGGTCAACAACGCCGGTGTGGCCATTTATGGCCGACTGACCGAAGTATCCGAACAAGACAGCCGGCGTTTGTTCGATGTCAATTTCTGGGGCGTGGTCAATGGCTCGCTGGCGGCATTGCCTCACCTGGCGCGCTCCGGCGGCGCATTGATCAATATCGGCAGCGAACTGTCGGACGCGGTGGTGCCGCTGCAAGGCATGTACGCGGCGTCCAAGCACGCCGTGAAGGGGTTTACCGACGCCTTGCGGGTGGAGATCGAACGGATCGGCCAGGTGCCGGTGTCGGTGGTGTTGATTCAGCCCACGGCGGTGGACACACCGTACCCCGAGCACGCGCGCAACTACATGGATCGGGAACCGAAACTGCCCGACCCGATGCTCGACCCGACGCGGGTGGCAAACACCATTCTCAGAGTCGCGGTCGAGGGTGGGCGCGATGTCACCGTGGGAGCCATGGCGGCGATGAATTCCACCGTTTCCAAATTGCTGCCGAGGCTCGCCGATCGCATGGCCGTGCTCCAGGGTGCACGTCAGCAACGCGATTCGGCCCCGCGGCAGCGCGAAGGAGCGCTCTACCAGCCCAGTCAGGACGGCCGGATCCATGGTTCCGGTGCAGGGGCTGATCGCGGTTAGTCGTCATCAGCGTCGCCAGGCATATACGCCCGAACGCATGCGATTCGCTCGATCCGCTCGAACTAGTCCGGCGCTTTGGCCGGTACGAATGGCGACACCGGATCGCTGGCGGGGAAGGTTTCTTCCACCGATTCGTCATGGATCTCGCTTTCGTGTTCTTTGCGCCGGCGACGTTCTTCCGGTGTTTCCTCCCGATTGCGGTTTTCGTTTGGTGCGGGTGGGTCTTTCTTGTCGCGAACGTTCATATGCCTGACTCCCAGCGCCTCGCCTGATGCGGATTTTGCGTCCGGCGGCGAAAATCCAGCGTGAAGCTCGTGCCGGCGAGTTCACCGCACCGGCAATCGATGCCGGGCCCTGCAGAAAGTTCAGGCGGTGTGTGTGAGTTCCGCAGCCGCGAACTCTCGTGCGCCGGTCCTGGTAGAGGAGATGGTGAGAACGCTTCGTCGTGCTTTTCGTCGCGGCGCCTTCACGAGCCGCGAAGATTCCCCAGCCCTCAGAGCGCACGATCGTGCGAGGCATCATTTCAACAACGAGTCGTGAAGCCGCTTTGCCGTCGCCAATGCTGGCATGGAAGTTGCGGAAGCATTGCTATTGCAATTCGAAACTGCGTGTCGAATGGGCTGCGGTGCCCCAGGCAGCGGAACTGGATCAGCGACAACCTGGCCGCGGAGAGGCGGCATGGATCGAGGTGCTAAGACATGGCGAAAGACACTCACGAACGTTTGCTGGAATGGCTGAGCGATGCGCATGCGATGGAGAAAGAGTCCGAGGCGCTGTTATCGACGTTGGCCGGTCGGATAGAGCACTACCCTGAGTTGAAGCAACGGTTGAGCGAACATGTGGCAGAGACTCACCGGCAAGCGGAATCGCTACTGGGTTGCATCGAGCGCCTAGGCGGATCCCCGCCTGCACTAAAGGGATTCATGGCCAAGGCGATGGGCAGCATTCATGCTGCCTGCAACGCATTGATGGGCGATGAAGTGGTCAAGGGGACAGCCGCGGGACTGGCGCTGGAGCACTTGGAAATATCCATGTACCGGGCGCTGGTAGCCGCCGCCGAACAGGCTGGCGACAGCATCACCCGGGAAGTCTGTGAAGGAATTCTGCAGCAAGAGCTAGCGATGGCCGATTGGCTCTCCGAGCACCTGGAGCCGACGGTCCTGCAGTTCCTGTGGCGCGAGCAGAATCCTGAACTCATGGCCAAGCGCTAAAGCAATGCCATGAAAGAACAAAAAGCGCGTTCGCCGGGATATCCAACAATGGTCACGTCTCCATCCATGGCGATCAGATACCGATTGGAAGCCTATTTCGGCGCCCTGGTACGGCAGGCTGCCGATACCGACATCGAAGGCATCATGTCGGCGGTGGGGCCTGCCGTCACCCATCTGTTCGAAGAAACCCCGCAGCCGCTGCATGGCCTGCTGGAGCGAGAACTGCGCACGGTGGGCGACGAGTATGGGATTTCAGACGCGCTCGAACAGGTCTTCGTGGAAGTACACGAGGATATCGGTGAGGCTGAAGACGAATAAAGAGACGAGTGGTGAATGGCAAGTGGAATGGCGAATAGTAAGTGGCGAGCGGCAACGGTTCGCCTTCCTTGACCAGCCATTCGGCTGTTTAGAGCGTAAAAAAAGGGGCTGAGGGTTTACTCGTGCTCTGCTATCCCGGCAGTACTAACGACGCGGCTTCACCGACGCGCCGCCACCTGTGGCCAGCCACGGAATGCCCCGCATGTTCTCGTCATCCAGCGTCGGCGACCATGTGGTTTGCGGCGGCTCCAACGCGGGCTGCGGTGCGGTTCCCAGATAGTCGGCCGCGTCGCTTCCCGCCAGGCTCAGCCACCAGCCGATCATCGCGCCCGGTATGAGCGCGGGCGCATGATCGCGGTCGTCCAGCGGCGACTGGATCAGTTGAAAATGCGTCGCGGTATGCCCGTTATGGCCCACCGTATGGCGAAGCGCGGCGGCATAGACGATGGAGTCCTCTGTGCTCCACCACAAACCGTCGGTAGAAGTGATGGTCTTGAATGCATTCATGGGAACCACGCAGCGTCGCGTTTCCCACGCGGGCTTATGCCGGTCGCAGGCGTCCCGGACACTGATGATGCCGATGGCATCGGTTCGCGTATTACTTCGGGTCGGCAAGCCAAAGCGCGCCGACTGTAGGCAGAGTCGATGGACTTGCGACACGATGACACTGGCGTCGCCCAGTAGTTCGACCTCGGGCCGGTCGGGCGCTTTTGCGGCATTGTCGAGGCGCGATACCAGGCGGTCGTCCACCGAAAGATACTGCGAGAAACACGCGATGGCGGTGTTGCCGGTGGCGGTGTCCGCGTGCTGATTGGCTGCCGCGGTAGAGTGGGGTGAACGGCGGCGCAAAATCTTCTCGGGCCTTCCAATACTGGGGAACATCCTCGTTCTCCGGTGCCTTTGTTGCTTTATGCGAAGTCAGATTGCCGCATCGCACGTCTAGTCGGCGTGACGATCAAGCCTGATAGGAACAGTAAGCTTGATGTCGAATGACTTCCGCTTACGCGGACGGACATCGCATCAACATCCGCATCAACGCTGCCTTGACCGAGGCCTAACAGGCAGTCGTTCCAGAATGAAACCGTTACCACGAGGTGGCAATGGACAAAACGCGCCGGTGCATCGTTGCCCTGTCGGGCAGAGAGCCCTTACTACCGCACGACCGGGAACCGCATGAAGCACTCTGCCGCCGCCTCTCCAGGATATTGGATTGGCCGTATGCGGGCTGGTTTTCGGCCGGGCAGGATTATCCCGATCTTCCTTACTTCATCCCGTTTGAAACCTTGTCGGTCGAAGAGGCGGCGGATTGGGGGGTGAGCAGCGCTGACAGTTTGCTGGGAGGCGTAGTGCCGCATCCCTTCGTGGCGACGAAGGTAGTGGCTCACCCGCTGGTACCTGGCGCCATTGCGTCTCCCGCTGGCTGGAATCCTGCCTTGGGGACGCACATAGCCGCATATACGTTGCCCGGGTATTCGGCATTTTCCAAACCCGATATCTATGACGCCATCGAACGGCTGCTGCCGCAGGGGCCCGCGCGGCTCAAATGCGGCGGGTCGCGCGGTGGTGTCGGTCAGGCGGTGGTCTCCGATGCGGGGCGGAATTCCGCGTTCGTTGAAGCTTTGGGGCCCGATGTCCTTGCCGCGGGTGTATCCGCGGAAGTTAATCTGGGCGAGCTGCGTACCATCAGCATCGGTGAAGTCGATCTGCCCGGCATGACGTTGGCGTATTACGGCGAGCAGCGCTTGACCCAGACCGAGGAAGGTACGTCGGTATATGGCGGTTCGCATCTTCATGTGCTGCGTGGGAACCTGGCGCAACTGGCAAAGAACCGTCTTCCCCCAGGCATCGGCGACGCTATCGCCGCCGCGCTGGGGTACGAGCGCAGCGTCATGGATGCCTTCCCCGGCGTGTTCGCATCGCGCCGCAACTACGATGTGGCTATCGGTTCGCAAGATGGCGGCAGCGAACACGTGGCCGTGTTGGAGCATTCCTGGCGTGTAGGTGGCGCCACCGCCGCCGAGATTGCGGCGTACGAAGCACTGCGTGCCTCACCATCGAAGCATTGGATCGAGGCTTTTACCTGCGAACTTTATGGAGAGGGAGATGCTCCCGCGGGTGCGCAGGTCCTATTCCAAGGCAACGTGCCGGGGAACGGCACGTTGACGAAATACTGCGGAGTATCGATGCGTGGACGTGAAACTTGAGCAGGTGGACATCAAGGTGGATCACGAGGTGCTGCAAGGCACTTTGCTGGGTCCGGATACGGCGCTGCCTGGGATCCTGTTCGTGCATGGCTGGGGCGGGAGCCAGCAGCACGATCTGAGACGGGCGCGAGAAGCGGCCGCGTTGGGCTGTATGTGCATGACGTTCGATCTGCGCGGCCATGAGCGCTTCGCATTGATGCGCGAAACGGTGACGCGCCAGCAAAACCTGGAAGATCTGTTGGCTGCCTACGATCGTTTTGTTTCGCTACCCGATGTGGACGGCCGGTCCATCATGTTGGTGGGCATCAGCTACGGCGGCTACTTGGCCGCGCTGGTCAGTGAGCTGCGCCCGGTTCGCTGGCTGGCGTTGCGTTCGCCCGCGTTATACAAGGACGAGGATTGGGACGTCCCTAAATTCGAACTGCGTAACCGTTGGGATCTTCCTGCGTATCGCAGCACCGTGGTGACGGCCGAACACAACCGTGCCATGAAGGCGTGCACCCGCTTTCAAGGTGACGTACTGCTGGTGGAAGCCGAACACGACGAGATCGTGCCGCATCAGGTCGCAGAGAACTATCGCAAGGCCTTCACCAAGGCCAAGTCGCTGACTTCCCGCGTCATCGGCGGCGCCGATCACGGCCTGGTCCGCAAGGAAGACCAACAGGCCTACACCAAGATGCTGATCGGTTGGATCACCGAAATGGTCATTGGCGAACGCCAGACCGTCGCCCGCACCAAGATCGCGGAGAAAACCGCGGCAGGCGCGATCAAGGGATGAGTGGCGAGGGTGTCCTGCAGGAGCGACGTGAGTCGCGATGAAGCTTTACCGGGAAAGCCTCATCGCGACTCACGTCGCTCCTACATCAAATACAACACATTTCATTCCGGCATTTTGCATGGCGACGACTCCCACAAACACCAAGAAGCCGCGAATGCAGATTATCCACCGATGGGCCATGGCTTGTTTTCTGCTGGTGCTGATGCAATTAGCATCAGCAACGTCGAGTGCCACTCCGGCGCCCGCACCTCTCGCGCCTGCGCCACCAACCGAAGCGCAAGCCGACCGCGAGCTCAGCCGCCAGGTCGGTGAGCGGCTGCGCGATGTCGATGGACTGCAGGACGTCACCGCGACCGTGCACGGCCAAGTGGCGCGGCTCGACGGCGAAGTAGTCGAACCCGAACAACGCGAAGTCGCCGAACAAGTCGCTACCCAGCAGCCCGGCATCGAGGCGGTCGAGAATCGGGTACGGATCAGCACCCGCCTCAGCGATCGGTTGCAGGTGGCGGTACGCCAGATTGGCGACAAGCTGCTGCGCCTGGTCGCCGCCGCACCGCTGCTGGTCGTCGCCGTGGTGATCCTTTTGATAGCGTTGTGGCTCGGCCGCTTCGTGGCAGGCCGAATTCATCTGCGCCGGCTTCACCAGCGCAACCCCTATATCGACAGCCTGATCGGTCGGGTGTTGCAGTGGCTGATCGTATTCGGTGGATTGTTGATGGCGCTCGACCTGCTGGGCGCTACCACGTTGGTCGGCGCGGCCTTGGGCTCGGCCGGCGTGGTCGGCTTGGTGATGGGTTTCGCCTTCAAGGACATCGCCGAAAACTACGTCGCCGGCATCTTGTTGAGCCTTCGCAAACCGTTCGCCCCCGGAGACCACATCTTGGTCGAGAACCGCGAGGGCAAGGTGGTTGCGCTGACCTCACGCGCGACCATGCTGATGACCCTGGACGGCAATCAGCTGACGCTGCCCAATGCCTTGGTGTTCAAGTCCGTGATGCTGAACTACACGCAGAACCCGATGCGTCGTTTCGACTTCACCGTGGTCCTGGGCATCAACGAGTCGATCCGGCAGTCGCAGGAACTCGCGTTGGACGAGATTGCCGGCGTGGCGGGCGTACTGACCGACCCGCCCCCGTCCTGGCAGATAGAAGAATACGCCGCCGACAAAATCGTGCTGCGCTTCTACGGCTGGGTGGATCAGCGCCAGAACGATCTCGTCAAGGTGCGCACCGAATCGATCCGCGCCGTGAAAGCGGCCTACCAACGCCGTGCTGCGCAAGCCGCGGCCGCACCGCCCACCGAGCGGCCGGGCAGTGGCGACACCTCGGTCAACCATGACATCGACGCTCAACTCGCCGCCGAACGCCGTGCGCATGGCGAACGTGATTTGCTGCAGTCGAAAGACCCTGCCGGTAAGCAATGAGTTGGCGCGCGCCGGTCTGGAGTGATGCGGTCTCGTCGCAAAACTACCCGGATTGCACTTTCGTTCCGCGGGCTGCCCTATGCGCGCACTTGATGAAATCGAGCATGATCCGGACAGCCGCGGCCGAGTGCGTCTCGAGCAATTTGTGGCCGCCATCGAGGATGTGGGCTTCCATCCTGGGCAGTGCCTGCATCCAGGACAGAACTTCGGCGAGATCAAAGAACGGATCGTGCCTCCCCCAGATCATCACCGCAGGCGGCTGCCGACGCGCAAGGTAGTCTGCGATGGCATCGAACCGTTCGACGTATTTTCCGTAGTCCCTGATAAGCGCCCGCTGTGTATCCATGCGGCCCGGCAAGTTCATCACCCGCCAGTCCTCTTCCCAGATTTCGGGCGACATGCGCGCGACGACGTCCGGCGGGGCACCGGAGGTGTAGGTACCGCGTGTCCCCTCAAGCGTGAGGTGTGCGGTCGCGGCCGCCTCGGTTTCCGGGGTCGCCTGCGACCAATAGGGAACCTGTGTCTCATCCCATTGCGGCCCCAGCCCCGTCCGATGAGCGTTGGCGTTCTGGATGATGAGGCCCAGCACCCGTTCGGGTGCCTGCATGGCGATATGGAACCCCACCGGGGCGCCGTAGTCATGCAGATAGATATAGCGGGACCCGACAGATAAGTGGTCCAGCAGCTCCAATATGGCTTGCCCCAATGCTGGAAACGAGGGCGAGGGCAGCACGTCCGACTCGCCAGAGCCCGGCAGATCGGGCGCGATCACGTAACAGGCCTGCGACAGTTCGGGTATGACGTCGCGAAACATCCGCAAGGAACTCGGAGATCCGTGCAGGAGCAGCACGGCAGGCTTGTCCGGCTCACCTGCGGTGACGAAGGACAATTCAGTGCCACCGGATAGGCGAAACAACTGCCGGGTCGTCGGGCTCATGTCCGGACTCCTCGAACGTGTGATCGCAATAGCTACGTCGAGGCAATCCTACCGGCGGGTGGCGTGAATAGCAGGTAGACGCGCCAGCCACCGTCGGCGCATTCCGCCAGGTTTAACGACCGATATTTGCGCGTATGGCCAAGGCGGGCGATTGATCAGGATCGCAGTCCGCAAGTGGAATCGTTGTCCCACGGCCGATAGGCGACCAGCGATTCAAAACGCTGGGAAACCGGGCGCCAGGTTTCTCCTGTAATCGCGCTAGCTGCGGTCAATCAGATAATTCGCGGGAATCGCGGTATCGATCTCCGAGGAGAACCACATGCCGACCAATATGGCGGTAGTGACGCCTAGCGCCAGGAACAGCACCGATCTGAAGAGTAGGGATTTCATAACCACGTCCTTGTTTACGCGGTGGTTCCACAATACGCCTTTCGGGACAGCCATGCGGCCTTGGGAGCCGCCGTTGGTCTGAATGACAGGCGGTTTTCGTTCCTTGGTCGGAGCCACCCCGAACACTCGACTGCCAACTATCGGCTTGTCGCCAATCGAGTACAGACTCAGCCGGCTTGCCGAGTGGAGGTCGCTGGTCGAGAATGTGGAATAGAGCTGACTTGAGCGCCAGGGCAGTGGGGATAAATGAAGAAGATCGACGTCAAGAGGGAACTGAACCCGTTCTACCGAGCACCTGCCACAGACGTTGCGCAGATTGATGTCCCTGCCTTCAGATTCCTCATGGTTGACGGACAAGGCGATCCGAACAATTCCCAGGAATATGCGCAAGCGGTGGAAGCATTGTTTTCCGTGTCCTACACCGCCAAGTTCATGGTCAAGAAAGGCCCACAGGAGCTCGATTATTCCGTGATGCCGCTTGAAGGGCTTTGGTGGGCGGAAGACATGTCGGCCTTCATTTCCAACGATAGAAAAAAATGGAAATGGACGATGATGATCATGCAACCCGACTTTGTTGGCGACGAAATCATCAAGGCGGCTACTTCAGCAGTTCGAAGCAAGAAGAAGCTTCCCGCCATCGACAAACTTCGCCTGGAGGAATTTACCGAAGGTCGCTGCGCCCAAGTACTGCACGTTGGCCCGTTCTCTGCAGAGGGGCCGACGATTGAGCGCTTGCACGCTTTCATCAATGCTCGATCAGGCCTCGCCGGAAAGCACCATGAGATTTACTTGAGCGATGTTCGGCGCGCAGATCCAAGCAAGTGGAAGACGATCATTCGCCAACCGATGCAGTGACGCTAACCAGTTGGTAGCAGGGAGAAAGTCCGACTCCATGGGAGGTCTGTTACTTTGTCGCAATCACGGCCACCAGACGCCGGCCAGGACATCCACTCGGGTGGAAACCGCACTGAGGGGCGGAGAGTCGATTGATCATGAAAGTGATTCCGTCGAACCTGAAGGGCCCAAGCGTGCACAGGCTATGTCTTGCCGCCGCCGTTGTGCCCCAGGAAACCGAGCGTCTTCGCCTGCCTGCGGAGTCGGCGGGCAGTGAATTCTTAGAGAAAAGCTGAGGAACGCAATGGAATCGATCGTGGCGAAGGTGGCCGCCGATATTTTCGGAAGCAGGAATAGTTGGGGTCTTGAGCCCGCCGATGGTGCACGCGGGAGCGAGGCAGTAGCGACCCGATGCGAAGTGCTCTTGGAAATTCAAGGCACCAAGAAGCATGGTTATCACCTCGTCATGTCGCCCGCCGGTTTTTTTACCGCGGACAGCTGGTTCAAAACCAAGCAAGAGGCGCTCGAGAACGCGGAAGAGCTGTTTGGCGTGGTTGGCGATAACTGGACATCAAATCACCATTTCACTGATCGGCGTAGCTCCGGCGACATCTGACTTTTCCAGACTATGGAAGCCGCCCATCTCTATGACTACCTGCTTCGGGCCAAGGCTCGTCGTGGCGCTTGGGTTCTGACGTTTGACGACGGCGACAGTTACCCGCTCGATAGTATCGATCTGTGCTACAGCTTTGGCCGAGATGGCACTCGTGAAAACGAGCCTCTCCAAGTCACGTTCGATTCCTGTACCCGCGTTTCTCAAAAGCGAACACATGCGCATCGGGAGGGCTACCTCAGAACCACTGGCGTGTTTTGGACATCAACTGATCCGATTGAACCGGTTGCTATGGAGTATGGAGTTGAGAATGTAGTCGCCGTATGGGATGAGGATAAGAGCTACCTCGTGTATGACCTAACTCGCGATTCGAAAGACGGCTTAAACGCCGGGTGACAAGTCGTTGCACTATCGGAGCAGATGATAGCCAGGCCCTGGGTCTGTCTACTAAGAGTTGGGCAGCCTGGGACAAACCAGCTTAATCGGAGAGGGTAAATGATCAAGCTTCCCGTAAGAGACCCGTGCGATCTTTGCGAAGGGATGGCAGGTCGCGAAGAAAGATGGGCGGTCATAGACGAAAGCGAACATACGTTGACCGTGATCAATCCGTGGCAATTCGAAGTGGGCCAGTGCTGCGTTATCACGCGTCGGCACGTCGCGACGTTGCTCGATCTCTCCGACCAAGAGTGCAGGGCTGTATTGGTCTCGGCTAAGAGAGTCGCAGAGGCGCTCGTCAAGACTTATCGGCCCCTCGGAATACTTACGTTCCAGAACAACGGGGTCTTTAGTGGACAGGAAACACCGCACTTCCATTTCCATGTCGTGCCTCGGCAGAAGGGCAGTGATTGGGGTGTAGGTCCGCCTCAACTCGCAACATTCGATGGCGCCGGGCGCAAAAGGGGCGTATCACACGACCCAAGCGGAGACGCACAGCGTCGAGAGCGAGTTCGAGTTTCCGCCAAGCAACTTACCGAAACCGCGGATCTGATTCGTTCGAATCTGCCGGAGTAGCTAGGTTGTTGCAGGGTAGCGGCTCAGGCGTTCGCCCCTGGGAGCAGAGCAGCGGAGCAAGCTCCGCTCTACGTGCCTACGCCTGGATTGAATTCGTGAACGTTTTCGTTGGGGCGCCGTGTCATTTGATCTTCAATACGCCAGAAACAATTAGGGCCCGGTTTCCCGAGCCCTAAGTGTTTTTCTAAATTGGCGTCCCCACGGGGATTCGAACCCCGGTCGCCACCGTGAAAGGGTGATGTCCTAGGCCTCTAGACGATGGGGACGCGGTAAAGCTTTTCCAAATTTTCAACTCCAGACAGGCCTAATGCCGGGAGATGGTGGAGCCAGCCGGGATCGAACCGGCGACCTCTTGCATGCCATGCAAGCGCTCTCCCAGCTGAGCTATGGCCCCACGTGTGCTGGAAGGAGCGGAATAATAGCTAGCGATTCACGGATGCGCAAGCTTCGGGTTCAATTTTTTTCACGGCTGGCGGAATCGACCCCGTTGCGGTTGAAATAGCGGACCGCTCCGGCAAGGCAGTACCGCAGGGAATGATTGAATTCACCGTAATCGATTGGTCGGCATGGGCGCCGGGCCTGCAGACGCGCCAGGAGTGGTTGGATTGGGCAAAACAGCCTTTTCTGCCGCAGGGGGAGCAAACGCCGGCGCTCAGCGAAGTACCCGCCATGCAGCGCCGCCGCATCGAGCGGCTCGGACGGATGGCGATTCAGACGGCGTACTGGTGCCAGGAAGCGGAAGCGCAATCGGTGCCATTGGTGTTCGCATCGCGGCATGGGGATGTGGAGCGCTCGATGGAGCTGTTGCGGGCGTTGGCGAATAATGAACCGCTTTCGCCGACGGGGTTTGGCCTATCCGTGCATAACGCCATCGCGGCGTTGTATTCGATCATCCGCGGCATGCGCGGCAACTATCTGGCGCTGGCGGCGGGGAAGACCACCGCGGAAGCGGCCTGCGTGGAAGCGGCCGGGCTGTTGGCCGATGGCGCGCCGGAGGTGCTGGTGGTCGGCTATGAGGCCCCGTTGCCCGACGTCTATAAGGATTTCGCCGACGAGGCGGACCCGTTCTATGCCTGGAGCTGGCGGATCACGCGCTCCAACGCAGGCCGGCAGGGCGTACCGCTGGAACTGAGTTGGGGTGACGGCGCCAGCTCCGTTTCGACGCCAATCCCGGCTTCAGCGGCATCGGATCTGCCGCATGGCCTGGACGTGCAGCGCTTTTTTCTGGCGCAGGACAGGACGTTGGAATTCAGTGCCGACAACGTGAGTTGGACCTGGCGACGGCATGCGTGAACGACTGAACCATGCCTGGCGGGTGTTTGGGACCGGTCTGAGCTTCCTGGCGTTCGGCGTGGGCGGGCTTGTCCTGCGGCTGTTCGTGATTCCGCCGCTGCAATGGTCTGTGCGGGATCCCTTGCGCCGAAAGCAGCGTATACGTCGGCTGGTACAGCGCAGTTTCGCCGCCCATGTGGAGCTGATGCGTCGATTGGGCGTGTTGACGTACGAAATCCGTGGTCAGGAGCGCTTGCAGCGGGACGGCCTGCTGATCCTGGCTAATCATCCGACGTTGATCGATGTGGTGTTCCTGATTTCCCTTCTGCCCAATGCCGACTGCGTGGTCAAGTCGGCGGTAGCGCGCAATCCGTTCATGCGAGGGCCGGTCCGGGCGGCTGGTTACGTTTCCAATGAGGACGGGGCCGGATTGGTGGACGACTGTATCGCCGCGGTGCGGGCGGGGGGCAACCTGGTGATCTTTCCGGAAGGTACCCGCACCACGCCGGGCCAGCCGCTGCGATTGCAGCGCGGTGCGGCGAATATCGCGGTACGCGGCAAGCTGAACATTACGCCGGTACGGTTGACGTGTTCGCCACTCACCCTGGGAAAAGGGGAGAAATGGTATCGTGTGCCGTCGAGGCGGTTCCATGTAACGGTCGACGTTCAGGAAGACCTGCCGATTGCGCGGTTCCTGGACGGCATTGATCCTGTTACAGGGGGGGAAGCTGTCGCGGCGAGACGACTTACCGATTTTCTGGCTCACTATTTTGCAGGGGAACAAACGCGTGCAGGCACTTGAGCACGAGATCAAGGAACTGATCATTTCGTCGTTGTCACTGGAAGACATCGCGCCCGCGGACATCGACACGGCCGCGCCGCTGTTCGTCGAGGGTCTGGGGCTGGATTCGATCGATGCGCTGGAATTGGGCTTAGCGCTGCAGAAGCGTTATGGCGTCAGCCTTTCCGCGGATTCGCAGGAAACGCGCCGCCATTTTTCCAGCGTGCACGCTTTGGCTGAATTTGTCGCTTCGCAGAGACAGCAGTAGTCTCTGGGGCGAGGGGTAGCAAGATGACCAAGAACGAACTTTTCGACCGGATCGTCGCGATCCTTCACGAGTCCTTCGAGATCGAACCGTCGCGGATCAAACCGGAAGCGCGCCTTTACGATGATCTGGATATCGACAGCATCGATGCGGTGGACCTGATTGTGCAGCTCAAGCCCTTGTTGGGACGGGGCCTGCAGCCTGATGCGTTCAAATCCGTGCGCACGGTGCAGGACATCGTTGATGTGCTGTTCGGGCTGATCCGCGAAGAAGCCGCCTGAGACCGGCCGTAGGCGTATTCCTTTGGCCCGCGCTCCTTTGGCTCGTGTCCGCGCGGTGGTATTTCTTGCGCTTTCGCTGGCGTACCCGCTAGTGGTCTATTTCGCGCTGGGTCGTTTCGAGCCGCGTTGGATGGCATTGCTGCTGTTCGCGTTGGCGCTGCTGCGTGCCGTCGCGACGCGCCAGGCGGTCTGGTTGGTGGCCGCGGGCAGCGCGGGGCTGCTGGCCGCGATGGCGACCATATTCAACGATGCCTTGCCTTTGAAACTTTATCCCGCACTGGTCAATGCCGCGATGTTGGCGGTCTTTGCCGTCAGCTTGCGCTTTCCGCCTTCGGCCGTCGAACGCATCGCCCGTCTCAGCGATCCGGATCTGCCGCCGCGGGGCGTTGTCTATACCCGCCGCGTGACGCAGGTGTGGTGCGTTTTCTTCGTGTTCAACGGCGTCGTCGCGCTGGCGACGGCGTTGTGGGCGACCGATCGGGTTTGGGCGTTCTACAACGGCCTGCTGGCGTATGTGCTGATGGGCGTGCTGTTCGGCGGCGAATGGTTGGTCCGGCAGCGGGTGATGGCGGCGCACCGGCATGGCTGATTGGATTTCGCTTAACCGAGTGGCGGTCTTGCCACAGCGCGGCCGGCCGGTCGCGTGTACCGGAGCGGAAGCGAGCGAAAGCGATGCTGCCGACCATGAGGCGTTCCGTCGGCGCGCCTCGGAATGGCGTGCTGCGTTTTCCGCTCAAAGCGGCCAGGACTGGGCGCTGTATTTCGAAGACACCGCGGAGTTTGCGGCGGCGCTGTTCGGTGCCTGGCACGCCGGCAAGCGTGTCTATCTGGGCGGCGACAACCTGCCGGCTACCTTGGCGAGGCTGCAGCCGCACGTAGCGGGTTTTGCCGGCGATGTTCCCGCCGAACTCTCACCGCTTTTTGCTGAAGCGGGCAACATCACCAGACACGGCGGTGATTCGTCCGAAGAATGGATGCCGCTGGACGAGGAATCGACCCGGCTGATGGTGTTCACTTCGGGCAGTACCGGCGAGCCGGTCGCCATCGAAAAACGGCTGAGCCAGTTGGCACGCGAAGTCGAAGCGTTGCAGGCGGCATTCGGCGCCGATCTGGGCGAGGCCGCCGTGCATGGCACGGTGTCGCATCAACATATTTATGGCTTGCTGTTCCGCGTGCTGTGGCCGTTGGCGGCCGGTCGCGCCATCGTGCCGCGGACGTTCTTTCCCGAAGACATGGCGATGGCGTTGGCGCGACGGGATTCGGTGCTGGTCGCCAGCCCCGCGCACTTGAAGCGCATGCCGGAACAGCTGGATTGGGCGTCGCTGCATGGGCGCGTGCGGGCGGTGTTTTCATCCGGCGGTGCGCTGCCGGCTGAATCGGCGCTGGCGGCGAAGCGCCTGCTGGGCGTGGCGCCCACCGAGATTTTCGGCAGCAGCGAAACCGGTGGCATCGCATGGCGGCGCTGGAACGGCGAACAACCGGCGTGGCAGGCATTACCCGGCGTGCACTGGCGGGTGGAGCAGGACGTCTTGGAAGTTCGATCGCCCCACTTGCTGCAGGACGAGTGGTGGCGCGGCCAGGACCGCGCCATAGCCGACAGCAACGGTGGGTTCCGGCTGCTGGGTCGCGCCGACCGCATCGTCAAGATCGAAGAACGCCGCGTCTCATTGGATGCGCTGGAACGGCAACTGGCCGAACACGACCACGTGCAGGAAGCCAAAGTTCTTTCACTGACCGGCGCTCGAAATACGTTGGCCGCCGTGATCGTGCCCAGCGAAGCGGGTTGGAGCTGCCTGCATGAGATCGGACGGCGCGGCTTCTCCCTCCAACTCGGCCAGCATCTTGCGACCAGTCAGGACGCAGTAACGCGGCCACGTCGCTGGCGATTCGTCGAAGCGCTACCCGTCAACGCGCAGGGCAAGTCCACCGAAGCGATGCTGACCGCATTATTCCGGCCTGAGCGTCCGCAACCGCGCTGGTTAAAGCGCGACGATTCGGCGGCCGAGCTGGAGTTGGATCTGGATCCTTCGCTGGCGGCTTTCGATGGACACTTCCCTCAGGCGGCCATCCTGCCGGGCGTGGCGCAGCTGGATTGGGCGATCCGATTCGGCCGCGAGGCCTTCGCGCTGCCGCCGCTCTTCTTGCGCATGGAAGCACTGAAATTCCAGCGCGTGGCGCGTCCCGGCGATCGCTTGACGCTGAGCCTGGAGTGGCAGGCGAACAAACACACGCTGACGTTTCGCTACGTCTCGGTGCATGGACCACACGCCAGCGGCCGGGTAGTTTTCGGTCATGACGACTGAGATGGCGGCCGCGCGGCAATCTGTCGAGGCAGCGGACGGCGATTTCCGTCCGTGGGTGCTGATCCCGGTATTCGATCATGAGCATGCCATCGGTGCCATGGTGCAAGGCGTGGTGGCGACCGGCCAGCAATGCTTGCTGGTGGATGATGGTTCCAGGAACTCATGCGCGCGCGTGCTGGACGCGCTGGCGCGGGAACACGCCCCGCAGGTGACCCTGCTGCGGCTGCCGCAAAACCAGGGAAAGGGCGGCGCGGTGCTGGCCGGATTCCGGGAAGCCGCGCGGTTGGGTGCGACCCACGTACTGCAAATCGATGCCGATGGTCAGCACGACCCGCGCGACATACCGCGCTTTCTGGAACACGCCCGCCGAGCGCCCGCGAAGATCATCTGCGGTACTCCCGAATATGACGCCAGCGTGCCCAAGGGCCGCTTGTACGGGCGTTACCTGACCCACGTTTGGGTCTGGATCAATACGTTGTCGTTCGGCATTCGCGATTCGATGTGCGGATTCCGCGTGTACCCGTTGCCGCCGGTGCTGCGCCTGATGGAACAGGAAACCATTGGCAAACGCATGGATTTCGATATCGAGGTAATCGTCCGTCTCTACTGGCGGGGCGTGGAAGTCGAGAACCTGCCGACGCGCGTGACCTATCCCAGCGACGGCGTTTCCCACTTCGACGTATGGCACGACAACGTGCGGATCAGTCGCATGCATGCGCGCCTGTTCTTCGGCATGCTGCGGCGGCTGCCGCGATTGTTGCGGATGCGCATGGCTCGGCCGGTTCGCGCATGACCGCGGCACGTGGCCAGCATTGGGCGGATATCGGCGAATCCACCTCCGCCGCAGGGATCCTGTTCCTGTGCGGTATCCATCGCTGGCTGGGGCGCTGGCCGTTCCGGATATGCGTCTACCCGGTCGTGCTGTTCCACTGGCTGACCAACGCCACGGCGCGCCGGGCATCGCTGCAGTATCTGCAGCGCCTGCATGCGCATGGCGGCGTGTTCGAAGCGACGCCGGGTTGGCGGCAAAGCCTGCGTCATTTCGCCGGGTTCGCCGAAACCCTGTTGGACAAGATCCTGGCGCTGGGCCATCGCTATCCGACGCAGCAGGTGCGAATGCATCGTGAACAGATGCTCACGGCCATCGCCAGCGGGCAGGGAGGCGTGATCATTACCGCGCACATCGGCTGCCTGGAACTGTGCCAGGCATTGGCGGATCGCGTGCCCGGGTTCCGCCTGACCGCGCTGGTGCACACGGCGCACGCACAACGTTTCAACCGGCTGATCCGCCGGTTGGACCCGCACGGCAAGGTGGAGTTGCTGCAAGTCACCGACCTGGGACCCGCTACCGCGGTGATGCTGGCTGAACGCGTGGCGCGTGGCGAATTCATCGCCATTGCCGGCGACCGCGTTCCTTTACGCGGCGGCCGCAGCGTGCGAGTGCCTTTCCTGGGGCATCCGGCGCCATTTCCCATCGGTGCCTACGTACTGGCTTCGGCGTTGGCGTGCCCGGTCTTCACGATGGCCTGCACCCACGCGGGGCAGGGCTACGACATACGTTTCGAACGCATCGCCGATCGCATCGTCCTGCCTCGCGGTTCGCGTGATGCCGCACTGGCCGAACAGGCCACGCGTTTTGCACAATGGTTGGAAGCGCAGGTTCGCGGCGCTCCTTACGACTGGTTCAATTTCTTTCCCTTCTGGGATCAGGTTCCGCATGACGCCTCCACCGAATGAAACCCCGTCGCCGCGCTTTGGCGACGCTCCGTTGCGTATCGAAGACGTGGTGGCGCTGTCGCGCCGTCGCGCGACAGCGGAGTTGTCGGAAGACCCCGCGTTCCGTGCGCGCATTACCCGTGGCGCCGACTTCCTGGATCGGCTGCTGAAAGAAGACGGCGTGATCTACGGCGTGACCACCGGCTACGGCGATTCGTGCACCGTCAATATTCCGCCGGAACTGGTCGCCGAGCTGCCGCATCATCTGTTCGCCTACCACGGCTGTGGCCTGGGCCGCTTCCTGGATGAAGCGGAAACACGCGCCGTCTTGGCCGCGCGGTTGGCGTCGCTGGCACGCGGGATGTCCGGAGTGAGCCTGCCGCTGCTGGAAGGATTGGTGCTGTTGCTGAAGCACGACGTGCTGCCATTGATCCCTGCGGAAGGCTCGGTAGGCGCCAGCGGCGATCTGACGCCGCTGTCCTACGTTGCCGCGGTGCTGTGCGGCGAGCGCGAGGTGATGTACCAGGGCCAGCGCCGGGCTGCGAAAGAAGTATTGGCCGAGATCGGCATGGTGCCGCTGCAGCTGCGGCCGAAAGAAGGTCTCGCGATCATGAACGGCACCGCGGTTATGACCGCGCTGGCCTGCCTGGCGTTCCATCGCGCGGAGTATCTGTGCCGGCTGGCGACACGGCTGACCGCGTTCAATGTACTGGCCAGCGCCGGCAACGCCCATCATTTCGATGCGGTGTTGTTCGCTGCCAAGCCGCACCCCGGACAATCGCGAACGGCGCAGCGCTTGCGCGAAGACCTGCATAGCGACCGGCCCCCGCGCAACGAGCAGCGGCTCCAGGATCGCTATTCGCTGCGCTGCGCACCTCACGTGATCGGCGTGCTGGAAGACGCATTGCCGTTCCTGCGCCAGTTGATCGAAACCGAACTCAACAGCGCCAACGACAATCCCCTGATCGATCCCGACCGCGAGCAGATTCTGCACGGCGGCCATTTTTACGGTGGCCACATCGCCTTCGCGATGGATTCCATGAAGAACGCCGTGGCCAACATCGCCGATCTTCTGGATCGGCAGTTGGCGCTGCTGGTCGACACTCGCTTCAATCACGGCCTGCCGTCCAACCTGTCCGCCGCCAGCGGCCCGCGTGCCGCGATCAACCACGGCCTGAAGGCACTGCAGATCAGCGTGTCGGCATGGACCGCCGAAGCCCTGAAACTGACCATGCCGGCGTCGGTGTTCTCGCGTTCCACCGAATGCCACAACCAGGACAAAGTCAGCATGGGCACGATTTCCGCCCGCGACTGCCTGCGCATCGTCGAGCTGACCGAACAAGTCGTCGCGGCGATGCTGATCGCCGCGCGCCAGGGCATCGAACTGCGGCAACGCGTGGCGGGACCGCAATCCGAACTGCGCGATGAACCCGCATCGATGTACGAAGATCTTCGCCAGCGCATCTCGCTGATCGAAGAAGACCGTGCCTTGGACGGCGAGTTGCGTGCATTGCTGGATGACATCCGCGGCGAACGCTGGGCGCTGTATGCCGACTGATAAACCGTCCCATCTCCGCCATGCGGTGTCGCTAAGTCCGGCCTTCCATGATTGCGATCCGATGCAGGTGGTCTGGCATGGCAACTACTTCAAGTATCTGGAGATTGCTCGCTGCGCATTGCTGCAGAGTTTCAACTACGACTATCCGCAAATGTCCGAGTCCGGTTATCTATGGCCGGTAGTGGATGCGCGTATCAAATACATCCGGCCATTGCGCTATGCGCAGCCGCTGCGTGTGCACGCGGAAATCAGCGAATGGGAAAACCGGCTGAAGATTGATTACCGCATCGAGGACGCTGAAACGGAACAGATCCTGACCCGTGCCCACACCATTCAGGTGGCAGTCGATGCGGTTTCCGGCGAGATGCTTTATGTCTGTCCTCCTGTGCTTTGGGAAAAGCTGAGAGTAAAGATATGAAGTCGAGCAACGGCGATTCGCACAGCCAAGGGCGCAGTGTCTACGTGCCAGCAAAAAACATGCGTCCGACACGGCGCGGCGCCCGGGGTTTGGGACGCGTGCTGATCTGGTTGGTGTTGCTATTGCTGGCGATCGCTGTGCTGCCGTGTGTGCAGGCGGCTGACGATCTGAACCTGGTGCGCCAGCGCGTGGCTCAGGTGCCGGTGCTGCGAGGCGATTTCGAACAGGAAAAGCAGATCAGTGGATTCAAGAATCCACTGCGCTCGCAAGGACATTTTCTGCTGGCGCGCGATAAAGGGGTGGTGTGGACCACCGTCAAGCCATTTCCTTCGGAAGTGGTATTGACTCGCGACCGGATACTCAGTCGTCAGCGTGATGGCAGTACCCGCACCGAAATGGATGCCCGCCAGCAACCCGCTTTACGCTCAGTCAATCTGATGATGTTTGCGCTGATGAGTGGCGACGTGGAATCGCTCTCGTCGCGCTTCAATATTCAAGTCCAGGCGCAGGCCAAGGACGGTTGGCGGATCACCCTGAAGCCGAAGCCCGGCGCACTGGCGCGTTCGTTCGAATCGATCGTGCTGAATGGCGATCGCTATGTGCGCCAGGTCGAGATAGCCGAAGCCAACGGCGATCGCACGCAACTGAAATTCCTCAATCTCCGCGAAACACCGGCGAGCTTGGGCGTGGACGAGGCGAAGCGCTTTGACTGAGCCGGCGCGCTCTAATGAGGCGAGCTCTAATGAGGCGAGCGCCGGTAGTGAGCGTTTCGCGCGAGCGTGGCGTTGGCTGGCGCTGGCCTGGTTGTTGGTGGTCGTCGCCGTTGGATTCCATCAATGGCATTTCTGGCAGCAGTCGCGCATCGACAGCGACGTGCTGGCGCTGCTGCCGCAGGACGCCGACGACCGCGTAGTGGCCGATGCCACTCGCCACATTGCCGATGCCAGCGCGCGCCAGATGGTGGTGTTGTTGGGGGCGGAAACACCGGAGCAGGCGAAAGCGGCCGAAGCGGCGTTTCGTGGCCACCTGCAAGCGCTTCAGAAAGCGCACCAGCTTCCGTTCCGGGAAAGCGAGTCGGCCGAGGACTGGTTCGACACAGCGCGAGCGTTTTATGCACCGTATCGTGATCGTGTACTGACCGCGGAACAGCGAATCCGGTTATCCAGGACGCCTGCCGATGCGCTGGCCGAAGAAGCCTTGGCGGCGCTGTACGGCCCCATGGGCGCGCCGCGCCTGACGGAATGGCGCTCCGACCCGTTGGGGCTCTGGCCGCAGTGGTGGAGCGCACGCGCGGCCGCGTCGGGTCTGCGTATCGGCGACGACGGTCTGCTACAGGCTGACGATGGCTACTGGGCGGTTTTGCGATTCCAGACTCGCGCCTCGGCGTTTGCATTGAATGGTGAGCGCGTCATCCAGGACGCGCTGGATTCGGCTACCGGTGCGGCACGGGAACAAGTGCCTGGAGTACGCGACCTGCGCGCCGGCGTGCCGCTACACGCGGAAGCCGCGGCGGTGCAGGCCCACCGTGAGATCAACACCATCGGCTGGGGATCGTTGGCGGCAGTGCTGTTGCTGACGTGGCTGGCATTCCGTTCGTTGCGGCCGATCCTGCTGGTGGCGGTGTCCTTGCTGATCGGCTGCGCCGCGGCATTGTCGGTGACTGCGCTGGTATTTGGAGAAGTGCATCTGTTGACTCTGATCTTCGGTGCGAGCCTGGTGGGCGTAGCCGAGGATTACGGTATCCATTGGTTCGCAGCCCGCCAGGGCGAAGACAGGAAAAACAGCTGGTCGCTGCTTCGTCACTTGTTGCCAGGATTGGCGTTAGCGCTGGTGACCAGCGCGTTGGCGTACCTCGCGCTGGGCTTGGCGCCGTTTCCTGGTCTTCGCCAAATGGCGTTGTTCTCGGTGGTCGGGTTGGCCGCGGCGTTTCTCACCGTGGTGTGCTGGTTTCCGTTTATCGGTGGCCGCCGTCCTCCCGTCACCAAGTTTTCGCAGCGGCTAGGCGGCGGTTTGCAGCGTTGGCCTAGCGCACGCGTCAACCGTGCGTGGATGATGGTCGGCGTGCTGACGCTGTCATTCATCGCGGCGGGTATGTGGCAGCTGGATACCGATGACGATCTGCGCAGCCTGCAATCGTCGCCGCGGACGCTGATCGAACAGCAGGCGAAGATCGGTCGCCTGCTGGGCATGCCCAGTCCGGCGCAGTTTTACCTGGTGCGCGGCGCCGATGCCGAGCAGACGCTGCAGCGGGAAGAAGCGCTGATCGAAAAGCTCGACCGCTTGAAGGCCGAGCACAAGATCGGCGGCTACCGCGCGATCAGCGATTGGCTGCCTTCGCAAAAGCGGCAGACAGCCGATGCTGTACTGACCACCCGTGCCGAAACCCAGGTCATGTCGCGGGTCTCCGCGCAATTGGGCGAAGACCTGCAGCGGCAGCCGCCTTCCACGGGAAACATCGAAACGAGCGCGTTTTTGCGATCGCCAGCCTCGGAGCCGTTTCGCCATCTCTGGCTGGGGCCGCTGGGCGATGGCGTGGCCACGGTGGTGCTGGTGGACGACCTTTCCCAAGCCGGTGCCTTGGATCTGTTGCGTGCGCAGGCCGAGAACCTGGAAGGGGTGCGTTGGGTCAATCGCACCGCCGACTTTTCGCGGCTGTTGGGGCATTACCGGCAGATGATGACCTGGCTGCTGCTGGTCGGCGTGCTGCTGGTCTTCGCGGTGCTGTACTGGCGCTATCGCGGCCTCGCTTGGCGCGCGCTGTTGCCGACGCTGTTGGCGGGCCTGTTGACGGTAGCGCTATTGGGTTGGCTGGGGCAGCCGCTGCAACTGTTCAATGTGTTGGCGCTGATGCTGCTGCTTGGCATGGGCATCGACTACGGCGTGTTCCTGGTGGAGCATCAAGGCGACCCGAGCGCATGGCTGGCGGTTTCGGTGGGTGCGGCCAGTACCTGGTTGTCGTTCGGCTTGCTGGGGTTGTCGTCCACGCCGGCATTGCGAGCGTTCGGGCTGACGTTGTTGTTCGGCATCGGATTGGTGTGGTTGATCTCGCCGTTATTCCGGCCGACCGCGAGCACAGTCGTGGGAGAGCCAACACCATGAGTGCAGCGAATCCATTCGATAACGACGCTTCCATGGCGGACATGACAAGGCGCCATACACCCGCCATGCCAGCGCCGTCGGCAGCCGCGCCGGAGTCGATGGATTGGGCGACGGTGTCGCTGCCGAAAACATGGCCTGACATCACGCCATGGTGGCAGCCTGCGATGGCACGCAAGCTGTTCAGCAAGTTCCGAGGCAAGCAGCGCAGCCGTGTCGAACTGCCGCAGAATCTGCCTGGCGCGCAATGCCTTCCAAAATATCTCCTGCAAGAGTTCCACAACCTGCCCAACGGCAACTATTCGCATCGGGTAACCCGCGGTTATGTGCGTGGCTTCGAGCGCGCCATGCTGGGCCACATGCGGCGGGGCCGCGCACAAGTCGCTGCTAGCCTGCGGAAAGCAGAACGCGCGGTGGATATCGGCTGTGGTGCGGGATACCTGGCGGCGGCTCTGCATCAGGCGGGTGTCGACGAAGTCTGGGCGCTGGAGCCATCGCCATACCTGCTCAGTCTCGCGGCACGCCAGCATTCGGGCATCCATTGGCGGCAGGGCGTGGCGGAAGACAGCGGTTTGCCGGATGGCTACTTCGATGCGGTCGGCATCAGCTTCGTGCTGCACGAAATCCCACCGCATTACCTGCGTGGTTTCTGCGCCGAGCTCCGGCGCATTACTCGTCCGGGTGCACGCTTGGCCTTGCTTGAACCTTCGCCGCTGCAATGGCGCGAGAGCGCTGGAACGCTGTTCCGGCGCCATGGCTGGCGCGGCGTGTACTTCTGGTGGATGGCGCGTCGCGTATTCGAGCCGTTCGCGGACGCCTGGCACAAACTCGATTTTCCGGCGCTGCTGGCCGAGCACGGCTTTGTCGTCACCCGCGACGACGTCGGCTGCCCCTTTCGTTTTCTCGTCGCCGAACGTATCGACGAAGTCTCTCAAATAAACTCAACAGGTAAACAGGCATGACGGCTGTCAAGGAAAAAACCGACGTTCTCATCATCGGCGCGGGTCCAGCAGGCTCGGTGGCGGCCGCGTTGCTGCGACAGCAAGGACGCAAGGTGCTGATCGTGGAACGGGAACAGTTCCCGCGTTTTTCCATTGGCGAAAGCTTGTTGCCGCAAAGCATGGAATACATCGAAGCCGCGGGCCTGCTGCAGGACGTGGTGGAAGCCGGCTTCCAGTACAAGAATGGCGCCGCCTTCGTACGTGGCGAGCGCACCACCGAGTTCGATTTCCGTAACAAGTTTTCTGCGGGATGGGGCACGACCTACCAGGTGCAGCGCGGCGACTTCGATCATGTGCTGGCCAAGGGCGCCGAACGGATGGGTGCGGAGGTGCGCTACCGCCATGAGGTGCTGGCAGTGGAGCCAGGAGAAACGCCTCGAGTGACCGTCCGCTCGCCGGAAGGCGAGGAGTACGTCATTGAAGCCGACTTCCTGCTGGATGCCAGCGGCTTTGGCCGGTTGCTGCCGCGCTTGCTGAAGTTGGAGACGCCGTCCAATTTCCCGGTGCGCGGCGCCATCTTTACCCATGTTCGCGATCACATTCCGGCAAACGCCGGCTTCGACCGCAACAAGATCCTGATCACCACGCATCCGGAACACGTCGACGTCTGGTACTGGACCATTCCGTTTTCCAACGGCTGCTGTTCGTTGGGCGTGGTGGCGGAACTCGAGTTCCTCAATCGTTACCAGGGCACCGAACTGGAACGCCTGCAAGCGATCGTCGGCGAAGATCCCAACCTGACGCGGCTGCTCAAGAACGCGGAATGGGCCGTGCTGCCGGTACGGCAGATCACCGGTTATTCGGCCAATGTCCAGTCGCTCTGGGGGCCGGGCTACGCGCTGCTGGGCAATGCAGGTGAATTCCTCGACCCGGTGTTCTCGTCCGGCGTGACCATCGCGTTCAAGTCGGCGCAGCTGGCCGCCGAGTGCCTGCGCCGCAAGTACGCGGGCGAGCAGGTCGATTGGGAGAAGGATTTCTCCGTTCCCTTGCGCGATGGCGTGCAGACGTTCCGCCGCTTCGTCGAATCCTGGTACGAAGGCGGCTTCCAGAAGATCATTTTTCACCCCAATCAGCAGCCGGAAATCCGCGGGATGATTTGTTCGATCCTGGCCGGCTACGCGTGGGACAA
Organism: Pseudoxanthomonas sp. CCNWLY206-1; assembly: GCF_039710385.1. NCBI lineage: Bacteria > Pseudomonadati > Pseudomonadota > Gammaproteobacteria > Lysobacterales > Lysobacteraceae > Pseudoxanthomonas > Pseudoxanthomonas sp. CCNWLY206-1. The sequence goes on along the minus strand of NZ_JBDKXI010000001.1, from coordinate 818,679 downwards.
GAAGAATCCATACGTCGCCGAAACGCAGCGCCGCCTGCGCGTGCTGGAGCAGCTGTGCGGCGCCTGATCGCCCTGGCGTTGCTTTGCCTGTCGCTGGCAGCGTGCCCACAGCGGCAGGCACCTGCGCCATTGGTGGAGCTGCCGCCGCTGCGCCTGGCGCCAGCGGCACTGGGCCATGAGCTGTCGGTGCAGCAGAAATTGCATTTCCGTTTCGGCACCCAGCAGCGCGAGTTGGATGCGTTGTTGGAAGTGGACGCGTCCGAAGTCCGGCTGGCCGTACAAGCGCTGGGACAAACGGGCGTGAGCCTGCATTGGGACGGCGTCGAACTGACTCAGCAGCGCGCCTCCTGGCTGCCGGAAGCCGTGCGCAGCGAACGCGTATTGGACGACCTGCAGTTCGTCCTTTGGCCGGCCGATGCCATCCGCGCGGCGCTGCCGCCGGATTGGCGGTTGGAGGAGCAAGCCGGTACGCGCCGGCTGTTGCGCGGCGAGACGGTATGGCTTTCCGCCACGCCGCTGGATGCGCGGCGCGTGCAGCTTGAGAACCTTGCCGAGCGCTATAGTCTGGAGATCGAGTCGGCGGACATCGGAGCGCCCGCACCATGAGCGGCGCCCGCATCTATCTCAATGACCTTGGCATCATCTGCGCGCTCGGCGAAGGCAAGGCGCAGGTGCGCGGGGCATTGCTCGCCGCCGATACGCCCCGGGGCGTCGCTATTTCCGATGCGATGACGCCCGGCAGGCCGATAGCGATCGGACACATCCGACAGCCTTTGCCCGACGTCTCCGACCGGCCCTTGCCGCTGCACGGGCGCAACAATGCGCTGCTGTCGGCCGCGTTCGCGCAGATACGGAACGCCGTCGACCAGGCGATCGGGCGATATGGCGCCGAGCGGGTGGCGGTGATCCTTGGCACCAGCACCTCGGGCATCGGCGAAGCCGAGCAGGCGCTGCCGCTATGGCAGGACAACGGCCAATGGCCAGCGGACTTCCACTATTCGCAACAGGAAATCGGCGCGCCTTCGCGCTTCCTGGTCCATGAATCCGGTGCGCGGGGCCCAGCCTGGACGATTTCCACCGCGTGCTCATCCAGCGCCAAGGCACTGGCGTCTGCAGCCCGATTGCTGCGCGCCGGCATCGTCGATGCGGTGATCGCCGGCGGTGCGGACTCGCTGTGCCGTTTCACCATCGAGGGCTTCACTGCGCTGGAGTCGGTGTCGTCCGCGCGATGCAATCCCTTTTCCGCCAACCGCAATGGCATCAACATCGGCGAAGGTGCCGCGTTGTTCCTGATGACGCGCGAACCCGGACCGGTGCATCTGGCCGGCTGGGGCGAAACTTCGGATGCCCACCATATTTCCGCGCCGGAGCCTCAAGGCATCGGCGCCATCACCGCCATCCAGCAGGCGCTGTCGCGGGCTGGGATCGCGGGAAAGCAGCTGGATTACGTCAATCTGCACGGCACCGCGACCCGCCAGAACGACGCCATGGAAAGCCTGGCGGTCATGACCGTATGCGGCGGCGAAGTGCCGGTCAGTTCCACCAAGCCACTCACGGGCCATACGCTGGGCGCGGCCGGCGCCATCGAGGCAGGCTTGTGCTGGTTGAGCATGGTCGACAACCCCGATGCGTTGTTGCCTCCTCATTGGTGGGACGGCGAAAGCGATCCGGAATTGCCCCCGCTGTATTTGGTACGGGCTGGTGAGCGCGCGGCCAAGCCGCTGCGGCATGTGCTGAGCCAATCGTTCGCGTTCGGCGGCAGCAATGCGGCCTTGTTGTTCGGAGTGGAGTGAGATGGGAGCGCTATACGACATCGAACGGGTAGTGCCGCACCGCGGCACGATGCGGTTGATCGATCGCCTGCTGGAGTGGGACGAAGACCATGTGGTGGTCGAACTGCGCGTACCGGTGGAAAGTCCGTTCAGTACCGATGCCGGCATGCCAGCCTGGGTGGGCGTGGAGTACATGGCGCAAGCCATCGCCGCCTGGGCAGGTTGCCGTGCGCGTACGGCGGACAAGGAGCCCAGCATTGGCTTTTTGCTGGGCACGCGTCGCTACACCGCAACGGATTCGTATTTTCGCGCGGGTGCCTTGTTGCGGGTGGAAGCAACCCGGGAGTTGATGGGCGACAATGGCCTGGGGATGTTCGGCTGCCGGATCCTGGAGGACGGCAGGGAAGTGGCGACAGCCAATGTATCGGTGTTCGAACCACCGGATGCGATGGCCTACTTGGAGAGTGGAACGTTATGAGTGGTGACTCGACCGTCCTGGTGACGGGAGCCAGCCGTGGTATCGGTCGCGCAATCGCGCTTCGCGCCGCGCAAGATGGTTTCGACGTGGTGGTCCATTGTCGTAACCGCGTGGATCAAGCCGAGGCAGTGGCGGCCGATATCAGAAATCTGGGAAGGAACGCGCGCGTGCTGAGCTTCGACATCGCCGATCGCGCCGTCACCGCACAGACGCTTGAGGCGGACATTGCCGAACACGGCACCTACTACGGCGTCGTATGCAACGCTGGCATTGCCCGCGACAACGCCTTTCCGGCGATGAGCGGAGAGGATTGGGACGCGGTGATCCACACCAACCTGGGTGCGTTCTACAACGTACTCAATCCGTTGGTGATGCCGCTGGTGCGCCGACGCAAACCGGGACGCATCGTTACGTTGTCATCGGTGTCGGGCCTGGTCGGCAATCGCGGGCAAACCAACTACAGCGCTGCGAAAGCGGGCATCATCGGGGCCAGCAAAGCGCTGGCGTTGGAACTGGCCAGCCGCGGCATCACCGTCAACTGCGTGGCGCCGGGCCTGATCGACACCGAGATGGTCAGCGGCGAAGTCGCCGATGAAGCCTTGAAGATGATTCCCATGCGTCGCATGGGCAAGCCGGAAGAAGTGGCTTCGGTCGTGTCTTTCCTGCTGTCCGAGCAGGCGAGCTACGTCACCCGCCAAGTCATTTCAGTCAACGGAGGACTGATCGGATGAGCGCACCTGTTGCGAAAAACCATGCGCCTCGTCGCGTCGTTGTCACCGGCGCCGGTACCATCAGTCCGCTGGGGCACGATTGGCCCAGCGTGCACCTGCGCCTGCGCGAGTGCCGCAATGCCGTGCGCCACATGCCGGACTGGGATATCTACGAAGGGCTGAACACCAAGCTGGCCGCGCCCGCCGAAGATTTCGAACTGCCCGCCCATTACAACCGCAAGACCACCCGCAGCATGGGTCGTGTGGCGCTGATGTCGGTGCGTGCCACTGAACTGGCATTGGAACAAGCCGGCCTGCTGGGCCACCCGGTACTCAAGAGCGGGCAGGTGGGCGTGTCGTATGGTTCGTCGGCCGGCAGCCATAACGCCATCGGCGAGTTCGGCCGCATGCTCAACGAGCACACTACCGACGGCATCAACGCCACTACCTATCTGAAGATGATGAGCCACACCGCGCCGGTGAACATCGGCGTGTTCTTCGGCCTGACCGGCCGTGTCATCACCACGTCCAGCGCCTGCACGTCGGGCAGCCAGGGCGTGGGTTCGGCGTATGAGGCCATTCGCACCGGCAAGCAGGTCGCCATGATCGCGGGCGGCGCGGAGCAACTGGACGCCACCGCCGCGGCGGTCTTCGATACTTTGTTCGCCACCAGCGTGCGCAACGACGCACCGGAAACCACGCCGCGGCCATTCGATGCCAACCGCGATGGCCTGGTGCTGGGCGAGGGCGCCTGCACCTTGATCCTGGAAGAACTGGAACACGCCCGCGCGCGCGGCGCCGATATCCTGGCGGAAGTCGTCGGCTACGGCACCAACAGCGACGGCCAGCACGTCACTCAACCCAGCGCCGAAACCATGGCCCAAGCCATGCGCTTGGCCTTGGAAGACGCCGAGCTGGCGCCCGAGGACATCGGCTACGTCAATGCTCACGGTACGGCGACCGATCATGGGGACATCGCCGAAACCGCCGCCACCGCGCAGGTGTTCGGCCCGCGTATGCCCATCAGTTCGCTGAAAAGCTATGTCGGCCACACGCTTGGCGCCTGCGGTGCCTACGAAGCCTGGATCACCATCGAGATGATGCGCGAAGGCTGGTTCGCGCCCACGCTCAATCTGGAATCCCGCGATCCGCGTTGCGCGGAGTTGGACTACGTGACCGGGGAGGGCAGGGAACTGCGCACCCACTACGTGATGAGCAATAACTTTGCCTTTGGCGGTATCAATACGTCGTTGATCTTCAAGCGTTGGCACCAGTAAATAACAAACCGTTCTCAAAGGGGGGAACCTATGACCAGACACTTCATCAACACCTTTCTTCTTGCTCTGTTGCTGGCTATTGCCGCGCCGGCGTTCGCCAAGCAACACGAGATGATTACGCCGGAATACGAAGCCTTCGCGCCGGCGATTACCCGGCCGCTGACCCGGCAGGAAGTGCGTGCCGCTGTTATCGACGCCGCGCAGGCACGCGGTTGGGTAGTAACCGGCGACGAGCCTGGCAAGCTGACCTTGCGCTATGCGCCGCGCACGCATCTGGCGGTGATCGCCGTCAGCTACGACGACAAAGGTTTCAAGATCGGCTACGTGACCAGCGAGGACCTGGATTACGAGGTCAAGCGCGGGAAGACCTATATTCATGGAAACTACAATTTGTGGCTGGAGCGGCTTTCGCACGACATCAAGAACTCCAAGGTGTTGTGGAGTGTTGTCGACATCGCCAAGTAGACGTGGGCCGATCCGTCAAGAAGCGTTTAGCCAAGTCAGTTCAAACCCAAAAGGAGCAAACCGCATGAATCGCATCGTATTGACCGCAGCCGCTACAGTGATCGCCCTGGCATCGGCCATTCCTCAAGCTTCCGCCCGCGAGACACGGGTGGAGCTGCCATTGCAGGAACTGCTTGATTCGCCGCAAGCCAAAGAGGCCGGTATCGATGGTAGCGTCCGCTTCTACCTGGCCGGGCAGAAACACCCGGCGGTCGTTTCGAAGATGGGTGAAGACGTCGCAAACCGTAAAACCAACGCGGCCAATAAGTCGGATGAGGAAGCTTGCCGCTGGGTGACGCTGTCGGTGCTGAAGGCCTTCCAGGACAGCGCCAAGTCGAAGGGTGCCAATGCGGTCATCGACGTGGTGAGCTACTACAAGAAGAAAGAGTTCAGCAGCCCGACCAACTACGAATGCTATGCCGGCGCCATCATGGCGGGTACGGCGCTCAAGGGCACCTACGCGAAAGTAGGCAAGTAAGAGGACGGGCGCTGGCTTTTTCCAAGCTGGCGCCCGTTTTCCATGCTGTGCCTCAGAGCTTCACCAGCGCCTTAAAACCGCCAAAAATCATCCGCTTCGAATCGAACGGCATCGTTTTGGGATCCATCGCCGCGATGCGTGGATCCGCCATCGCCAGCTTGTTGATCTTGTCGCGGTGCGCGCGCGATTTGTAGCAGATCCACGAGAACACCACGGTCTCGTCCGGTTTCAGCTTGACGCTCTTCGGGAATGACGTGGTTTTTCCCTCTGGCACATCATCGCCGACGCATTCCCAATACTGCAGCGCGCCGTGCTCCATCCAGACCTTGCCGGCCTTGCGCGCGAGCTTTCTGTAGGCGTCCACGTTGCTTTTAGGGACCGGCAGTACGAAACCATCCACGTAGCTCATTGTTTACTCCTGTTGGGTGCCGACGGCCATCGTCAGCGCAAGCACGTTAAGACGGAGCAAAGCCCCGGCAGCCTTATCGTAGAGCGGAGCCGCGCCCCGCGATAGCACCGAGTCAGTAGCCATGAGGCCGTCGCAACGGCAGGCGATAGCGAATAGCCGTCTGCAAGCGTTTCTTGTAGAGCGGAGCTGCGCCCCGCGATAGCGCCGAGTCAGTAGCCATGAGGCCGTCGCAACGGCATGCGATAGCGAATAGCCGTCTACAGGCGTTTCTTGTAGAGCGGAGCT